>DATEPF010000117.1:0-20590 GCA_035273325.1 Pyrinomonadaceae bacterium | reverse complement strand
GAGCCATCATGGGACTCGTTACTGGAGGCTCAAGCGGCACCGCGCGTGGGGTCTTTGCGCCGGTCAAAGCGGCTGGGATCAACACCGGCGGCAAAACGGGTACGGCCCAAAAGGTTGTTCCGGTTTACGACCCGAAAACAGGTGAACCAAAAACGCGGGTGGTCGTCGAAAGAGACAATCGGGGCAACATTATCGGACAACGTGTCGAGACAGTGATGGATGAACAAAATCCGCGCATCGATGGTTGGTTCCTGTGCATTGCGCCTCTGGAAAATCCGCAACTTGCCATCGCCGTGGTGGTTGAAGGCGGGGGTTACGGTTCCCGCTCAGCAGCGCCGATTGCAGCCGCTTTAGTCTTGAAAGCGAAGGACCTCGGTTACTTCAAAGGTTCTTCCACCCCTGTGGTTCAACAGCCCTCGAGACAACGTACTCGGACCCGACCGCGACCACGATCAGCGGCGACACCAAATTGATGACGAAATGAAGAATCGCGCATCTTCACACCTACTGGTAATCCTGCTGGTTCTCGGACTAGAGATCGCCGGCTACTGGGCCATCTATCGTGGCGGCCTGCTGCGTGGTTATGAAACCTCGGTGATCGGCGCTGCCCGCGATCTCTTCATGTTTCTCCCCATATGCATTCTGTTGATATGGCTGTCGCGCGTTATGAAGTACAAAGGAAGCCTGGTCCTGTTTACCACGGCCATAATTCTGTTTGCCCTTGGCACCCTGATCCAGTACCGGCTTTACAGCGATCCGGAATACAACGCCCGTAACAAAGCGGAGGCGCGCGCCAAAAAGATGGAAGCGCTCAGAACGCGTTACATCATCGAAAATTACGACGCGAAGAAGAAAGAGCTCATGGGCCTGCCGCCCACACCGGCCCAGGCAATCGATATCGAACAATTGCCGCGGATCGAATCGACTTATTCGGTCGGAGATGCCTTAACGTCCAGCTACACCTGGATACCGATCGTTTCGTTCCTGGTGTTTGCTGCGGCATTCAAATTCTGTTTGCGCGACAGTTTTCTGATCTGGATTCAACGCAACAGCTTCCTGATTGTTCTCATCACCCTGATACCGCTCGCGGTCGCGGTGGTCACTTCCAGTGCCGGAAAAGCACTTGGCAACATGACACCGTGGGAGCCTTCCAAAGTTCCGTTCCTGCTGGGTTTTGCGGGGTTGTTGACAGCACGATACAAAGACCTTGCGGAAACGTACTGGGGTATTCCCAGGGCCCGTGACGTCGTGCCCCTGGTGGTGATGGGCATATTGCCGTTCGTACCGTTCTTTGCACTCAAAGACTTCGGCCAGATGCTTATCTTCAGCGGCGCGTATGTGACGTTGTATCTGGTTGCCGTCCGCCGCTGGCCGCAGTTGCTGCTGTTCGTCGGATCGCTCCTGCTGGTAATTAGCATCCTCGTCGTCGGCGCTTTACCGAGGAACGTGCAGGAGAAAGTGCCCTTATTGCCAACGGTGGCGCGACCGGTTCAGGCGATGCTGCCGGCCCGAATTCAACAGCGCTTTCATTTATGGCTGGCTGGTTTTGATCCGCCGTCGCCGGAAGTGTCCTGGTGGAAGCCGGAGTTTGAAGAAGCGTTAAATGAGAATCCCAGCATGAAACAATTGGCCGAGCAAAGTCCGGCCATGCAGCGCATCGTCAACGTCGATATCTGGTTCGATAAGCTGGCGTTTCAACCAGCACAAGCGATCTTCGGGATGGCGTCCGGCGAAACTACGGGACGTGGTTTAAGTCTGGGTTTTCCGGAGGTTATACCTATCGCTGACTCCGATTACGTTTATGCAGCAATCTCCGAAGAGGAGGGGCTGGTTGGCGGCGCCATAGTATTTGTTTGCGTCATCATCTTTGTGATTGCCGGAGTTCGAACTTCTCTGGACGCGCGTGATATGTTTACCAAACTCTGCGCGGCGGGTCTGACAGCGTTCATGGGATTTCAGGCACTGGTAAACATTGGTGGAATTGTGCGTGCACTCCCTATGACGGGAATCACTTTGCCGTTTGTTAGTCACGGTGGCTTTAGTTTGGTTACCAGTTTCGCGATGCTGGGAATGTTGATGGCGTTTTCGCACCGCAATGCAAGGGACCAGATTCTTGCGAAACGCTTTCCGGAAACGCCCGAGTCTGAACTCAAATTGGAGGCGGTTGAATGAGCCAACCGAAAAACGATCCGAACAAGTTGCGAGTGATGTCTGCAACCGTAACGGATCGGGGGCTCAATCCTAAACGGCCCCTGAATGAAGACTCCTTCCTCGCCGATAGTGAACGCTCCATCTTCGCGGTCGCAGATGGCGTAGGCGGAGCCGAGGCCGGTGAAGTCGCGTCACAAACTGCAATTGAAGTTCTCGACGAAGCCTTTCGGCATAAGGTCGACGGCGCCGATATAGAAGACCTGATGGAGCTCGCCATCCAGCGGGCCAACGCCTCGATTTACCAGATGGCCCAGGAGAATGCCCGGTTCTCCATGATGGCTACCACCGTGGTCGCTCTACACATCAAAGAAAATATTGCCACCATTGGCCACGTCGGCGACTCGCGTCTTTATCGACTGACCCCCGCGGGGCAGTTGCTACGCGAGACCGACGATCACTCCGTCGTCGAAGAAGAAGTTCGCGCCGGCCGAATGACGGCCGAACAGGCGGCGAACCATCCCAGCAAGAACGTGATTAGTCGCGCGCTGGGCGCCGAAGACGATGTTGAAGTAGACATGAAGGTGATCGAAGTTGATGACGGCACGCAGTTTTTACTTTGCACTGACGGCATCACGAGACACCTTCCGGATCATGAAATCAGACAACTGTTACTGACGCACGACGACCTTACGGCCGCTTGCGAAGAAATGAAACGGCGTTGCTTTGAACGCGGCGCTGAAGACAATTTAACGGCAGTGTTGATCTCAGTAGGCACACCTATTTCCATACAGGACCGCGCCGAGGACGTCGACAAGACAATATCCCCCGAAACATCCATAGTGCCTGCGATCGCCGCCCCGGACCGTCTTGAACCGCCTGCGTTTGTGCCCGCTTCACGTACAGCCTTCCCCGCAGATTCCGCGGGCGAGCGTACCGTCGAAACACCTATAAACATTCCCGCTGCCGCCCGCAGGACTGGAGTGGAACGAACCATGACGCGCTTGTTTGTCTTTGTTCTTTTAATAGTGGCATTGGCAGGAGCTTTTTACGCCGGCAGGAGATATCGAGGATCTGTTCCGTATATCGATCCGCAAAACAGCTCAATGCCGTTACCATCGCCTTCACCTACGAGTACGACTGACGATTTGATGGTGACGTTTGAGACCTCGCGGAGACAGGTTGATGCGAATCCACGCGAATGGCTGGCGAGCACCTTGGCCGGTGATATGTCTCGCCAGGGAATTCAAACCCCGCTGCAGTCATCAGATCCGTCGTTCCTTTATCTGTATGGCCGAGCTTCTTTGCTGACAGGAAACTACGAAGAAGCTGCGCGTGCATTTGAAACTGCGATTGCCAAGTCCGACCTTAATCCGTCTGCAACGAATACGACACTGCGTAACGAGTCCACGTTGGGCCTGGCAGCGGTGGCCTTGAAGTCGGAAACGGCGCGTCCGAACGCAACCAAAACCTTAGAAGAAACTTTGCTCAAAGCGACCCCCTCCAGTCCCCTGCCCGTAGCGTCTCCCTCTATTTCACCCTAACACTCACCGTTTGGTTTGCATCAAATGCCCCGGAACTATGGCAGAACTTAAGCTACAGCAGAGCAGGCTCGACGGTCGCTATGACATTATTGAATGTCTGGGTCGGGGAAGTTATGCCGAGATCTATGTAGCCCGCGACAACGCTGCGGCTGAAGGTGGCCCAACTACCGTTGTTATTAAAGCGCTTAACACTTTTTTGCAGGGTACGCCGGATCTTGAGTTAGAACGTACGCTGGTTGAAAATTTTCAGAACGAGGCAGTGGCCCTCGATCGCGTGCGCCATCCACACATCATCAGCCGGCTCGGACATGGAACCGCCATCGACCTCGCAGGCACAACCTTTCATTACATTGTGCTGGAATACATGCCAGGCGGCGATATGGCTGCTTTCGCCCGGCAGCGCGCTCTGCCAATCGATCAGGCGTTGTTCTATCTGGAACAGGTTTCATCCGGACTCGCGAACGCGCACGCATCAGGCGTCATTCACCGGGATATCAAACCGCAAAACCTGCTGCTCAGTGCGGACAAGCGGATCGTAAAGATTGCCGACTTCGGAGTCGCACGACTCGAAGCGACCGAAGGCGCCATCACTCGCGTCGGCACTAACATCTACGCGGCTCCTGAGCATAATCCGCTCGTCCAGACCGGGCCGCTGGACACGGGCGCCCTTCACATTCACACCGCGCAGTTAACACCTGCCGCAGATATTTATTCGCTAGGAAAAACTACGTACACACTGTTGGCAGGCGAGGCGCCGCGGAGGTTTGCCCAACATCCGATTAAGGAATTGCCCGAAGAGTTGCGTGGACATTACTGGGCACATTCGGTATTGCGTGTGCTCGAAAAGGCGACGACCACGAACCCGCTGAAGCGTTATCAAACCGTGCAGGAGTTTTGGGACGATTTGGCGGATGCAGCGCTGCCGCCTACGCAGCCGCTGCGTGCCGGTGAACTGTCCCGACGTCCCAGCGCCGATTTGAGTTTGAAGTCGGAAAGCCTTCCCAGTGCTCCACCGCAGGCGCGCTTTCGGCCGATCGCCGCGGTCACGACTGAGGACGAAACGGGTTATGCAAAAGGTCCCGCTGCAATTCCGAACTATGCTCCGCGAACTTCCGCCGTCGAACCCGAGCGTTGGCCGAAGATAGTGGTGCCGGTCAGTGAACTGGAAGCCCGGCAGCGTGAGAAAGCAGCTGCGCAAGCCGCCGTCGTTCCCGTGTCGCGTGAGGCGAAGGCAGCTGGTCATAAGCGCCGTCCCGTCGACTCAAGCGGGCCGAGACCATACATTGTGGCCGCTATATTGATTCTGGCTTTTGTGGGAATGTTGCTGGCAACTCACAAATACGTCACGTCCCAGTGGAACCCGTTCGCCCGCGCATCACAGGTCAGCGACGTTTTTGTAATCGGTCGCGAAGGTGTTACAACAACCGATGTTAACTTGCGACCAAGTGCCAGTGCAGCGAACCCGCCAGTTGGTGTGGCTGAGAACGGTTCGCGCGTAAAAATACTGGCGACTGAAGACAACTGGTTTGAAGTGCAGGTGCTCGAGCACGGCCGGCCTAAGGCCGATCCGTTTACATCCGACCGTGGCTGGATTAACAAACGATTCGTTCGGTTTGATTAGTTGTTTAGTGTGTTTCGTGGACCGGTTTCTGGCGATTTTTACTATTCACAAATTACCATTTACTATTAACGACATATGGGCTTAATGGAAACGATTAGAAAGTGGATCGACGGCGAGACCGCCGAAGATCTGATTGAGAGTGCTGACGAGCATGTGAAGCCGCGTCGGGTCTGGGAAGAATTTCTCGTCAAGATCGCGCGCGAGGTCGAGGCCGTGATGCAGCGTGAGATGTTTACGCCGCCCGGTGGTCCAACCTACATACCGCGTGAGTATGTTGTTTACTTAAGCGCTGACGACGACAAAGACTGGCAAGGCGACAAGCGGCGCGGACTCGAGCAGGGCCTGTTTCACGTGTTGTCCGAAAGGGCGAAGGAGCTAAGTGGTTCGACAAACCTGGCTACCAAATCCTTTGCGGTCGAGCTGCGAGTTGACGGCACCTTGGAGAAGGGCCAATTTCGTGTTCAGGGAGTTTGGGACGAAACTGAAACCGGACACACGCAGGTCACACCAAGGATTACGCCACGCGCAGCGGCGGAAGTTCGAAACCTGAACGATACGATTCGCGAGAGAGCTGACGGCAGTCAAGGGGATGAGGAACCGGTCGGCGAGGTAGGTGAGCAAACAGTTGTTCGTCCACGCATTCAGGAGCTGTATTCGATTGAGCTATGGAAAGACGGCGTCCGGGAAGCGGTCGTGCCGATTACCAAGCCGGAGATAACCATTGGGCGCGGCTCCCGTTCAATCACGGTTGATCTGCCTTTGAAGGGAGACCCGGAAGTCAGCCGCGTTCATGCAGTGTTGACGCGTGAGAACGACGGGCGATATTGGCTGACAGCGAAAGGTCGTAATCCAACCAGCGTCGCCGGTAAAGAGTTGCCGCGCGAAGAACGCACTAACGTCCAACCCGATCAAAAAATCGCGATTTGTAATTTTGTCCTGCGAATCCAACCGCGGTAGATCGACTACCGTCCGGCGACGGCGGACTGCGCCGGGGCGAGCTCGCCGAGGAGTTCGCGAAGTAAAGGCACGTCGCGCGGGGCGTCGAGATAGTTCTTGCCAAGCATCCTGAGAAACTTTCGCTCGCTGGTTTCGCCGCTCAACTCCTTCAACATGGCGCGGCAAAGGGCGATTACCACCACCACGTCGAATTGCGTTCCCGTATTTCGTCGAAAATCGGAAATCACTTCTTCAAACGAACGACGCGTTTTGTAGGGACGGTCCGTTGTCATCGCGTCGAACGAATCCGCGAGACTCACAATTTTCGCGCCCAACGGGATCTGTTTGTCAGTTAGTCCATCAGGATACCCGCGTCCGTCCAAACGCTCATGGTGGTATTTCGCCGCCAGCGGAATATCAGCATAAGGATGGTGAATCGACTTCAGAATTTCAAAACCGGCGGCGGGATGACGATTGAGCTCACTTGATTGCTTTGCGTCGATCCGATACGGAGCGTTGATTATGCCGCGTTCGACCACCAGTTTCCCCACGTCGTGCAGATAACCGGCGATCGCCAATCCTTCAACTTCTTCTTCTGGAAAACCCATCTCCCGCGCAATGATTTCGCTGTACTTCCCAACCCGTTCGGAGTGCCCCTGCGTGTACTTGTCTTTGATATCGATCGCGGCCGCAAACGCCCGCACAGTGTCGCGGTAGATCGCCCGAAGGTCTTCGTACAAGCGGCGGTTCTGTTCGGCCTGCTCTTTCACTTCGCCAATTAACCGGTGCTGGTGAATACCGACGCCAATATGCCGCACCATTGCATGCACGACTTCCAGATCGGCAGGGGTAAACCCGTCACCGCTGGCCTTTCCTCCAAGCACGACCAGACCTGCAAGCGAGTCGTGGACAATCATGGGCGCCAACAATTCTAACTGCTGGCCACGTAGCTCTTCCGTGTAGCGTCGAACAAAATCGTTTTCATCGGACGCTGTTTGGTCCGCCACAAGTACCGGCCGTTTGGAATTCAGGAAAGCCTCACGGTCGGCCTCCGTTAGGATCAGGGTTGGCTGGTAGCTCCCTTCCAACCCCCAAACGGCCAGCGGTGTAGTTTGATCCTCGCCCGAGTATTCAACAACCATACCACGGCGAATGGCGAGCGTGCCCAACAACAGGTGAAGCGACGTGCGGACCATTTCGTTGAAGTCGCCTGAGCTGGCCACTTCCTGTCCGAGATCGGCAAGTGCTCCAAACGAGTGAATAAGTTTTTGAGTGATGGGCTCCATCGAGTGTTAATGCGTCTTCAATGGCCCATAGCCGGTTGTGTGGAGAGGTGTGTGATAGCTTCCTGCTCGTTACGCGCTAGCGACACGTGACGGGTTAATCCGAGCATCTCGAATAGCTGCACTGTTTCGCTGTTAACATCTGAGAAAACAACCACCGCGCCGCTTTTCTCGGCGATATCAATGATGCCCAGCAGGATCGAAATGCCGATACTGTTTACTAACTCCGTGTCGCTAAAATCGATAACGAGCGCGCGACAGCCGGAATCGAGTTGCTTCCGGCACTCGTGCTCAATTCGTTCCCCTGTCAATTTATTCAGGTAGTCGGAGGCGTAAACAACTGCCGTAGTTCCGACCGTGTGCGCGCGCACATGTGATTTCACTGACTCGCCCAAATAGATCCTCCTGAGCCAACCATCGCGAAGAATTCACTGTCAGTTACGAACCGTTACGCACGAACTTAGTCATGCGGAGTCGTGTGCCTTCGTCAACACGCTCAAATTCAACTTCATCCATCAGCGTCCTGATGAGTTTGAGACCCCACCCGCGACGCTGCTCAGATGCATTCTCCGTCTCCGAAGTGCCAGGGCGATTATATCCATTCAAGTTCGAAGGAACGATGCCTCGGCTCGCAACAGTAATCACCAATTTATCACTTTCAACGCGGAAACGTTGATAAATTTTTCGATCCGGACTCAGGCTGTGTTCGGCGGCATTGATGCTGGCTTCGACGATGGCCGTCTTGATCTGGTTAATTGCTTCCGGTCGAAAGTCGAGACGCCGGGCTATCTGTTCGACAGTGTTGGCCGCAATCAATTCATAGTCAGAGTCCATGGGTAACACCAGTTCAATTTCATCAGGCGTGGCTCCACCGGTAGTCGCCTCTGCCAGCAACCGCTCGGCGAGTATTTCAAACTGTTGCTGGCTTGAACCAAACGCCCCACGGTCCTTCAACAAAGCATTCGCCTCCGGTGAAAAACCTTCGTTGGAGATCAGCCACAGTTGAGTTCTGATGAATCCGGATTTCCGCCCGACGTTTTCCAGTAAATCCAACCATCGTGACGTTAACTGAGAATCAGCTTCGAGTTTGCTCTCGACCCTGGCAGCCATCCAGACAATCTCGTTCTGGTCCGAATAGGTAGCGCCTTCAAATCCATGTGCCATGGCGGAAGCTTCTTCACTAAACTCCCTGAGTTCAACGCTGAACGACGCGCCCGACGCCGCATGGAACACTTGCGGCAAACGCAGCGCGGTCGTATCCGTAGCAAGTCCGGAAGCGATTTCCTGCACCGGAGCCCCACGATATAGTTGGGCAAACTGTTCGGAGTTGAAGAGCACTGCCGGTACTAACTGCGAGTTAAAACTCTCCAACACTTCACGCAAACGCAGCTGACCCATACGCCGAAAATGAGTCGCTATCGTTAGCGGCGCGCGCTTCAAAGACGCGGCCATAACATCCGCAACCACTAAAGCGCGGGGTTCGCGCAATGCGTCTAATCTAAAACGGCTACGCAGGTAATCATGCCACGGAATAGACCCACGTTCGGTGTCGACCATATCGCCGTCCCAGTTGACCAGCTCCTCGGCGTGCAACTTTTGCAATATGTCTTCAACGTTTTCACTGGAAACGCCAAGTCGTTTTCTCCAGGTTTCGAAGGTAATCGTGCGGCTGCCCGCCGGCACGGCTTCGCACAGCAAACGCACTATCGCCCGGCGAATCTCCGGTTGCGGAGCGATTCGTTCCAGCACTGCCGCGAAATAACGATGAAGGCGGCCGCCAAGTAGTTCATCGACGTACAGGCGCTCGCACGAAAGATACGTGTCCAATGAAAGATGCTTCTCACGCGCCGATTGCAGCATCGCGGTTAAGAAGAATGGACTGCCTTGAAACTGTTGGACCAACAGGTCGGTCGTTTCCTCGTTGATGGGAACACCGAGGCGCCGTGCGGCGCTGGCCACCAACGCCCGTGCATCATCGTCTTTGAGTTGTTCCAGGTGAAGAGTATTGAACCGGTTGATGTTTCCACCAGCACATTCAACGGTGTGGACGATCTGCCGGCGAAGACCAGCGAGAGCAAAAGGAAACTGATACGAAGTAAGGGCTCGTATTAACTCGCGACCAAACGATACGTCTACTAAGCCGTAAGTCGCGAGGTTGACTGCCTCAAACATCAGGAACGGCTGTGGATTACTCGCCGGTACTCGATGCGGCGCACTCAGACATAATCTAACAAAGTCGCGATCGTCGCTGCCAAAACGGTGCTGGTTGTAGTTTTCAACCAACGTCTCAATCCATTCGACATCTGACGCCGGCGCTACTTCAACGATCTCATTCAGCGTTAACGCTGATGAAACAAGCGCAGGTTCATTACGACGGAAGGCAATGTATTGCAGCAGGAAAGCGTTTAGAAACTCGATGGCCGCACTGACAGGTGTGGTGTCGGCCGCAGGCAATGCAAAATAGATGGGAACGCCTGGGCCCTGCTTGTTGAACAACGCATCGTAGGTTTGTTTTAACAGCTCCGACACGCCAGCAAGCGGCGCTAACAAGATCAAAAGTCCGCGCGAATCTGCGCCGTGCGCGTGCGCGAGCAGCCGCTCCAGCTCGCCAGTGCGGCCAATAAACTCCTCACGTTTTACCTGTCCGAGGATGCGCCGTCCTTCTTCCTGGCGATTACGTTTCATTTTCCAGTCGCTGTCCCGGTGAGGTTATCCACGTAAAACTCAATTCGGTTTTTTCCGATACTCTTGGCGGCGTACAGCGCGCGGTCGGCTGCGGAAATAATACTTTCGGCCGTATCGATGTGCTTACCCAGCGTCGATATGCCAATGCTGATACTCACGCGCCCGTTCGGCTGGGATGCTCCGTGCGGATAGATAGTGTCGGCAACTTTCTGCCGCATGCGCTCGGCGATCACGCCCGCTTCAGTGACTGTAGTCTGCGGCAGCAGTATGCAAAACTCCTCGCCACCGTAACGGCAGGCGATGTCAGCGGAACGCAATGCCGCTTTCAAACTGTGGGCAGTGATCTTGAGAGCAACGTCACCCGCCTGGTGGCCGTTGCGATCGTTGTACTTTTTGAAGTCGTCGATGTCGATCATTAAACAACTCATTGAGTAGTTGTAACGTTTCGACCGGCTCAACTCTTCAGTTAACCGTTCTTCGAGGTACCTTCGATTTAGTAGTCCAGTGAGCGGATCCGTAATGGACATTAATTGAAACTGTGTAGCGCGTTGCTGCCACTCAGCTCTCTCCATCGCTACAGCTATCTGTGGCCCGACGATCTCGAGCAGGCTCAGGTCTACGTCGTCGAAGGCCGCGCCGGTCCGTTTGTTCGCCAGATTAAGCAAACCAATCTTGCGTCCACCAATGGTGATCGGATAACTGATGAATGATTTTGTCGTGTAGTTGCGATCAGGTGAAGCCGGGACAAGGCCCGCCGCCTCAATGTCCTGGATTACCAGCGGCGTCCCCGACTCCAGGACGCGACCAGCTATTCCCTGTCCCACGCTAATCCGGCTGGCATCATCTATTGAAAACCCCTTGGCGGCCCGCACAGCAATCTCATTAGAATTTTCGTCGAACAGCCAGAGCGACGCCCGTTCCGCCTCGAGCAGTTGTGCAACATGGTCCAGAATTGATCCGTACGTTCCGGAAGGGTCGCCCGAGCTAATGCGCTCAAGAAAGCTGGACAACGAATCTGACAGCTGCGAACGATATTCAAGTTCGCCTCTCAAACGATTAACCTCGGTCTGGAGGGCGGCTCCGTTATCCGCAACAACCGGCGCAGTTCCTGTCTCGACATCATCTTTGGAACCAGTTCGCGGTTGCGTTTGGGCCACTGCAGAGCTTTGAATTGGCTCAACCGAAAACTGACGCGCGGCTTTGTCCACTCGTTCCGCCAGCTTCTCTAAACGTTCAGGTTCGGCAAAGATGACATTTTGAAACGGCGCCTTCTCCAGTAGTTCGTTTAGCTCGCCCGCGCGGAAGCGCTCCACCAGTGATCGGTAATCAGCGCCAGAAATAAAGGCGCGACCACCAATCATCGCGAGGTTTTGTTGTCGTCCTATCTGGACCGGCATGGTGAAGCACTGCAAACCGGCGTGACATTTATATTCGACTGCGGACCCGGCGCTCATCGCGCGACGATGCGCGTCACCGCAATACGGATCGCAGAGGCCGACGTATTCAGGTGACGATTGGAATGCGTGGCAGATAGAGTTGTTATTCGCCACCAGAATCGCCGGCGGCTGTCGCCCATCGACCAGCAACAAAGACAGCCCTGCCACCGCAGCCAGCTTATCCTGCACCGGCTCCCACCCTAACGGCCCGTCTTCAGGATGTTCCTGGACGATCTCGGGCTCGTCTTCAGAGTGCACTTCCACTTTGGTGATGCGCGATGCCTTCGTCATCAACTCTCGCCGTTTTTCGCTTGGTTGTTTGTCCGACATGCTTTTCAGCTTGTCGCGCGATTGAAGTCATTCAAACCGACATGAAACATGTTCTGCAAAAGGAGATGCAACTCATTGACGATTTTGGGGCGGGCTACTCGAACAGCGGACTTCGTTAAGTATAGAATCCGACGCGAATTCCAAACAAGTTGACCACTCCTGTCCTCCGCTGAGGCCGCCTAACAGTAACTTCCAGATACAAAAGAACTTACCCTTCTGATAAACGACGAATAACCGGCGCTTTTCATCGCCAAATGTTGGTGTTATTTCGTGTTGTTTGGTGTGATTCGTGGATCGCTTTTATGCACTGCAAAAGAGATCCACCAATCACACGAAATATCACAAAGCTGCTGATTTTCTGACTATTCGCCGCGATTTGCAGCTTCGGCGGCGGCCAGCCCGGGAGCTTCCCCCGGTGCGACCCTGCCGATGTCCGGCTGCTGAGGGCTGATGCGGATACAGGCTGCGAAATGATTGGGTTTGATTTCAACGAGAGGCGGAACCACAGCTTTACAAGCATCGATGACATACGGACAGCGCGTATGAAAGCGACAGCCCGTAGGTGGGTTAATCGGCGATGGTACGTCTCCTTCCAGCACGATGCGTTCGCGTTTCAACTCAATTTCAGGATTGGGGACCGGCACTGCGGAAATTAGGGCCTTTGTGTAAGGCATGAGCGGCTCAACGTAAATATCCTGCGCGGGAGCAATTTCCACGAGCTTCCCCAGATACATAACGGCGACCCTGTCCGACACATGGCGAATCGCGCGCAGGTCATGAGCGATAAACAAATAGGTCAGGTTCTTTTCACGTCGCAGCTTATCCAGCAGGTTCATGATCTGCGCCTGAATGGAAACGTCGAGTGCCGAGATTGGTTCATCGGCCACGATGAAATCAGGATCAACAGCGAGGGCTCGTGCGATTCCAGTGCGCTGACGCTGCCCACCCGAAAATTCATGCGGATAACGATTGATGAAGCGCCGGTTCAGACCGACCGTTTCCAAAAGCTCCTGCACGCGTGCGCGGGCGGCCTCGCCCTTTGCAATGCCGTACGTTGATAAAGGCTCACCGACAATCTGTCCCACGGTCATTCGAGGATTTAATGACGCATATGGATCCTGAAAAATGATCTGCATGTGACGCCGTTGTTTTCGCAACTCACGGCCAGACAAACGCAGCAAGTCGCGACCGCGATAAGTCACTTGGCCATCAGTCGGTTCAGTCAACCTAAGGATCGCTCGTCCCAGGGACGACTTGCCGCAACCTGATTCACCAACCAGACCAAGGGTTTCACCTTCGCGGATCTCAAGATTCACACCGTCAACAGCCTTAACCGTACCACCCCTTCCGGCGCCGGAGTCGTAATAGACTTTGAGGTTGCGCACCGAGACCAGCACGTCACTATGTTCGGCCAAAACTGTAGCCACAGTGTTCAGGTTGGTTTCGTGCGCACTCATGCTGGACCACTCATTACCGACGACTCTTCGTAAACCTCGTTCGCGAAGTGACAGAGCGAATAGTGACTGGCGTTTAATTGAACGAACGGCGGGAACTCCCGGCGGCAAATATCTTCCGCACGCTCGCAGCGAGGAGCGAACGGACAACCAGCGGGTAAATGCGCCACGTCGGGAGGTTGTCCTGGAATCTGATAAAGCGTTCCCTTCTCCGCTAGTGGATCAGGGACCGAACGAAGTAAACCTTTTGTATACGGATTGCCCGGCTTGGCAAACAATTCCCCGGTGGGCGCTTGCTCGAAGACTTTTCCCGCATACATCACAATTAGCTGGTCAGTCATACCAGCGACGACTCCGAGATCGTGTGTGATGAGAATTACGCTGGTTCCGGTAACCTGTTTCAAAGTTTTGATTAACTCGAGTATCTGGGCCTGGATCGTGACATCAAGTGCCGTAGTCGGCTCGTCGGCAATCAGCAATTCCGGTTGACACGAGAGGGCCATCGCAATCATTACGCGCTGCCTCATGCCGCCGGAAAACTCATGCGGATATCGATCAATCCTTGTCTTCGCGTCGGGAATTCCAACCATTTCCAGCATCTTCAGCCCGTGGTCATATGCCTGCCGTTTCGAGTGGCCCAGATGCAGTTGGGTAATCTCCATCAGTTGCCGCGAGATTCTCATAAACGGATTAAGCGAGGTCATCGGGTCCTGAAAAATCATGGCGACACGCTTCCCCCGGATCTTTCGCACTTCTGTCTCGGGCAACTTGAGAATGTCATGACCCTGAAAAATGACTTCGCCCGAAACGATTCTTCCCGGCGGTTCAGGTATCAAACGAAGTAACGAGAGGTTAGTTACCGATTTGCCTGAACCCGATTCTCCGACGATGCCCAGCGTCTCACCGCGATGCAACTGGAACGATATTCCATCGACCGCTTTGACCACGCCGTCTTCGGTATCGAAGTAGGTGCGCAGCTCACGCACGTCCAGTAGATTTCCGTTAGTGACCATGAATCAAACCTGCCGCATCTGCGGATCGAGAGCGTCGCGTAAACCGTCTCCCAAAAAGTTTAACGAGAGTAATGTGATCGCCATCGTCACACCGGGACAAACAAGTTGCCACGGGAAGATGCCGATGTTCTGGATTCCTTCGGCTGCGAGGCTGCCCCAGGAAGCCATCGGCGCTTGCACGCCAAATCCGAGGAATGAAAGAAACGCTTCCGTCAGCATCACTGAAGGAATCGTGAGCGTGGCGTACACGATTACTGGCCCAAGGGTGTTCGGTACGAGGTGACGAAATATGATTCGAGCTGTGGTCACTCCTGTCGCGCGCGCCGCAAGTACAAACTCCTGGTTCTTTAACGACAAAACCTGACCGCGCACAATTCGCGCCATGGTCAACCACGACACGACGCCGAGCGCCACGAAAAGTAGTATCACCTGGCCGCGCGCTGTCTGGCTTTTGAACATCGACAACAGAACGATTACCAGAATCAGATACGGGATCGCGTAAAGCACATCGACCAAACGCATCATGATGCTGTCAACGCGTCCTCCAAGGTAGCCCGAGGTGGCGCCGTAACTGACGCCTATGACCAATGACACGAGCGTAGCGATTATTCCCACCATCAGGGAGATCTGCCCGCCTTGCAGCACGAGTGCCAATAGATCTCGTCCCTGTCTATCGGTACCCATCGGATGTCGCCAGGAAAAGGAACCGTCCGGCGACGTAAAAGGAGGAAAGGATTTGATCAGTGCTGCATCGTTAGGAATGTAGTCGGGCGTTTGTCCGGTAATTAATTGGATCACATAAGGGCCAAAAATCGACGCGATTGTGATGATGGAAACAACTACTAATCCAAACACGGCGAGCTTGTTTCTAAGCAATCGCCGCCATGCGTCCCTACCCAGCGAGGTGCCCCTGATGTGTTCACCTAATTCGGCCGAACGTACGTCTCCCTCCCCGACAGCCAATTCTGGCGCTGTGTGAATGATGTCACCGTCGCGCGGCCTGATCGGTGGCGCACCCGGAGTTCCCAGCGGGGTCAGCGCGGGTTCATCGGGCTCCGATGGTCCATGTGGAGATTTGGGGCGATCGTCCATTTCTTTCGTGCGTTTCGTGTGTTTCGTGGATCGTTCTTTGCCTTGGAAGAAACGATCCACGAAACACACGAAATAACACTAATACTTAATCCGCGGATCGAGATAAGCGTATGCAATGTCCACCAGCAAATTCATGAACAAGAGCGTGATTGCGATGAAAGCAACAATACCGATGATTAACGGCTCGTCGCGGCTCAGCGAGGCCTGTATGAAGTAGTTTCCTAACCCCGGCAGCACAAAGATGCGCTCAACCACCACGGTCCCGGTTAAAAGAAATGCCAGCGCCGGACCAGTAAACGACACGACGGGCAACAGGCCCCCGCGGAGCGCGTGCCGCAGTACGATCTGAGTTTCACTCAAACCCTTCGCGCGCGCCGTGCGAATGTAATCGGAGCGGAGCACCTCCAACATGCCGGCGCGCGTGAGTCTGGCAATGTAAGCCGTGTAAATCGCCGACAACGTGATCACGGGCAGCACCAGGCTCCGGCTCGGGAACCCTCCCCAATGTGAAGGCGGCAACCAGTAAAGGATCAGCGAAAACACCAGTACGAGTATTGGACCAAGCACAAAGTTGGGAATGGAAATACCGATCATCGACAGCGCCATGCACAGATAGTCCCAGATCGAGTTTTGCTTCACCGCGGCAATCGACCCGGCCGTAATTCCCACTACCAATGCCAGCAGATAGGCGAGCAGTCCAATGGTTGCCGAAACCGGAAGTGACCGGGCAATAATTCGGTTAACTGACTGTCCGGTGTACGTCAGCGACGTGCCAAAATCGCCGCGCACAATCTGGCCGAGCATGCGGCGATACTGCTTGTGCCACGGTTCATTCAATCCGTATTTCTCGCGAATGTTTGCCTCAACTGCTTTCGGCAGCGCCTTTTCGCCAGTATAAAAATTGCCGGGAGCAAGTCGAATTAACCCCCAGGCGATCGTGATCACAATCAAGATCGTGGGGATCGTGACTACCAAACGTCGGATGATGAATCGCAGCATCTCTTCTGTATCCGCAGATTACACAGATTACTCAGATTCGAATCAATCAGTAAGGTTAGTTTCGACTTCGTCTCACAAGTCGAAGTGCAGCATTCATTTTATTTCGTGTTACTTGGTGTGGTTCGTGCAATTCGTGTATCGTTCTTTTGCCGCAAAAAAAGCTAATCCACGAACTCCACGAAATACACGAAATTGTGGATCAGTCCGCCAGGCTCGGAGTTGCGTAATCCCATTTCGCCGGATCCCGTTCGATGTAAACGTACTTCCAGGCGAACAGTGATGAGGGATTTGGATACAAACCTTTCACGTAGGGCTTCTTTACCCAATTAACGGCCGGCGTTTCAATCGGGATCATTGGTTGTGCATCCAGCAGGTATTTCTCGGCCTGTGCTAATAACTCGTAACGCTTCTGTGGAGTCGGAGCGTGGTTCCCCGCTTCAATCAGTTCCACGTACCTCTTGTCCCACCAGCCGCTGCCATTGTCGCCGCTTGGGGTCAGGAAAATATTGAGAAATGTCGCAGGGTCCATATAGTCAGCGGCCCATATCATCAACGCAAACCCTTTATAGTCGAGCTTAGCGCGAGTTTGATTAAAGGTCCGGAAGTCGCTGTTGCGCAGCATCACGGTAATACCGAGATTCTGTTTCCACTGCGCCTGCATAAACTCCGCCAACGCTTTGTTAGATGAGTGTGTCGCGTAGTTGAAAGAGACTTCACCGACCGGAAACTTCTCGCATTGAAAACTTCCGTCAGCGTTCTTCGTTACCGGATAGCCTGCTTCGCCTAACAACTGCCGGGCCCGCTCCGGATCGAAGCCCTCTCCCTGCGGTTGCGGGTAACCCACAAAAATTCCTTTAGGAGTAAACGCTGTCAGGGGTTTTGTAATGCGTTTCGACTTGGAATAAGTCTCCTTATCGATGGACATATTAAATGCCCGGCGAACGCGCAGATCATTCATCGGAGGCTGGGTGACGTTCATCATAATGAATGTGATCGCAGCCTCGGCGCCATCCATGTAATCCTTCTTCGGCCGCACCACGTCTAACCATGGATTTGGGACGGAATGATTGAGTACCGCGTCAGCTTCACCCACACGATAGAGGTTCATTGTGGTCGGATGGTCGATAGAAACATAAAAACGAATTTCGTCCAGTTGCACTCTCGCCGCATCCCAGTACATCGGATCACGCTCGACCACAACTTCGTTATATGGGTGCCACGACTTCATTTTGAAGGGGCCACAGGTAACCATGTTTGCAGGCTCGGTCCATTGGTTGCCGTGCGCTTCGATTGCTTTGCGCGGCACGAAACGAAAGAATTGATGCGCCAACAATCCCGAGAAGTAAGGCGCGGGCTGGTTCAACGAAATACGAACCGTGTAATCGTCAACCGCTTCCACGCCGATATCTTCAGCGGCAACCTTTACAAACTCTTTGCCTTGTACAGCGGCCTGCAGCTTTGGATTGCTCGCTAATAACTTCGCGCGATCTTTCTCCGAGCCCGGCAAAGTGAGCCGCGCTGGTGAATGCATTAATTGGTGAAACTGACTATCGCCAACCGGTTGCGGCGTCAC
The DNA here is from genome assembly GCA_035273325.1 of Pyrinomonadaceae bacterium. GTDB lineage: Bacteria > Acidobacteriota > Blastocatellia > Pyrinomonadales > Pyrinomonadaceae > PSRF01. Next base: position 2,476 of record DATEPF010000117.1, on the reverse strand, counting down.
ATCCCGATCTGGAAGCGGGTGAAGTCCGACTATTTTCTCGGGCGTACTTAGTGCTCTTTGACTTTCGATCTCGATTACCTGTTCACTCGCATCAGAGAAGTCTTTCTCCAAAAGAAACTGGCCGGTGGCGGGATCGCGCACAAACATGCGACCCGCGTTGAAAGGTTGCGCATACGTGATTAGGTAAGCCTGACCTGCAGAACGTGACGCAGTTTGCGGAGACAGTGCCCTGCGAATGCTGTACAGAAAATCGTGCGCGTTTATCGGGTCGCCATTTGACCAGCGCGCGTTCTTCCGCAGGTAAAAGACGAATTCTGACGAGTCACCATTCGTGTGCCAACGCTCTGCGATCGCTGGGATTGCATGGAGCGATTTGGGATCGTACTCAACCAATCCCTCGAACAGGGCCATGAAGATACGCGCGTCAGGTTGAGCTGAACTCATCGCCGGATCAAGCGACTCAGGTTCGCCGCCGTTCACGTATCGCAGAACGTTCCCAGTGGGTGGGGTGGTCTTACCAAAAAATTCTTCGTTACTTGCAAGCGCCTGGCAAGATATTGACGCGAGGGCGATTGAAGCGAGGGCCAATCCCAGGAGTAGCCGCTGCAAGAGGAGATTGACCGAGTCTCGTAAACCGGATGTCGATGCAAACACGGACGGAAGTTATCACGCAAAAACTGAATTTATCAAGACTGTTTTATTCGTGAGTTGTCGTGTGTTTCGTGGATCTTTTCTTATGGCGACGAAAAGCGATCCACGAAACACACGAAACAAGATGATCACTTCGCCGGCGGCGAAGGTTTCCAGGCCGTGTTGATTCGAACGGTTTTTAGTGAAGGCGCATCGAGCACGTTGGAATCGAACCCGGTTACATAAGGCTTGACCAAGGCGTATGACGACGCGAAGTAGATCGGCATCGCAGCCAGGTCCTTTAGCGCTTGTGCCTCTGTTTCGACTGGTTGCGCCGCGGGCTTCACGGTTGCGGAGTGATTGCTTTCGTCAGCATTAGCTTCGGGCGCGGCTGCTTCCGGCCTCGGCGCGACCACTTCCTGAAACAGTGAACGTATGTTGGTTAGCTCATCGGTCGTCTGCATCACCAAACCGCGTCGCACTACATCAAAGTCGCCTTCCGTGATTGCTCTCTCGTATTCATCCCAGGGCTTGATAACGATTTCAGTTTCAACGCCAAGTACGTCCCACCACATTCCCGCAACTGATTGCGCAACAATACGCTGTTGTTCGTTCCGGTTTATCAGCAGGCGTATCGTCGGAAACCCTTCGCCATCGGGAAACCCCGCTTCAGCTATTAGCTCGCGCGCTCGTTCGTGGTCCTTCTCCAGCAGCTCAGACTTCTCCACCACCGGCTGCTGTGATCCTCCCACCGTCTCCGGCAGAAATCGCGTCGCCGGCTCAGTCGCACCGGCCAGGTCGTCGTTACTGATTCGCTCACGATCGAGCGCCAGTGCAAGCGCTTCACGCACGCGTACGTCGTCAAAAGGTTGCCGCGAAGTGTTGAACGTGTAATACGTCAACGCTCCGTATGTCGTGCGCCGAAAATCCTCATAGGGAGCGAGCAGTTTCAGGGCCAACGGTTCAAACGCCACATTTGTGACCACGTCCACGGTGCCCGCTTCGTACGCAGCCAGAGCTGATTCCGCGTCTTTTTGATGAACAAAGGCGACGCGCTCCAAAGTGACTTGTTGCTTGTCCCAATAATTCGGCGCGCGTTCAAGCAGCACTCGTTGCGCTTCATTTTTTGCAAGCGAGAACGCGCCGTTTGAAATGATGTTCTCGGGCGGCAACTTCGATGTTGTCACTTCTTCGCTGACTTTCACCGGACGAAACACCGGATGTGCAACCAGCGCCGGGAAATTCATATCAGGACGTCGAAGTCTGACGCGCAACACGCTGTCGGAAAGCGCTTCCACGCCGAACCGGGCCTCAGTTGGTTTTTCCGCTGGTGCGAGCGGACGGGCGACTGAGCGCCGCTCGGAGCCTTCAATGTTTTCCAAAAGATTCGTATGTGGCGCCAGGTCACCAATTCTGACAATCCGTCTCCAGGAGCGCACGAAGTCCTGGGCGGTTACCGGTTCACCGTTGGACCACTGTGCGTCCTTCCGCAAATGAAATGTCCAGGTGCGGCCACCATTTGAAGCTTCCCAACGTGTAGCGACTCCAGGTACCGGCGCCAACGTTTTGGGATCGTAGTCTGTTAGTCCTTCAAAGATTGCGCGGACGAGATCAGTATCGGGAGGGGCGGCCGCGAACGCCGGATCAAACGTGCGGGGCAAGCCACCATTACTCCAGTTGAACTCTTGCGCGTGCGGAACAACCACTTTGCCGTAAAACGGTTCAACAGGGCTGTCGAGCCAACATCCAGACGTCAACATCAGGATCAGCGAAGTCGCGCCGGCAACCCAAAACTTGAGTGCGTCTCCTTTTTGAAATCTGTCTCGTTTGAGCTTCATATCACATC
>DATEPF010000116.1:0-6236 GCA_035273325.1 Pyrinomonadaceae bacterium | reverse complement strand
TACTTCTGTAATGGAGTGGGTGTTTCCCGGCTCACCTGACATCACGTTGAAGGCTGGAGTGAAAGTCAGCACGACTTTCTCGTTCAAAGACCCGGGCGAATACACAGACATCAAACTTGTTTTTAACGACGTGCCTCCATTCGCGTTGAGAGCCCCGTAGGTTCATCCACGAATTAGATGAAATAACACAGCGCCAACGGCTCGTAACGCAATAGCCTGGGCCAACGGCCCAAGGTAGGCAGATCACGAAACAGAAAGCGCTGAAGGCGCGCGATGAATGTCGCGACTTCAGTACACTGCGACAAGCTGAAGCATGTCGGACATTTCAGCGCCCCGCGCCACCGGGAGCATGTTCATTTAGAGTAATAACTGATGAACGGTCTGTTCGCTTCGCTCAGTGCGGGCGAGACGCCCGCGGGTCCCAGTAAGATACCCGCCTCATTCTTTTGAAGTAATCAGCCGATGAGCGATCTGTTTCTTCTCTCTAAGGTCTACTGTCTACAGTCTACCGTCTACTGTGTCAGCGTTTGACGCCTGAAATGCAGCAGCTATGGGCCGCTTCCCCGGTAACTTTCGAAGCCAGATAGCACATGGGAGGGTCCGCCGGATTGTATGCTCCCTGTCTAATAAAGGTGAAGCCTTTGCACTCGGCGTTCTCTTCACAGTCTGACTGGCAGCGCTCGGGGGTCGTACCGCGATAGTAAGTCAGGTTTACTCCCTGCAGAGAAACCGCGTCCTTTCTTTCATTCCACACCTTGTTCTCTTTCGTTGCTGTGGCAGAGGGACTTGGCTGCAGATTGTTGTTTGTGATCACCGTATCCCGATTCATATTTGATCCGTCACGTTGCGCTAACCAGATAATGCTTAGCACGCCAATGCCGACGATCAGAAAAGCACCTACCACTCCTCCCCCCCATTTTTTTTCCTTCGTTTTGCTTACCGGTGCGGCCGCGGGCTTAGGCGAATAAAGCTGTGGAGGTTGCGGAGATTGGATCGTCGGGATGAGAGCGCCGCGTGAATCAGACGGCATGGATCCGGGACTGAATATTTCAGTGGGAGCTGGGGCCGGCAGCATCGTTGGAGGCAAGCTCTGGTTCTGATTCGGATCGTTAAACTCCGACAGAGTTGCGCCGTCTTCGAGACAGAAATTCATCGTCTCATCAGCGTACGTTCGATTACATATCCGGCAGATTTTCATCTTATCTCCTGGGGAGCAATTTGCGCGTAGTCTATACAGTACAAGCGCGCGCCATTACAACCATTCGAACAAAAGCCTTTTCCGCAGATTACGCCGATTACACAGATAGTTTAGAGACTAAACGCGGACTCTCCTTGTATCGGCTGTAACTGAATCTGCGCAATCTGCGTAATCTGTGGATAACTGGTCCAATCCGTTAAGGTTTGGCCGGGGGGCCAACTGACGCGTCCGGTGTTTCGACATCAAAACGGGTGAAGGCGCCGTAGTCGAAAGTTTAAAACTCGGTCTTGGATCGGTTCCGCGTAGCGACGACAAGCTGAAGCATGTCGAACACTATTCACTCCTGAGGGCTGTCGTTGGATTAAGTCTCGCCGCGCGCATCGCTGGCAGCCAGGACGCTATCACCGCGATGAAGAGGAAGAGTATCGACACCGATACGAACGTCATTGGGTCAGTAGGTTTTACACCCACCAGCATGCTCGCCAGAATGCGGGTCAAGGCAAACGCTCCTAGTAGACCAATCGCAATCCCGATCACGCTCAGGTAAATTCCCTTCCCTACCATCAAACGAAAGATGCGCGCAGGCGCGGCGCCCAGCGCCATCCGCACGCCGATCTCGTTCGTTCGCTGCCGAACCAAAGTCGCCAGCACGCCATATAAACCAACACCTGCGAGCAGTGCTGCAATAGTTGAGAACACTCCGATCAGCAATAGCGAGAAACGTGTCTGCGCCTGGGCCTGGACCACGAGGTTGTCCATCGGTTGCATTTCGTTAATAAAGGTATCCGAGCCCGCACGCCGGACCACATCGCGAACGGCGCCGGCCAACGTCGCCGGATCGCCATCGGTCCTTACCGCCCACCAGGAGGCAGCCTGGTGATTCAGGTATCCGTCGGTGAGGTAGAGTTGTTCGCGTCCCGGTTCGATCAGAGACGTATTGCGCTGATGGCCCACCACACCCACGATCTCTCCCCATTGAGCTTCTGGCGTGCGCACCCGAAACAGGATGCGTTTGCCTACCGCGGATTCATTCGGAAACGCCTTAGCTGCCAATGCTTGATCAATTATGAGCATATTGCGATCCGGCGTGTTGTCCTCCTGCGTGAAAGTACGTCCGGCGATAAGTTTGGTGCCCATCGCTTCGAAATAGCCCGGCAAAACAATCTGAAGATCTGCTGCTTGAAACTTGCTCGGGTCGCCCTGCGCTTCGGCCCCGCCCCATCGCACCGGACTAAAGCCCCCGGCCAGGGGTAATGGAAACGACGCGGTCACAGTTCGCACGCCTGGGAGTGCCGCCAGTTGTTCACGTAACTGACGTTTAAAAGTTTCGGCTTCTTGCGGTGTATTGCCGATGTTACCCAGAAGTTGAAACGTGAGCAGTCCGCGCGGCTCAAACCCGAGATCGACGCGCTGAATTTCCATGAACGTCCGGAACATGAGTCCTGAGCCAATCAGGAGAACGAATGCGAGGGCCACTTCTATTACAACCACCGCATTGCGCAGTCCTGCAGCGCCGAGCGCACCACTGCGACCACTCGTGCGTAAGATGTCCATCAAATTTGGTTTCGCCGTGCGAATTGCGGGAATAATTCCAAAGATGACTGCGGACAGCAGTCCCGCCAGGATCGAAAAGCCCAACACCTGCTGATCGATTTGAACGGCATTAAGCCGCGGCAAATTCTCCGGGGCGATCGCGAGCAGCTGTCGAATTCCTAAATAAGCGAGTCCCACTCCTAGTCCGGTTCCCAGCGCGGCAATCACCAGCGCTTCGGCGAATGTCTGCCGTACCAACGGCCACCAACCAGCACCGAGCGCCGCGCGCACAGCCAGTTCTCTTTCGCGGGACGCAGCTCTCACCAACATCAGGTTGGCCACATTCGCACATGCAATCAGCAGCAGGAAAATTACCGCGCCCATCAACGCCAGAATCGCCGGTCGAACATCGTCTACCAGATGCTGCTTCATTGGCACCAGCTGAACGTGCTGACCAGCGGTGTTAGCAATCGTATTTTCGGCGCGAATTTTTTGAACGATCGTGTCAACCTCGCCCTGCGCCGCCGCCATGGTCGCGCCCGACTTAAGACGTCCAATCGCACGCCACTGCACGTTGTTCCGGTTGTCGGCGTCATAAGGGATGCGGGCCGCAATCCAAAGACTCGGGAACTGTTCCAGGTTCGCTTTGGGTGGGAACAGCAATTCGAAACCCGGAGCCAGCACGCCTACGACCACAGGGGCTGGTCCATCATTGTTGGCGACGGGAAGAGGTTTTCCGATTACAGAATGATCGCCACCAAATCGCGAACGAAAATATTCATTGCTAAGAATTGCGATCGGCGGTAGCGGGGGCGGTGCGTTGGCGGCAGCAGCATTGCCCTGCGCCGGCGGAGGTGCTGCTTGCGGCGTGCCATCAGAGTCCTCAAAGTTTCGGCCCGCAATGATCGTACCGCCCATCATCTGAAAGAAGTTGGTCGAGACGGCTGCTACTCGCACACGCTCGGGCGTGCCATCCAGACCCGGGAGCGTTGCGCGAAAAGTATTAACGGCAGCGAAATCTTCGAAGTTATTCTTTGCGCCATTCCGCAGATCCAGGAAGTCGGCATTCGAAAGCGGGAAATCCTTGACGTTGCGCTTCTGCAGATCTCCACGCGCGAAGACCAACCGCTCAGGATCTTTGTAAGGTAATGCCCGCAGCAACACGCCGTTGGTGACACTGAAGATAGCAGTGCTGGCCCCAATACCGAGCGCGATTGTAATCACAACCGTAATCGTGAATATGGGACTCTTGCGGAGGGTGCGAAAGGCATAGGATAGGTCGGTTAGCATGGCGGGAGTTTAGTCTCCCCAACGGTAAATGGTAAATAGGAAATCGTTATCGTCCACCCGTAGATTTTCCCTGACGTCAGGTCTTCAATAACTCGACACTCAAGCGACGGATAAGTTATGAATTAACGATGAAGCGAAAGGCGCCTGCAAGAGTGGAACCGACGGAAGGTCCGGCATCCGGCCGCCGCGCGCGCCTGCATGAAATTATTTTTGAGGCCGATACGCGCGCTGGACGTCTCTTCGACCTGGTCCTTATCTGGCTCATTCTTCTCAGCGTCGCGACCGTGGTTCTGGAAAGCGTGCGGCAAGTCAGAATGCAGTATGGGGACCTGCTTTACACACTCGAGTGGGTCTTCACGCTGCTGTTTACTGTCGAATACTTGCTCCGCCTGCTGAGTGTCCGCCGTCCATTGCGCTACGCGACAAGTTTCTTTGGCATCGTAGATTTGCTCGCCATCATTCCTACTTATCTGAGTATCTTCGTACCTGGCAGCCAGTATTTACTTGTGATTCGGATTCTGCGTCTGCTGCGCGTTTTCCGGCTGTTGAAACTCTCCGAGTACGTCGCAGAAGCTGACACGTTGCGTCGCGCGCTACGGGCCAGCCGTCGCAAGATCAGCGTGTTTCTTTCGGCGGTCGTACTGCTTGTGGTCGTGATTGGCGCCCTCATGTACGTAATAGAAGGCGAGCGGCATGGCTTCACGAGCATTCCGGTCAGTATCTATTGGGCGATTGTCACACTCACGACCGTAGGTTACGGCGATCTCTCTCCGCGTACGCCGTTCGGCAAGATCCTGGCGTCAATCGTGATGGTTATTGGCTACGGCATCATTGCCGTTCCTACCGGGATCGTCTCGGTTGAGCTGGCACACGCAACGCGACAACAAAGAATAACGAGGCAGTCGTGTCCGTCCTGCGGAGGCGAGGCGCACGACGACGACGCGGTCCACTGCAAATACTGCGGCGAGAAGTTATGAAGTGTGCGACATGCTTCAGCTTGTCGCTGACTTTGCAGAGACTCAGGCCCATTCAGGTATTCAACGATTGCGGTTTCTGTAATCCTGAGTTTGCCTGGTCCGGGCCGACAAGCTGAAGCATGTCGGACATCGTTGTACGACATGCTTTAGCTTGTCGTTGAGTTTTTCCAGAGACTCAGCCGTCGGGGCATGCAAGGATTTTGGTATGTTTCTCAATCAGCGTTTAATGCCCAGAGCCTTGACGACAAACTAAAACCTATCGGACATTCGGGTCGATGGGCCGTCTTAACTACCAACCAGTTACTTTACGTAAACGCCCTCACTTCCAACCATTAGGTGCGACCCTATTCGTTACCTTTCGACTGGCGGGGTCAATTCCAAAAGCAGTCGTTCGCTATTACAACGCACGGCGTGAATGGCTGAAGGATCAGCTAAGAAGAGTCGAGCAGATTTCGGCAGCAACGGACCACGCCACTTGGCTCACCCAGCTTGAGACTTTGAATCGTAAGTGGTTTTTGAAATGTGAAGATATTCTTCACCGCGAAGCAGTCGGCCCGACCTGGCTGCGTGATCAAAGAGTGGCGGACAAGGTGGCAGAGAATCTGCGTCTTCTCGACGGCGATGCCTATCAGTTGGACCCCTTCACGATAATGTCCAACCACGTGCATACCGTCTTTCGACCGCTTGTCAGTCAGGAAACAATCGAGCAGATCCGGCGATCGCAACACGATAGCGCAGAGGGGATCCCAGCGTTGGGCAAGATAATGCAGACGATAAAAGGCCGCACCGCGCGCACATGTAATTTGATTTTGGACCGTTCAGGCGCTTTTTGGGAAAACGAGAGCTTCGACCACGTGATTAGAGCCGGAAAATTCCATAGAACAATTCGTTACGTTTTAAACAATCCGGTAAAAATTGGATTAGTGCGAAATTGGGAAGACTATAGATGGAACTATTGTCGGGCGGATCTGATCGACACTTTTCGTATGTCTGGCGTGCTTTAGCTTGGGCTGATTTTCTGATGACTCAAGGCCATTCCGGTTATTTAAGATTGCGGTTTCTGTAATTTTGAGTGTTGCCCAATCGGGCCGACAAGTTGAAGCATGTCGGACATCGTTGTTCGACATGCTTCAGCTTGTCGTCGAGTTTTGTGATGACTCAACGCCAATCAGGTTATTCAACGATTGCGGTTTCTGTAATCTTGAGTATTTGCCAGCTGTGCCGACAAGCTGAAGCAT
>DATEPF010000115.1:0-6712 GCA_035273325.1 Pyrinomonadaceae bacterium | reverse complement strand
CCGTCTGTCCCAAGAGTCAGACATTGCTGTCCCATATTCGAGACAAACATGGACAGACAGAATGCCTGTCCTACTTGAATCGCTCGATCATTTCCGAAGTCGAATGATCTTTTGGGTCTCCGACAATAGCTATTCGTCCACCAAAAGATCGTACCACATCGCGTTCGGGGACTGTGTCCTGGGTGTAGTCGGTTCCTTTCGCGTGCACGTCCGGCTTAATTGCCAGCAATAACTCTTCGACGGTTGGCTCGTTAAAGATAGTCACCAAATCAACCGGGGCCAGGGCCGCAACTAATTCGGCACGGTCTGTTTCGGGCAGCAGAGGACGTCCGGGTCCTTTTAGCATTGTTACCTGTGCGTCCGAATTAACAGCCACGACCAGGATGTCTCCGATTGCCTTCGCACCTTGTAAGTAACGTACATGGCCTACGTGTAAGACGTCGAAACAGCCATTCGCGAGAACTATTGTTAAACCGCACCTTCGTGCGTCCTGAACGCGTTCTATCAAGGTGTGCCGGTCAACAATCCGCTCAGTGTCGTTAAGAATCATTCTCAACAATTCATTCGTTTGAATGCGTCAACGAGTTTTCCAATTCGTCTCGACTCACCGAGGCTGTACCGCGTTTCATCACGACGAGGCCCCCGGCAAAGTTTGCAAGTCGCGCCGCATCTGGAAACGAGGCATCAGATGCGAGTGCCAGCGCGTAAGTAGCCATTACGGTGTCGCCGGCGCCTGTTCCATCAACAGGCTCGGAGGATCCCACCGCTTCAATGTGCAGCGGGTCAACGCCATCTTCGAGGAGGGTCATCCCGTGACCACCGCGCGTAACCAGTAATGCGCGGAAGCCCAGTGCATCGCGCAACCGTGTCGCTGCGGTTTCCAAATCAGCAGTGGTTGCCAACTGTTTTCCCAATAGTTGTTCCACTTCGTCCTGGTTTGGTGTGGCGGACGTAAACGATGCAAATTCAGAGAGCTTGAAACGCGAATCGGCCAGCAAGGGAAGCTTCCTTCGTGATGCGGCTTCGCGGACTAACGAAATCATTGTCGTGTCGGCCACCCCGTAGTGGTAATCCGAAACGATAATGGCATCAGCGCCATTTACGTTCTCCCGAACACGTTGCTGCAGTTGTTCTCGCAGCACCGGATTGTTAAGAGCGTTGTCGTAGTCAATCCTAATCACTTGCTGGCGCGTCGAGTGGACCTGACCCGCAAGTATCCTGACCTTGGTGGTGGTGCGCACATCATCGCCGATCAACACGCCGCTGCAGTCAACCCCGGAGGCGTTTAGCTTTTCAACCAACGCCTTGCCTGCTTCATCTTTTCCGGCAACGCTGACCAGGGACACATTTGCGCCTAATGATGCGAGGTTTAGCGCGCAATTTGCAGCGCCGCCGGGAACCGTCTCGGTGTGCTCGTGTTGCAGGATCATGACCGGCGCCTCGCGCGACACGCGGCTGATGGCGCCATACACGAACTGATCAGCTATAGCGTCGCCGACAACCAGCATGCGACGTTGCGGAAAACGTTTGACGATACTTATCAATCGTTCCTGCATTAGCGTTCGATCAAAGATCAAGAGTTCGGCTCCTCGACAATATTCGAAACCACTTGCAACAAATTCTCGGCCACCATGTCAGGTTGTTCCGTCCAGGATTGACGTTGATGTTCCCACTCACCACGACCATAACCGCTTAGGACAAACGCCGATTTCACACCGGCGTTGCGCGCTAGTTCGATGTCGCTGTACCGATCGCCAACCATCCAACTGTTTGCAACGTCGATCTTGAGGTCGTTGATCGCTCTGGTTATCAACCCCGGCTTTGGTTTGCGGCAATCACAATCGAAGCGATACGGAGGCTCTCCTACGGACGGATGATGTGCGCAATAATAAATAGCGTCGAGACGTGCGCCGGCCGCGGCTAATTCCTCTTCCATTGCTTTATGGACCGTCTGAATCATCTCTTCGGAAAAGTATCCACGCGCAACGCCCGCCTGGTTGGTTGTCACAATAGCGAGCCATCCGTTGTCGTTCAGGCGCTTGATAGCCTCAGCGGTATAGGGAAACAAACGAAAGCGCTCGGGGTGGTTGATGTAACCAACCTCTTCCGAAAGCGTTCCGTCGCGATCGATGAACACAGCTGTTTTCATGTTGTCTATGCAAGCATAACTCTATCCGCGCGTGTTTCCGATGTTTGGGCCGCGAGCATTAGGCTCGATTGCTGAAACACATCATCAGGTGTAATCGCTGTCATACACCGATGATCGATCGGGCAATCGCGCAGCATACACGGTGCGCATTCCGGTGGCACTCTCATGATTTGACCACTTTCGGAATACGGACGCGTGGTTAAAGGATTAGTTGGCCCAAAGATAACGAGGGTCGGCCGGCCCAGGGCCGATGCGATATGCGCCGGTCCGGTATCATTTGTGACGAGTAGGTCTACCAAACTCAAAACACCGGCGAGTTGGGTCAAGTTGGTTTTGCTGGTCAGAACAATGGGCTGGCGCTTCATTGCCTTAGTGACTTGCGACGTTACCTCTAATTCAGCCTCGGAACCGATAAGAACGACGTCGGCGTCCAATTCACTGATCATTCGATCGCCGAGCGCTGCGTAACGTTCCGCGGGCCAGCGTTTCGCTCTGCTGTTGATCGATCCCGGGCACAAAGCGATCAGTCTCCGTTCCGCTGAAACGCCATGGCTTTCCAATAACGAACGTGCTTCAGCCTTACTGGCCGCGCTGACAGTCAGTAAGCCGTCAGGTGATGTCACCTGGTTCTCGCTGCCGTCTAACTGCTCGACAATATTCAGGTAATAGTAGATTTCGTGTCGCGAGCTGCGCCACTCAGGCAGTTGCAATGGATGCGTAAGCAGACGTTGCCGGCCTTCGGTTGCGTAACCCGTACGGATCGGAACACGTGATAAAGCCGCCACCAACGCTGATTCAAGCGAGTTAGGAAACAGCACAGCCAGATCAAAGCCATGCTTTTGCCACGCGCGCACCTGACTGACTACGGATCGTAGGCCAGTGCCCTCGTGCACCTGTATATCGTCCACAAAGTCCGCATCAGCGAAAAGTCCCTGGGCCCATCCGCGGGTCGCGAGGGTGATGTGGGCATCCGGAAACGCTCTGCGCAAGGCACGTAGCGCCGGCACAGTCATCACTGCATCGCCGACCCAGTTTGTGCCCCGCACCACGATTCGCCGGATATTGTCTTTCTTAATATCAGCCATTCAGTAATGACAGTTGAAATTAGAACTCCGCCTGCTTCATCCTAATTCGATTAATTCGTGTAATTCGTGGACCGCTTTAATGCCGGGATCAAAAACGATCCACGAATTACACGAACACGAAATAGATACTTCTAAAGCAAGCTGCGCAACCCTTCTCTGACGCCAATGGCAGGTTCCCATCCTAGTTGCTCGCGTATGCGAGTCAAATCTGAAATGTAGTTTAGTGGTACGGGGTTCGGCGAATTTGATTCCGCAATAACCGGGTCAATATCGATCAGGCTGCCAACGATATTCACCAGCTCGCGCAAGGTGACCGCGTTTCTTTGTCCACCACCTAAGTTGTACAAACCGTAGACCTGTGACGAATCGATGAACGCCTGGCAGGCCCGGGCAAAATCGTCAACGTGCAGTATGTCTCGCGTTGGTTGTCCGCCAGCCGGCAGCCGGATGGGCCAACCGCGTTTCACTGATTCTACGTAGTGCGTCACAAAGCCGTTCTCGTTTCCATCCGATGGCCTGGCATAAATAGTGGACATACGGAAAATACAGGCGCGTACATTTCGTTCGCGTGCGTAGTATTCGAGATAACGTTCGCCGATCAACTTGGACCACTCGAGCGCAGTTTGACCCGAGTATGACGTGGGACACGTTTCCGAAACTTCAGGAAACTGATCCGCGTGTGGTCCGTAAACGTCCTTTGTTGAAGCGTAGATGAAGACACTGTTCGGCGTCATCTTCCTAATCAGATTGGCGGTGCCTTCTACATTCGTTTGGAAACAGAGGTCAGCGGCGGCTGGATCTTTGTCCAGATGCGCGGCGAGATGGATTACCAAATCGTAGTCCGCGACAAGTTTGACGTCTTCAGGATCGAGCACGTCGTGACCCGCGCGCCGCGAGAAATCGTCAGCATTAAAGAACCGGCAAACATGATGGCCGAGATAACCGCTGCCGCCGGTTACAAGGATCCGCATAAATAGTTTCCTGTTTTGTGAGCGGGTATGCCGTGTTTCAAGATTTCAAAGTAGATTTGTGCCGTTTGATCTGGACGTTAACCAAACCGTTTGATGGTGTCAAACCGAAGCGATCCACGAATTACCCGAACTAACACGAAACCAGCTCGCTACTGTGGCTAATACGGTGGACACCCGGCACCACAGGGTTTAGCATCTAAATCGCGAGGATGGACGACTGACCAAAGATTTTATTTGAGACCACTAAGGTCGCCGCCTGTCATGCCGCCAAGAAACCTACCCGAAAATAATCAAGCTAAAGTGAAGCGACACGGAAAAGAAGGGCGCGTCGTGGCCTATGCGGAGCCCCCGGCCACTTTTCGCAGCCGGCTGTTTCGCGTGCTGATGAGCCCGAAAATTCTCATACCCGTCGGCATCGTCACGGCTATTGTTCTTGTGGTGCTTGTCTATTATTGGACGGTTTTTTCCAATCGTATCGACACCTTGTTGGCAGGTGAGGTGTTTACACGTTCTGCCGGAATTTATTCGGCTCCAAAACAACTCCGTCCCGGACAGGCGGTTTCGCAGGAAGAGCTGCTGTCATTTTTAAAACGCGCGGGCTATGTTGAAAAGTCGCAACAGGCCGACGCCGCGCGCGGACGTTATTACGTGAGCGGTTCCATCGTCGACGTCGAGCCGAGTGATCACACGGTGGTGGACGGCCGTCGACAGTTTCAACGCGTGCGTGTTCACTTCGCGCGGAACCTGCGCTCGGTTAGCTCAGTCTCCGAGTTGGACACGAATGCGAGACTCGAACGCGCCTGGCTGGAACCTGAACTAATCAGTTCCGTGACTGGACGCGATCGCTCCAAGCGGAAAGTGATCGGCTTCAATGACATACCGCCTCATCTGCTCAAAGCAATTACTGTTACCGAAGATCGCTCCTTCTTTGAACATTACGGTGTCAACATTCGCGGGATTCTACGCGCGCTGATCCGCCGTTACGACAGCGATCCAAACTCTCCCATAGCTCGTCAGGGTGGTTCGAGCATTACTCAGCAGTTAGTTAAAAACCTGCTGCTCTCTCCGGAGAAGACGCTCCAGCGGAAAGTCGCGGAAGCGTACATGTCAATTATTCTGGAGACCCGTTTAACCAAGGAACAAATCTTCGCGCTCTACTGTAATCAAGTTTACCTGGGCCAACAGGCCGGATTTTCAATTCATGGATTTGGCGAGGCCGCGGAAGCTTACTTTAATAAGGACGTGACGAATCTATCGTTGCCGGAGGCAGCATTCCTGGCCGGCATTATTCGTAGTCCCAACCGCTACAATCCATATCACGACACCAACACCGCTACAGCTCGTCGCAATCAGGTGCTCGACAACATGGCCGAGACCGGTGCAATTAGCAGCGAGGAAGCGGCGAAGGCGAAAGACTCACCGTTACAGGTAAGTTCCACCAGAAACCGCATCGACGTTTCCGATGCGCCCTACTTCGCCGATTACGTTCAGAGCCAGTTGGGCGACATCATTGCCGGTCCAGGCGTCACTGAACATCTGCGAATCTACACAACCATCGATCTTGACCTACAACGCGCGGCCTACGCTGCGATTACCAAACAATTAGCGTCGCTCGACAAGATTCAGGCAAAACGATTTCCGCCTGGAACCGTACAAGCCGCACTCGTCGCAATGAATGCTAAGACCGGAGAGATCGTGGCCATGGTGGGCGGCCGTGACTATTCGAAGAGTCAACTAAACCGCGCAGCAGATGCGAACCGTCAACCCGGTTCAGTGTTCAAGCCTTTCGTTTACGCCACGGCGTTGAACACTGCATACGATCCGGTACCGCGCGTGATCACCCCTGCGACGACTTATATGGATGAACCAAAGACGTTCACCTTTGATGGGCAGGAGTATTCGCCGGGAAACTTCGGCGACAGTTACAGCAATGCGCCGGTAACGCTGCGCGATGCGTTGGTCCAAAGCTTGAACGTAGTAACGGTCGATGTGGCAATGGAAATTACCATCGGCCGAGTAATGAACATGGCGGCGAAAGCCGGTCTACCCCGGCCAGCACGGGCTTATCCTGCGATGGCGCTTGGCACAAGCGAAGCAACGCCGTTGCAAGTTGCGTCTGCCTACACATCGTTCGCCACGTTAGGGACACGCACGGCACCGGTCGCAATCAATCGCATTACGACAGGAAGCGGTGTCACCATCGCGGCGCCGACGCCCGAGAAGAATGACGTAATGCGGCCGGATGTGGCTTACGTAATGACGTCGTTCATGAAAGATGTTGTTAACCGCGGTACGGCAGCAAAAGTCAGGGCGCGAGGTTTCAAAGGTAACGTCGCCGGGAAAACCGGCACATCGCGCGATGGTTGGTTTGCGGGTTACACGCCAAACCTCGTTTGTGTCGTGTGGGTTGGATTCGACGACGGTTCGCAGCTCGGCCTGACCGGGGCAAACTCAGCGCTCCCGATCTGGACGGACTTCATGAGCACCGCGCTGGCCGAACATCCTGA
>DATEPF010000114.1:0-20826 GCA_035273325.1 Pyrinomonadaceae bacterium | reverse complement strand
GCCTTGCGGTATTCGGCGTTAATCGCGCGAAACTTCTCCACTGACTTCCGCTCGGCGTTGAAAATCTGGACTGTTTGCGCGCCGGCGAAATGTTCCTGCAAAAATGCATTGATGCGGGCCAGTCTGGTGCGCACCATATCGTAGCCTGTGCGCGCGCCCTTCCGGAACCACGAGGTTGCGGCGAATAACAGGGGGACAGTAAGCAGGGTGAACAGCGTCAGCTTAACGTCCATCCATAACATCATCGCGATGATCGCGAAAATCATGACGAGGTCACCAAGCAGGTCTGTGATGCCGGCAGTGAATAATTCGTTGAGCGAGTCCACGTCGCTCGTCAATCGCGTCATGATGCGTCCCACAGGATTGCGATCGTAGTAAGCAACCTCTTGATGTTGCAGTTTGTCGTAAAGTTCGCGGCGTAGATCAAACATCACATACTGGCCTACGGAGTTGAGCAACAGCGCCTGAAAATAAGCGAATGCCAATCGCAATAAGTGAACCAGGAAGTACAAGCCAATCAACAATTCGAACCCCGCGAACTGGCGGGGCAGGATGTACCAGTCGATCGCATACTGCGTGAACTTAGGCTGAAGGATGCCTAACAAGTTGAGGACCAAAGTCAGGAAGAGGGCAGGTATCAACAAACGCAGGTACGGTAATAGGTACCTCAGCAACCGGCGTGCGACCCGGAAGTCGTACGTCTTACCGATGGCTTCTTCCTCGTGAAACTGTTTGACGGCAGTTGACATCAACTTCTAAACCTGACGCCGGGTCTCTTCATTCCAGGAAGCGGCCAGCAACTGATCGCGCCTGGGAAAATGCAGCGCAATACCAATTGCCGCGACGAGAAACAAAACGTAGTGATCTCCACTTCCGATCGCGAAACGTTCGACTACGCCCAGCAGCGCGCTTACTTCGCACATTGCACAGCCGACAATAAGCGCCTGCTGGACCAGCATTACGTCCTGTTTTTCAACTGAGCGCTGCAATAGCTTCCTCTTCATGGCAAACGAAAGCACTACGAGGAACGTGCCAACTCCCGCCATCGCGAAAAGTATGAAACTTGTCGGTGCCTCACGTTCTGGATTGGAAGCCGCGGGGGCAGCCACCATAGTCAGCGCGAAAAGCATTACGACACTCATTAAGAGCGCCAACCACAGAATCAACATGGTCCGGTACCTGGTGTCCAAATCAATAGCCATAGGTGTAAGCTCCTTTCAAAACGTGGGTTATGTAGCGGCCAGTTCCTCTTCCAATAGTTGTCGTTCATGCAGATTGGAGTACTCGCCCCGTAGAGCCAGCAGTTGATTGTGTGTACCTTGTTCAATAATCCGGCCCTCGTCCAAAACACAAATCAAATCAGCGTCGCGAACGGTAGAAACGCGGTGCGATACGATCAGGCTGGTACGATCGCGCATCACGCCCCGCAATTTCGCCAGGATCTTTTCTTCAGTGTAGGTGTCGACTGAGGAAAGCGCGTCATCGAGTATCAGAATCCGCGGTTGGCGCAGGATTGCTCGGGCAATTGCGGTTCTTTGCTTCTGTCCACCTGACAGGGTTAGCCCGCGTTCACCGACCAGAGTGTCCAGCCCATCGGGAAAGTTGGCGACGTCATCAGTTAAGCCGGCGACCTCTGCCGCCCACTCGATTCGCGCGCGGTCAACTTCTTCGACTCCGAAGGCGATGTTCTGAGCGAGAGTGTCACTAAATAAAAAAGTTTCCTGGGGCACATAGCCGATACTGCGTCGCAACTGTTCGAGGGGGTATTCCGCTACTGCTGAGCCGTCCACGAAAACAGTAGTTGGCGGCGGTTCCAGGATGCGCGGGATCAAGTTGACCAGTGTGGACTTCCCACTACCGGTTCGCCCGACAAATGCGACAGTTTTGCCTGCCTCGATATGGAGATTCACATCGTGCAGCATTGGTTCGTCATTTGAGTTATGTCGAAAAGTGAGATTTCTAAATTCCACTTCACCTTTTATTGGCTCCAACGGTTGAGTGCCCGGACGATCTTTGATGGCCGGCTGGATGGCCAACACGGAGTTCATCCGTTTCAAACTAGCCGTGCCGCGTTGATACAAATTGACGACGTGGCCCAAGGCAATAAGCGGCCAGATCAAACGGAACAGGTACATGTTGAAGACCGTGAATTCCCCGACGGTGATTTCACCACGAACCGCAAGTGGCACGCCGACCCAGAGAATCAACACAAAACCAACCCCGATCAAAAACTGCATTAACGGACGCATAAGAGCGTCAATTCTCACCAAGGCAAGATTTCGCTCCGCATATTGGCGGTTTAGTTCGTTGAAAGCGGAAATCTCCGCTCCTTCCTGCGCATAAGCTCGCACAACGCGCACGCCGGTAAAGTTCTCCTGGGCGCGCGCAGTTATCTGTGCAAAGAACTCCTGGATCTTTTCAAATCGAACATGAACTTGTTGGCCGAAAAACTTAACTGTCAAGGACACCAGCGGCATCGTCACAAACAACAACACCGTCAACTTCCAACTGATCAGAAACATGAGCGGCACAATCAGAGCGACAACAAACACAGTCTGCAGTGAATACATGATCATCGGCCCGGCGAGTTGCCGGACGGCTGCCAGGTCGTTCGTTGCCCGGGCCATCAAATCACCGACTCGATGCTCTTGAAAAAAGGATTGGGGCTGGTTTACGAGATGCTGGTAAAAATCCTGACGCAGGTCGTACTCGATCTTCCTGGAGGTCTCGATCAGTATCCGGCGCTGAAGAAACAGAAATAAGCCGCTGGTCACACTAGCGGCCATAACTTTTAGAGCCGAGATGGTCAACCGCGACCAGGAAATCTCGTTCCAGTTAACGTCAATTGCCTCACCGACTATTCGCGGAATGTAAAGGTTTGCTACAACGCTGGCGAAGATGCAGGCGATTCCGAAAATTAGACTGTTTTTATAAGGACGGAAATAACGCCAGAATTTTATTAGATCGTCCATGCACGACTCGACCGCGACTCATAACCCTCTATTAAATGAAGAAGGTTATGATGCGCGATTTTGTGTTAGGACGCCAGACGAGAGAAAGATTAAAAAGGAGAGAAGACGAACTTAGAGGCGATGCATCGTGTCAATCAGGTCGATCTCAGGACGGGTCGGGGCTGTCGATGGCATTTCGCTCTCTTCGACCGGTAAGCTCACTCGATTTCGGCCCGCGTCTTTGGAGTTGTACAAAGCGCGGTCGGCGGCCACCAGGAGGGTGTCGCGCGAGGAGGCATGAGCCGGGAAAGTAGCTACGCCAAACGAAGCCGTCACCTGGCCAAAGTCCGGCACTTCCATCTGAGCAATGCGTTTGCGCAGCCGCTCTGCAACCAGCATGGCGCCATCCGGATTAGCCTGAGGAAGAATAATAACGAACTCGTCTCCACCGAACCGTGCTGCAGTATCGACCGCGCGAAGTTCAGCCCGCAGGTTGTCTGCCAGCATGCAGAGCGCAGCGTCCCCTGCATCGTGGCCTGCCTGGTCGTTAATGTGTTTGAAGTTGTCCAAATCCAACATGATCAGCGACAACGGCTGACGCATACGAGTGGCCAGGTGCAGATCGCGTTCGAGCTGCAGTTCAAATGAACGGCGGTTGTAACAACCAGTCAAACTGTCCGTCAGCGCTTGTTGCTGCATTTGAGCAAAGAGGTGAGCCTGATTAACGGCGACGGCAAGTTGATCCGCGACGGTGTGCAACAGCAATAATTCATTGTCGGCCCATTCGCGTGATGCGTCGTCCGACCGGACCATTAACAGCCCCAGAAAACTACCTTGAAAGATGAGCGGCACTACGGCGTCTACAGATTCGGGAGCGTCGCTCGTGGAATCAGCGTCAACAACAAAAGCTTGCGGTGAGTGAGACAACTTCTCGCGTATCGAGTCGATGTCACCCAGCAATGTGCCACGAGACTTGCCGTCGTTGGCGGCATCTTCTCGAAGATACAGCTTCGTGGTTTCTTTGCCGACCAATGCGCCTTCGACGCGAACAGCCGCCGAGTGCACATTCAGAGCCCGACCGACTTCATCGGCGGCCGTCTGCAGCACGCTGTCCAATTCCAGAGAATTTCGGATAGCAGTGGCGATGCGATTGACGGCGATTTCTCGTTCCGCTTGTTCTTGCAAGAGACGGGCTAACTTGCTGGTAACCCCCAGTGTAAGTTGCAAAGAGGCGGCCTTCGGCATCGAGGCTCTAACTGCTTTGGTAAATGCGTCCGAATAGAACGAGTGTTCGGCGGTGACTCGCGCCATCAAATATTCAAGAGCGGAGTAAACAACATCAGGTTCAAATGTCCAAACAACTAATTCCCGAGAAGAGTCGTCACTTTCGGGATTGTGAACGGTTGCCAGCAGAGCTGAAAAGCGGGCGTCGGCAATAACCACAAATCGCTCGAGGTCTTGTTCTGCGCGCTCCAGCACGACCGACTTCGTCGTTCCTTTGCCGCGGCTAAGAACCAGGCTGGAAAGAGCGTCCTCAGGACTAACCCAGAGGAAAAGGTTTTTCGCCGCCGACTCAAGCTCCCTGATGCGAGCTAAGTCACGACTGCCTCTTCCACGCGCGGCCGGCAAACTTTCAACGACTAGCGCTCCGAGACTGTTCTCGAGCACGACGTCTTCGAAATAACGGTGAAGTTGAGCAATCGTTGCGGCGGCGCAAGGGACAGGCATCAACTGCTTCGGGTGTTGGGCTAGGAGGGAGTGGTAGAGGGAGTACATGGGTGACGCATTCACCTAATCGACGTTTTTAGTTGGCTGGGTTACGAGAGGCGTGTTCAGAGCGGGAATTCCGCAACGGAAGGCCAAAAACATTTTACATAGATCAACAGTGGGTGTCTATCTAAAATCCGGCGCTGTTTTTCCTAGCCTCATATCTTGATATACGTGCTAAGTGCTGTCGCTACAAGCTTTTGCGCTTCATCAAAGACTTCAGCCGAAACGACGAATAAACGGCGCCCAGGGCGCACCACTTTGGCGGTGCAACTAACGGTTCCTTTGGTCACTGGTCGCACATAGCTGATTGTCAGATCCACGGTCGTAACGTTTTCTTCGGGTGTCAGCAAAGTGATAATCGCGAACGCAGTGGCCGAATCGATTAGGGAAGCCATGGCACCTCCATGGACTACTCCGTGATTCTGGGTCAGCTGCTTTCGCACGCGCATCAGGAGCGTGGCAGTTCCCGATTCGATGCCGACCAGCTTGATTCCCAGGAGTCGGGCGTACGGAACCTCATTTAGAGCGCTGGCCACTCGCTTTTTCTGTGTTGCGGTCAACTTCGCATTAGTCATGCCCTATAGCTCGTTTCCGAATCAACGGGATGGACAATCACGGCGGTCCCATACGCCAGCACCTCGGTAACGCCAGTCGATATTTCTGTCGTGTCATATCGTGCGCCGATTATGGCGTTAGCGCCGATCTCAGTGGCGTGTTGAATCATGATGTCGAATGCGTCAGCGCGGGTCTGCTCGCACAGCTTGGTCCATGCGGTGATATTGCCGCCAACGATCGTTTGCAGGGACGCACCGATCGTCACAAAGATGTTCCTCGACCTCACGACGATACCGCGAACGATCCCCAGGTTCTGGGCCACGGAGTAATTGGGCAGTTCAAATGCTGTCGTCACCATTTGATGTGAAACTGAATAACGAGACGGACTGATGTCATATGGTGGTCGGTGTTCCATAACGTTTTCGCTCACTTCTTTGGTCTGGAAGTCTTGTTCAAAATTCGTTTGGCAGTTTTGCGTTTCTGGGTAGGGATCCAAAGATACTCTTTGAGTCCGCAGCGGCCGTCATTAAACTCCACGCCCTCGTGTTCGAGCATTCGCTGTTGCTTGTCGTGAGGAATGACAATTCGACCGGTCGAACAGCCGCCTTGCGCGTTTACTACGCGATGCCACGGTGTTTTGTCGTCTGATCCGTGCATGACGAAACCGACTGTTCGGGGCGTGTAACCCTCGCCAAGAATCTCTGCAATCTGACCGTAGGTCATTACTTTGCCGCTGGGAATTTTACGAACGACCCGGTATACGCGTTCTCGATAATCAGGATTGGGCATTCTCTTTATTGGGGGAGTGAGAACTTTATTTCAGGCTACGCAATACGGCACGGGCGGGGGCACCATCACCAGTGCCTCCGGCGATTCTTAATGGCAAGCAAATCAGTTCGTAAATCCCTGCGGGCACAGCACGCAGGTCGAGACCTTCGAGAATTATTATTCCGTTGGACAGCAGCGCAATATGTGTCGCGAAGTCGGGAGATTTAAACGCTTCTACCGAAAGGTAATCAATACCGATCAATTTCTTGCCCAGAGCCGCCAGGCGTTGAGCAGCAGTCGAGTCGAGGTAAGTGTAGTCAGTTCGAAAACCATTCTCAGGGCGAACCCAGAAGTTTGAGTTGCGTGTTTTGAAGAGTATTCGTGCTGATGGACCGTTGCATTTGCTCGAAACGAACGGCTCATCGATCACAGTAACGTCCTCTGGCACGTCAATAACTTCAGCCTCGCCGATCAGCGCCGACAAGGGTAACGACTCTACGGTCGGCGCCCCGGCAATGAAATGGACGGGGGCGTCAACGTGAGTGCCGGAATGGGCCCCCATATGTAATACGGACACGTTAGCCGCATCGCCATTTTCCATCGTAGCCCACTCGTTGATGTCGATTTTGGGATCACCGGGATAAGTTGGAGTGGTGGCGGAAAGCGGAACGCTTACGTCGTAAATCTGCATCGAGAGTTTGTACTTGAGTCGTGTTGGGTGCGTGTTATGTCGTGGTGCGATTCCTTCGCATAGTAATTGTCCATTTTGAAACGTGTCAACGGCCAAACATGCTTGCGCCGATGTGGCGGCTTCGATAGCATCACGGTCTTCAACAAAACCTTTTGCGAGGATCGTCATTAACGCGCAGGGCACTGAAGAAAAACCGCGGCTCGCTGCTTCCAGCTATCTTAATTCCGCACCCTTGATCTGGAGTTTTACTAAAGGATCACTCCGCGATTCGGTGACTCATATCGACGCTGTCCCGGCGCGTTGCGCAGAATTACTGGCTGCAGGAGACGCTGATTGTGGTGTTGTGCCCATCATCGAATATCAGAGAATCGCAGGCGCGAAACTTGTGCCCGATGTCTGTGTCGGCTCACGGGAGAAAGTCAGAAGTGTGCTACTGGTTTCGAGGCTGAACAATCTGAAAAAGATACGTAGCGTGTCGCTGGACGAATCCTCGCGAACATCGGCGACGCTAACAAAAGTCATTTTTCAGGAGTTCCTGGGAATTGAACCCGCCTGGGTAACGTCCAGCCCAGACATTTCGCGTATGCTCCGCGACAGTGATGCGGCCCTGATGATCGGTGACCCGGCCATGACAGTTTCGCGCGACGGCTTAAATGTTTGGGATCTCGCGACGTTGTGGCACGACTTCACTGGGACCGGTTTTGTATTTGCCATGTGGATGGCAAAAGAAAATGTACGCTCCGAATTATTGTCGGTGGATTTTGCGTCTGCAAAAGAAGAGGGCGTTAACGCAATAGATGAGATTGTGGATGACTACGAGCGAAGATTAAGACTTCCCGCTCACGACTTACGTGATTACCTGATTAACAACATAACATTTGATCTGGATAATGACCTCAAAAGTGGGATGCAGCGCTATTTTGAGCTTGCCCTTCGTCACGGTCTCATCAATCGGCTGCGACCACTTGAGTATTTCCGAATGCATGATGGCGGATAATTGATTCTGTCCTGCTCAACTAATAGACTATGAACATGCCGTCAGATATTAAAGCACTCCTGGACCGCGTCCTGGCGGGCGAGCGACTCGTGGCCGACGACTGCACTCAGTTATTGCAGTCGCACGACATTGCCGCGATTGGTGTTGCCGCAGACGAGATCCGCCAACGCAAACACCCCGAAAATGTCGTCACCTACATCATTGATCGCAACATCAACTATACCAACGTATGCAATGTAGTTTGCACGTTCTGCGCTTTTTATCGACGGCCAGGAGCGCCCGATACATATGTGCGCACCTTGGAGGAAATCTGCGCGAAGATTGATGAAACTATCGCCCTCGGCGGTACCGGCGTTTTGATGCAAGGTGGACTGCACCCGGACTTCGGTATCGAGTGGTACGAAGATTTATTACGCCAGTTACACGCAAAGTACCCGACGTTCCAACTTCACTGCTTTTCGCCGCCCGAGATTCATAACATTCACCTGATTTCGGGGTTGGACTACGAAACTATTATGGAGCGACTCAAGGAGGCCGGCTTATACAGCTTGCCCGGAGGCGGTGGTGAGATACTAGACGATGAAGTGCGCCGGCGTGTCTCTACAAAATGCACGACCGATGAATGGCTCGCAGTAATGAAGGCGGTGCATCGTGTTGGTTTACGTTCGACGGCGACGATGATGTTTGGGATCGGCGATTCAGTAGAGCATCGAGTCAGACATCTGCAGCGGGTTCGGGATCTGCAGGATGAGACTGGGGGCTTCACAGCCTTCATCCCATGGACTTTTCAGCGCGAAAACACCGCGCTCGGACGGCGCATCAAAGAAGAGCCCACGGGTGTTGATTATCTGAAGATGCTCGCGGTGTCCCGTTTATTTCTCGATAACATTGAAAACTTCCAGTCGTCCTGGCTGACACAGGGATTGAGACTCGGGCAAGTTGCGTTGCGGTTTGGCGCGAACGACATGGGATCCATCATGATTGAAGAAAACGTCGTATCAGCGGCCGGTGCACATAACCGCGCTGACGAGCCTATGCTTCGTTACCTGATACGCGAAGCCGGGTTTATTTCGCAACAGCGCGACATCCTTTATCGCCACGTTCATCGCAGTGAAGCGGCCGCAGAAGACAATTCATCATCGACACCATTAAGGGAATTGTCCGTAGCCTTTGCCGATTAGTTCGGTCCATCCGTCCGTCATCATGGGTTTCCAGACACACACGATCACCACTCTGTTGTTTGATTGGGACGGCACGATTGTCGATTCTCATCAACTGGGATTAACGGCCTTCGAAAGATCCTTTGCCGAACTCGGGGTCGCGTTCGATTACGACACTTACTGCCGCGTCTATTCTCCAAATTGGTATTCGGTGTACGAAGCGATGGGACTGACCCCCGATAAGTGGAACCGCGCGGACGAACTATGGATACAACACTACGGCGATCAAACCGCACAGCCAATCGAAGGCGTAATTGAGACAATCACAGCTCTTCGGACTCAAGGGTACGAGCTTGGCGTAGTGAGCAGCGGTAGCGAGTGTCGTGTGAATCGAGAAGTGCGCGAGTTGGGGTTGAAGGATCTTTTCGAAGTCGTCGTTTGTAATGAACAGATGGAAAACAAAAAGCCCCATCCGGAAGGCTTAGAAACTGCAATGCAGGCCTTGGCGAGGCAGTGTCATGAGACGGTTTATATAGGCGACAGCCCCGAAGACATCGAGATGGGTAAGCGCGCAGGCACGTTGACTGTAGGTGTTCGCAGCACGTATCCGACAAGCTGGCGGCTGCAGGAAAACAAACCAGATCTTCACCTCGAATCCTTTTGTGATCTGGTCGATCACTTTGTCAGGCGATGAGGCCCACCACCCACCCTCGAGTCAAAATCTGTTGTATCGCCAGCGTTGAGGAAGCATGGATGGCAGTTGAGTCTGGCGCCAGTGCTGTGGGGTTGGTGTCGGAAATGCCGAGCGGTCCCGGCGTGATTTCCGAAGAGTTAATTCAAGAAATTGCCGCAACGGTCCCGCCGGCCGTCAGTTCTTTTTTATTAACTTGCTGTCCGGATGTCGCTGGTATCGTCCGACAACAAATACGTCTGCGAGTCAATACGATTCAGATTTGTGATCGTTTGGAAAAAGGAGACCACCGAGAACTCCGGGACGCGTTACCCGGAGTTTCAATAGTGCAGGTGGTCCATGTAAATGGGTTGGAATCAGTTGAAGAAGCATTGGCTGCTGCCCCGTTTGTTGATGGACTATTGCTTGACTCGGGAAGTAAAACGGAGACGCTCAAAGAATTGGGCGGTACCGGACGCGTTCACGATTGGAGTATTAGCAAACTGATCAGACAGGAAGTGAAGGTACCGGTATTCCTGGCGGGAGGCCTGAGTTCGTCGAACGTCACAGAAGCGCTGGAGCAAGTTAGACCGTTCGGCGTTGATGTGTGCACGGGAGTTCGTACGGATGGCCGGTTAGATCCAACAAAATTGGCGGCCTTCTTTCGCGGCGTCAACGAAGCCAAATTGTCCTAACCTGATACCAAATGAAACTCGTTTTCCTTCATGGCATGCCCGGCGTAGGGAAGTTAACTATTGCCAGAGAGCTTGCCACGCTGACAGGTTTCAAACTATTTCACAATCACCTGACTGTTGATCTGGTTTTGTCGTTATTCGAATTCGGGTCTGCACCCTTCGTGAAGTTGCGAGAACGAATCTGGTTGGAAGCGGTTGCAGAAGCGTGCGACGCACGGTTCGAAGGAATGATCTTCACCTTTGCTTTTGAAAAGACCGTACGAGACGAGTTTGTACCTAGCGTGGTGACACTTATGGAATCGCGCGGTGGTGAAGTTATTTTTGTAAACGTCCATTGCGACCCGGAAGCACTTGAACGGCGTATTACCGATCCCGGCCGCGCAAAGTTTGGCAAGTTAACGTCGCTCGAGTTATTTAGACAACTAAACAACGACGGAACTTTTGCTACTCCGAACTATCTAAGCGATCGTATAACTGTTGACACCACGAACCTTTCGCCGACCGAAGCCGCACAGAAAATTGCCGCTGACCTGGGATTATCCGTCCACTCAAAATAAGAACCTCGCGCCGAATCCAGATCCAGCGCGAGGCCCCAATCGGTCACCCACCGTTAGAAGGTGAACTTAATTGCTAGTTGTAATTGTCTCGGATCGCCTGCTCCCTGTCTCAGAAAGCCGTCGAAGTTGAACAGCGCGGAACCTATCGTGGGGTCGATGTTGTTGTCCGAATTAAAGGTATTGAACATCTCGACCACCGGTATCAGCGCGTATCGTTCGCCGAATTTGAAGGGACGCTCCAACCGCCAATCGAAACTAAAAAACTCGTTGTTCTTTCGGATGGTGTTGCGCGGGAAGCAACGCGTGGCGCAACCGGGGGACCGCGGCTGGGCCGAACGTGCCTGGACCCGCATGCTCAGGTCGAAGTCGTGTGGCAGGTCGGCGACGGAGACGAAGTTGAAGCGGTGACGAATGTCACGGTCGGAATAAGCGTAGTCTAGCTGCAGATTGTTGATGTCGAATGCGCGGTCCGTAAACGGATCACGCTCATTCGAGTCATCATCATAATCCTTCGCAAAGGTGTAGTTCATTTCAAAACTCAAACCGCGCGTCAGTCGCCGTCGCATGCCGGCGGTGAAAGCGCGATAAAGCGACTTACCGACGGACGCGGCCACCATGGTTTCCCCGAGAAACGGTGCAAAGAAACCCGTACGAGCGTAATCCAGGAATCGGGTCAAATGGACGGCTTTGGAATGAGTGAAGTCGAAATAGATCGAAAGGTTCTCAGCAACTTCAAATTCCGATCCGAGGTTGGCCGTGTACACGCGGGGGTTCTGATAATCTCGACTGAACACGCGTACACCAGAGAAGCACGGGAAGGGATTGGTAACAGCGCCAACCGTGCACGTGCTAGCGGTCGGCGTTACTAATCCTGGCCAGACTGGACGAACGAAGGGATTAGCAAACGCGCCACCTGCGATCGTCTGTTGTTGCACGCCGTTCGTCGTAATTGAACCGACCTGCGTCAACATATTCTGGCGGGCGTAATACACGCCAAAGCTTCCACGGATTAGAGACTTTCCGTTGCCCGTTGCGTCCCAGGCAAAACCCACGCGGGGCTGAAACTGCTTGGTTTGATTGTGTAACGTTCCGTCGGATGGAAAGCGTGGATCGTTCAGGAATATTCCGTACGCTGTGGCCGAGGGAGCGACCACCGGATCGGGAAAGATTTGAGCGTCCCAACGCAGGCCGTAACTTAAAGTGAAGTTGGACCTGATTTGCCATTTGTCTTGCGCAAACAAAGCAAAGTCTTCGTTGGAAACTTCTGAAAACCCTGCGGCATCAGTAGCCGGCCCGGCTGGCCCTGCGCCCTGCAAAAAAAGCAGCAACGGAGTTCCTGCGCCAACGCATGTCGGAGCCGTTAAGTCGGTAAACGTTCCATCGGGACAACGACCGGCGTTTGGTCCAAAGCCCGGGCCACCAGTTGAGGCATATCGCAAAAATCCGGTAACGCTATCGAAGATATAGCGGCCTTCAAAGAACCCGCGGAAGATTTGCGAGTTCAGACTGTGCATCCACTCGCCGCCAAACTTCACATTGTGACGGCCCGTGATAATCGAAAAATTATCCTTGATCTGCGTGCGCCAGAATGTTTCGTCCACGTTCGGTCCGAGGAAGAACGGGTGGCCGAAGCGGAAGGTCGGTTCAGCCGGGTTGAAGAAGCCACCCATCGCAGTATCCGACGGGACATTGGAGCTGACGGCTGAACGCGGACGTTCTTCCCGACCATAGGTAAAGTGAAATTCATTAACTTTCGTAGCCGATACAGAGGAGAAGAGGTTTGCGTTGAAGGCATTAATCTTGGACGGCCCTTCAATACCGTTGGCGGAATTGCCGTACGTCGGGACGTCGAACGTCTGGTTCGTGTTTCGCGAGTAATCGAAATTATGCGAAAGCGTAAGTCGATTGTTCTGCGTTAAATCCACATCGACCTTACCCAGCAACGCGTTGTTTCTGATCCGCCTGCTGACGGGATTGCCTTCTTCCTGACTGCGGTTGGCGCGGAAAAAATTGATCAGCGCTAATCGCTGGCAATCAAAGTTGGTGTTGATCAGGGCCTCGTTGGCTGGAATGGTTGGTGTAGCTACCGGACAGGCGTTGCCGATAGGAATGCTTAAATTCGCGCGCGTCAGTCTTTCAAAAATGTTCTCGCTCGAGAAAAAGAAGAAAGCTTTATCTCTCTTAATCGGTCCACCCACCGTGCCGCCAAATTGCTCCCGTCGAAAATCTGTGAGCGGAGTGCCGTCGGATGCGTTGGCGGTCAACGCCTCGAGCCGCTGAAAATGAAAAAGCGATCCGTGAAATTCATTAGTGCCTGACTTAGTGATGACGTTTATTACACCACCCGCCGTTCGGCCGAACTCGGCGGACGCACCGGTAGCGACCACTTGAAATTCTTTAACCGCGTCCAACGGAATATCGATGGCGGCGCGCTGTCCGCCGGCCTGTTCACCGAAGAACCCGTTGTTGTAGTCACCGCCGTCCAGGCTGACGTTATTGAAGATTCCGCGTTGGCCGGCGAAGTTAATCTCGTCGCCGTCCGGTCCCTGAACAATACTCACATTGGGGGTTAGCGTCAGTAAGTCTTCAAACTTACGACCGAGGATTGGAGTACGGTTAACTGTTACTTCGTCGATCGTCGTGGCAGATTCGGTTTTTGTGGTATCGATGGTCGGAACGGCAGTGATAGTGACGCGCTCCTCGACTCCTGAGACTTTCATAGTCACCGGCTGCAGGTTTAGCGTTTGACCAACGGTAAGATCAGCATTTTCGACCACGAGAGTGGCAAATCCTTGCTTCGTGATCGTGATCGTGTATTTGCCGGACGGTAATAGAAGCGCCACAAACCGTCCGTCCTCGTCCGTCGTTGCGTTGCGAGTGAAGTTGGTTTGGGTTTCTTTGATTTCAACGCTGGCGCCGGGGACAAATGCGCCATTCTCGTCGATGACCGTGCCTTGAATAGTGCCGGAAGTAATCTGCGTTTGTCCCACGGCGGTGGTGAACGAGAGCGATAGTATTAAAACACCGAGGACGAAGGCAGGGAGCGAGCGAAGTAACACAGTCCGCATAGTTTTCTCCTAAGGGGTTACTGAGATTTGTTAGTTATCTGTTCTGAACTTTTATCTGTCGGGAACGACCCAGGCTTGAACTTAAAACCAACGCTATTGCGTTATACCGATGTGGCTAACGAGGTGGCGCTGATCTTAGTTGTAAATCATAAATAGTGTCAACGATTTCGTTTTTCGGATCACTTATCAGGTGGATTAATCAGTGATTACTAATCTCGGTTTGACAATTCATACGAACTGCTTCAAATAATCACTCATATCCCCCAAGCAATGCAGTCAAACGCGAACTCAGGAGGGCCGACTCATGCGTTGGAGAGGCGAGCGACAAAGTAGCAACATTGAAGACCGTCGAGGTATGTCTCGGGGCGGAATGGCTGTTGGCGGGGGACTCGGTGGAATCGTATTGATTGTACTGGCGTTGTTATTTGGTGCAGACCCACGTCAGTTTCTTGAACAAGTTCCGACCGGCTCGGACCCAGGACAACAGTCCTCGCGCCCAGTTAATCCGGAAGAGGAGGAACTGAAACAATTTGTCGCGACTGTGCTAGCGAGCACAGAAGACATCTGGAACGAGCAGTTTCGACAAATCGGGCGGCAGTATCGTGAACCAACCCTGCAGTTGTTCACCGACCGTGCTGAATCAGCGTGCGGGGTGGCCGGATCTTCAGTCGGCCCGTTCTACTGTCCGGGGGACCAAAAGATCTACATCGATCTTTCGTTTTTTAGGGAATTACACCAGCGGTTTCGGGCGCCAGGGGATTTCGCTCAGGCCTACGTGATTGCACACGAGGTCGGACATCACATCCAGAATCTGCTGGGCACGATGGACCAGGTAAACTCGGCGCGCGGACGAAACAGCGAACGCGGGAATAACGAATTGTCGGTGCGCCTTGAACTCCAGGCGGATTTCTACGCCGGCGTTTGGGCCCACTACGCCCAACGTAAGGGTGTGGTGGAGCCGGGGGATTTCGAAGAAGCGCTTGGCGCGGCGAGTGCGGTAGGAGACGACCGGTTGCAGAGAGAAACGCAGGGCTATGTAGTTCCTGACTCGTTCACGCACGGGTCTTCTGCACAGCGAGTTGAATGGTTCCGCAGAGGTTTCGAATCTGGGGACATCCGGCAGGGGAACACCTTTGCGAGCAACTGAATTAGTTGCTGCGCGCGTTGTCGCGAGCGTGACTGCTGATTTGGTAGATCGATTCCATCACGGCTGAGCGAACTTCGGGGGGTAATGCGCCTTTAACGGCGAGGCTGCGAAACTTGGCAATGATATCGGGTTGGTTACTGAACGTTAATAACTTGATGACGGACAGTTGGACCGACATTTCCGGATGATGCTCGATAGTCTTCAAAAGCATTTCCGTCTCACCGGCCTTCGCCATCAGGAACAGGATTGAAAATGAATCGTAAGTTCGCTCGCGGCTCTCACCGGCGAGACCATTAACTGCTTCTGCTGCCAATCCTGAACGGTCCAAAGCTTTTGCTATTCGATTTCGGCGCTGAGGCGTTGCTTCGCGGAGTGCTCTGGTAAAAGAGTCTGCGCGGTTCGGTTTGAAATCAAACAGAGCGCGTGCAGCGTTGTTTCTAACCTCTTCCGACTCATCGTCAAATAAGCTGGTGAGAACTGCGAAGGCCTGGTTCTCGTCAATCTCAGACAATTCTCTGACGACCTCCGCGCGCGTCGCGGCGTCCCCTTGCTTGAACCGTGTGGTCCAAACCGCAGAATCGGTACTTTGCGCTTTCGCGGTTTCAATACTTTTCTCAGGTTGAATTAAGTCGGGGGCCTTGGCGGGATCAATGCTAGTTTCAGTCTCGGCGAGATCAATTGAGTTCGTAGTTTCAGTTACTATCTCGGTCGGGACCATGATCTGCGACGCAACTTCGATACCTTTCTCGGTTTCAACCACTTCAAAGGACGTCGACCGGGCCGGTTCGTCCTCGGAAAGTGTTTCTTGAAAAAGAAGCTGCGAACCAAAATCAAATTCGACGGTGATAGCCGGCTCTTCGTCCTCTATATGGACTGGAACGCATACTGTCTCCGTGGCTTCAATCGCAGGTTCAGTTTTAGTGTCAGTCCCGCACAGCGTTTGCAGCGCAGCTAGCAATTGCGACGCCTCACCGGCATTCTTCTCACCTTTCTCCTCAATCTTTGCGAGCCGCGCTCTCAATTTCTCGAGTTCCTTGTCTTTCTTATTTTGAGCTTTTTTGGCTGCTTCAACTTCAATTTTAAGTTCAGCAGCTTGGGCAGCTTTCCGGTTTAGGGCTTCCTCCAATTCGAGTTTGGCGTGTTCAGCATTCGCAGACGCTGATTCGATGTCTGCCGTCAGCCGCCGCACTTCTGCCTCTGCCTGGGCGCGCGCCTCTTGACGTTCAGAGACTAAAACTTCGCTCTGGCGGATCCGATCCAGCTGTTCTGCTTCGAGCCTCTTTAACTGATCTATCTCGGCGTCCAGTTGCGACTGTTTCGAACGTAATTGCTCGACCGCGAGATTGGCGTCACTGCGGGCGGCTTCCAGGGTAGAAAGTAACTGCGCTTCTTTTTCTGCGCGCTTCTTAGCTTCCGCTTTTAGTTGTGCCAGTTGTTTATCGGTCTCAATTATGCGTTCATCACGTGCTACCGCAGCGTGCTGCATTTGCTGGATCTCGAGATTAAGTTGCTCGATTTTTTCCGACTGACGTTGTGCTTCCAGCGTCGCTGCTTCACGCAGTGCCTCGAGCTCGGTCGCCTGTCGTTTTTCAAATTCGATTACGCGGCGTGACTCTTCCTCGGCGCGTTCTCGGGCCTTTTCTGCTGCCCGCTCACGGGCATCCGCCGCGGCCTTCACCTTAACCTCTACGTCGGCGCGCAGGCGCGCTTCTTCTTCGGTCAGGTGCTGTAGGTTTGCCTGGGCTTCTTCGATTCGCTGTCGCTGGATCGTCTCAGCTTTACGCAGCGCCGCGATGCCGGCGTTTAGTTCCTGCTCAGCCTGGGCACGCTGTTGTGCTTCTTCCTCGGCTTTTGTACGGATGGCTTCCAGCTCCGCCATTCGCGCGGCGTCTTCGTCAGCACGACGGCTGGCTTCGGCCTCTTCGCGGGACTTTTCTTCAGCCGCAGCTAACGCTCGCGCTTGGGCCATTTGCTGACGCTCGGCCTCGACCTCGTGTCGCAAACGGCGTTCTTCTTCCAGCTGACGGCCCGCCTCTGCTTGAATGGCACGAAGTTGATTCTCGGCCTCAACCAGACGGGCTATTTGATCCGCCTCCGCTTTGCGCAGAGTTTCGATTTCTCTGCTGGCGACTTCTGTTTTCTCAGCACGCAAGCTACTTTCGCGCTCAGCTTCGGCCCGAATTGCCAGCAGCTCGGCTAACTGTTGTTCTTCTTCCTGCGCGCGTTTCTGGATTTCAGCTTCCGCACGCTCGCGTCTTTCCGCTGCGGCACGGCGGAGACTTTCACTCTCCTGCTTTTGCCGTGCCTCCTCCTCGATCCTCAGATGCGCCTCCTGCTTCGCCAGACGTCGCGCTTCAGCGCGGGCCTGTGCAATGCGTTGCACCTGATCGGCTTTTGACAGACGAGCGGCTTCCAGCTCAGCCAATAACCGCTTTTCTCTCTCATTTCGTTGACGCGCTTTCGTCGCAGCTTTAAGGCGCGCCTCTTCGAGGGCCGTAAGCCGGATTTCAGCGCTCGTAATACGATCGATCTGTGCGTATGCTGATTTACTGATCTGATCGATCTGCGCTTTCAGCTGTGCCTCACGCAACGAATGTTGCTTCGATTCGGACTCACTTTGGGTAAGAATAGTTTCTAACTCAGCCAGTCGCTGTTTTTCTTCGCCAGTGCGTTGCGCGGTTTCGATTTGCGCCTGTTCGATCTTTTTGAGTTGCGCAGCCTCCACCCGACGCAGAACTTCAATACCAGCAGTTAGCTCCTGTTCCAGTTGCGCACGCCGCTCAGCATCCGCTTCCGCTTTCTCACGAATGGCTTCCAGCTTCGCCTGATGCTCTTCTTCCAGAGCAGCCCTGGCAGCAGCGTCGGCCTCCGCCTGGGCTCGTTCAATTTCAGCCGCCTGATGACGGGCTTTCAATTCGGACTGCTGGAGCGACTCCCTCTCGGCGCTCAACTGCTCTTCCTGTTCAGCTATTTGCCGTGCATTCAACTCGGCTTCGCGAAGCTCGTCTTCAAGCTTGGCGATTCGGTTGACCTGGTCGGCGGCAACTTTCGAAAGTGTTTCCAGCGCCGTGGTTAGTTTCTGTTCCTTTTGTGCACGTTTGTGGGCCGCACTTTCAGCTTTAGTTCGGATGGTTTCCAACCGCGCAATGTGCTTTTCTTCTTCGGCAGCGACACGAGCGGCCTGCGCTTCGCGAGCCTGCGTTTCCTCGGTCATGGCACGTTCGCGCGCATCGGCCAGGGCCTTTATTTCGGCCTCAAGAGTTGCTTGTTTAAGGCTGGTTTCCTCGGCGAGGCGGGCGGCCTCCGCTGATACTTCGGTGAGGCGTTGCGATTGCTCAGACTCGAGTTGGTTTAACCGCTCGATTTCGGCGCGAAGTTTTGCCTCACGGTCTGCGCGCTGTTGAACTTTCGTTTCCGTCCGCAACCGGGTCTCTTCAAGTACCGTCAAACGCCCGCGGGCTTCTTCCATCAAATCGATCTGTTCCGTAGCCACCTTCGCCAGTTTCTTAATTTCGTCCGAAAGCTTGTTCTTTTCCGCCAGACGCGATTCCGCTTCGGCGGCGGCGGCAGCGCGTGCCTTTTGCAGTTGATCCAGGCGCGCAGTTTCTTCTTCTTTGCGCCGGCGCGCTTCGGCTTCGAGTTTCTTACGTGCTTCTTCCTGAGCGTGACGAGCGGCCTTCGCGGCTTCAATTCTTTTCAGTTGCTCCGTCTCTTCATGCCGCAATGTTTCAATTTCTGTGGCCAGGCCCTTTTCCATCTGCGCATGTTGCTGCGCTTCCGCTTGAGCAGCGCTACGAATAGCGCGCAGCTCCGCGAGTTTCCTTTTGTGTTGTTCCGTTTGGGTGCGAGCTTGTTCCTCGGCCTGTTTTTGCGCGTCTTCCTGCGCGCGAAACAGGGCTTCCGCATCGCGAATCCGGTTACGTAATTCGGTTTCCGCTTTGTGGATGGCCTCTAGCCTGGCGTTGAGTTGCTGTTCCCGCTGGGCCAACTCGGTCTGCTCAGTTTCTCTCCGGCTGACCTCCCGTTCGATTTCCGCAAGGCGTTTTGATTCGTTCAGGGCCCGTTCCTGCGCTTCAGCCGCTGCATGCTCACGGGCTTCCTGTTCAGCGCGACGGCGCACCGTTGAGTTGGCTTCTTCTATACGCTGTAACTGCTGGGCCTTGACCTTTCGCAGTTCGTCAATTTCTGCCGCCAATTTTTGTTCCCGTTCAGACCGTTGACGCGCCTCTTCGTGTGCCTGCCTCCTGTTCGCCTCAATCGTAGTCATGCGCTGCCGCTCCACTTCGGCCACGCGACTGCGGTCGTCAACCTGGACAACTGGCGCGACGGCCGGCATCGAAGTAGGCAGGACTCCGGCACGTGTGGCGATGGAACGCATGGCCTGGGAGATTATTTGCCTGGCCGATTCGTTATCTGTCTCTCGAACCAATAGCTCCTGAATGGCGGGCACTGATGCAGCGTCGCCGATCTCACCTAAAGAAGCGGCAGCGGCAAGCCGGACTTCGATTGCACGATCCGTCAGCGCTGCAATCAGATAAGGCGTCGCTGCCGGGCGGCCGAGCTCGGCCAGCTTCGCAGCCGCAGCCGCACGACCTGATGCAGACTCGTCCATCAACAAACTGTGAGTGGCGTCCGCGAAGTCCGACATGAACGTCTGCGGTGTTGCGGGTGCGACGGTTTCCGATTGAAGAAAGCTATCGATACGGGCCCGTTGATTTTCGACAAACGTTGATGGGAGGGTAGGGAATTGCTCCATGATTAATCCTTACTAAGTGGATGTTTGGTGGGAACCAAATCGAAGAAACGATTCGGCAGGACAAGCTAACAATGGACCAGTTAATTCAGAGAGAGACTGTGGAAGAAGTGAAACTACTTTGAGGAAGCTGTGTGGCTAGTTCCTGGAAGTACGATTCTGAGATTCCTGGATCTCAGGTCTTCGAATTCTCGTTGATTTTGCTCAGAACTGTCAATGACTTTGCCAAAACTGGACTTTTAGGCGCATTTTTAGGGCTTCTGGGAGCCGCATAGGTGCCTAACAAAGCTGCTGAACGAGTCGAGGTTAGACGCCGGCAGCGGCTGATTTAGCCAGAAAGGTCTGGCGAACCAGTTCGTTAAACCTCTCGGGAAACTCTTGTTCCGGCATCATCCGACAATAGTCGAAGACTTCGAGCGATGCCCGTTGATTCAGTTGAAGTAACGAAACACCTGTTTCAACCGGCGTCGTGTGGTCCTGTTTTCCCCAAACCAATACGCTTGGTTGCGTCAGTCGCGAGAAGGGTGCTTTCGTGTCCGTGTTGAGGTAACCGGAAAGGAAAGCGGCTATCGCATGCTGAGCTCCGGGCTGGTGGCTGGTTGCGTATATGTTAGCCACGAGTCGATCAGTAACGCGGCGGTGATCATAAAAAAGATGATCGCGAGCAAAGTCCCGGATACTTCGTTCGCTGGCCATGACGTTGTAAAACGATGTGCCGAGCACGGGCGACTGAAGTAGTCCATAGAATGCAGCCCCGGCCATACCGGGCCGCCGGTTCAGATTGTCGGAACCAGTTGGACCATTC
Source organism: Pyrinomonadaceae bacterium (assembly GCA_035273325.1). Classification (GTDB taxonomy): domain Bacteria; phylum Acidobacteriota; class Blastocatellia; order Pyrinomonadales; family Pyrinomonadaceae; genus PSRF01. Next base: position 239 of record DATEPF010000114.1, on the reverse strand, counting down.
AAAATCAACGCGTTAATCAAGTCAGGGTGTTCGTCTGCAACTCGAATCGCGTACGCTGCGCCCAACGAACTCGCCACGACGTTTGCCGGATAACCTGTGACCTCACGAATAAAGTCCGTTATCAGTTCGACGTACAGGTCAGCTGAGTAAGCTGCAGTGGGTGGTTTGTCGGAGAGTCCAAAACCTAATAGGTCGAGCGCGAAAACTGGAAAGTCGTTTGCCAGGTCGTCAAAGTTTTT
>DATEPF010000113.1:0-9741 GCA_035273325.1 Pyrinomonadaceae bacterium | reverse complement strand
GCCAGTACAGCCGGCTTCGGTCCCCAGGCGATGGCCAGGAACAGAATAAGTAGGACAAAGGTCAAGGCCACCGTCGGTGGATTTGCATGGCCTTCAAATATTCTCAGAACGGCGGTCGCTGCAGCGACTATCACGATAGCTGCAAGGTAACCTAACGATTGTTTCTGACCAAACAACACAAATTAACCTCTAACACTTTATCCTCCGACGTGCACGACGGGTCGGCGTTCGGGATCTTTCTCCGCCTGTCGCAAAACTTCGTGCGTCACTGGTGCTGTATCACCTTCACCAAACGCAATGTATTTAAGTAAGTAACTCAATGGGTTTCCTTCGCTCCAACCGAAGTAAACGTGGGGCAGCTTCCCTGTTTCATTTCGGATGAACAACAAAAATGCTGCAATGGCATTCGGTACCGCTGGATAATCGGCGCGCAGCACGCGGAAACCTTCTACCCGCTCACCACAAACCCTCAGGACTCCGGAGAATTCCGACGCGTCACTGGGAGTGACCTCGAAAAAGATTACGGGATCTTCGGTGGGAATATGATTGTCGTCTCGCTTCTCTCTTTCCTTAACTGCATATTCATTTGCATCACCGATGTCTCGACGGTTCGCAATAATCCTAACGGTGCCGGTGGCCGCCCGGCGAACAAGCTCCCGCGCAACATCGTCAAGTTCCACTCGCTCCACTCGCAACTCCGTACTACGCCACACTCGCGAAACCAGACTTGAAGCAATGATTGCCAAAATAAAGAACGAGGCGATCTTTATCCCTTCAGGTCGCTCGTGAATGTTTTGAATAGTTGTGTAAACAAACACGAGTGCAATAAGGAGAAACGGCCACCATCGCTTTCGCCGCCTTCGCACTGAAAGCGTGACTGCAATTGCCGCGGAAGTCATTAAAACCAAAACGCCCGTGGCATACGCGCCACCTTGTGCGTCGACATCAGCGTTGAAGATGACCGTCACTGCAAGGGCAATCACCGTGTAAACCAGCACCAGTGGGCGAGCGGCCCGCGCCCAGTTCGGCGCCATTCCATAGCGAGGAAGGTATCGGGGAACAATGCTCAACAGGCCCGCCATGGCTGACGCGCCGGCGAACCATAGAATCGCAATCGTGCTGAGGTCGTAGAGGGTTCCGAAAATGTCGCCGAGGTAATGATGCGCTAGATAAGCAATCGCCCGTCCATTGGCCTCGCCTCCTTCCTGAAACGCCTCGGGTGGTATTAGCGTGGTGGTAACGATGCTGCTTGAAATCAGCATCACGCTCATGATGATTGCAGCGGTGCGCAGAAGTTTCTTTGTGTTGCTGATTCGTCCCTGCAATAACGTTGTCACACGGGCATCTGCCGGGCGGCCTGTGCGCGTGGAATGAATACTTTCCCAGTCTTCGTTGGTCAGGTCCGTATCACCTTTAACCAGCGGCATAACCGCTACGCCCGTTTCGAACCCGGATAGGCCCAGAGCCAATTTGGGAAACAGCAACAGCGACACAAATACAATCATCCATGCGTTCCCGTTGACGCGCGGATGCTGGAGCATGAGCGTTTGCCATTCCGGAAAGTGATAGGGGTGAGCTAGAAGCTGGTAAGCCCCAACCCCGATCACGATTACGTTGAGCGTGAGATATGTAAATGTCAGGATTACGGCGATGCCAATTGCTTCCTTGAAGCCGCGTAGGAAGACTGCACCCAGCAGTCCGACCAACACGAGCGTCACCCACACCTGATGCTTCAGGCCTTCAGGGGTAAACGGGTTTTCGATGATGTGAGCAGTCGCATCTGCGGCGGACAGAGTGATGGTGATAATGAAGTCGGTAGCAACGAAACCGAGCAACACCAGCACAAACAACTTTCCTTTCCAGCGCGACAACAGGTGTTCCAGCATCGAGATGGAGCCCTCGCCGTGCGGACTTTCTTCAGCAACCCGGTTGTAGATTGGTAATGCACCGAAAAGTGTGAGGAGAATCAGAACGAGCGTGGCTATTGGTGAGAGCGCGCCAGCCGCAAGGAAAGCAATGCCTGGCTGGTAACCGAGCGTCGAAAAGTAATCGACACCGGTCAAACACATCACTTTCCACCAGGGATGTTGCTTGTGTGCTACTGGCTGGTCCGGAGAAGGTTTAGTCTTATACCCGCCAAACAGCCAGCGCTTAAAACTTTTTCGTAACGCCAAGTGACGCCCCATGCAACGCCATAAAACACAAGAAGGCGCGGAGCAATATGCCCCGCGCCTTCAAAGATTTCGCGGCATTGCCCTTCCTGTTGGCCTACGAGGTTAGCTGACGGGCTCGAACTGGAAGTGTTCTACGTTGGGCTGATTCAGCTCAACGATTCGCCCCGTGCCCCGGCTATCGGAACATGTGGTTCCCCCGCGTTGCAGACTCTCTCTGCAACTTCGGCAGACATTAGATTGTCAACGGCCGCATCCTACTCCTGTCGCCCCGCCGCTGCAAGCCGGTTTGTTAACCGCCGACGTGGACCACTGGCCGGCGATCGGGATCCTTTTCTGCTTGCCGCAGCACTTCGTGCGTCACCGGCGCTGTGTCTCCTTCTCCGAACGCGATGTACTTCAATAGGTAACTCACCGGATTCCCTTCGCTCCAGCCGAAGTAAACGTGCGGGAGTTTGCCCGTCTCATTGCGCAAGTAAAGGAGGAACGCTGCAATCGCATTAGGCACTGCAGGTGATTCAGTGCGAAGTATCTTGAACCCGTCAACGTTTTCACCGCGGATTCTGAGTATGCCGGAAAACTCCGACGCGTCACCCGGCGTCACCTCAAAAAAGATAATCGGTTCGCTGGGCGGGATGTGGTTGTCGTCACGCTTCTCCGTTTCCTTCGTCTGGTACTCGTCCGCTGTGCCTGTGTCGCAGCGATTGGTAATGATTCGAATGGTGCCGCGCGCGGCCTGCCTGATGAATTCACGCGCACGATCGTCGAGTTCCACTCTTTCTACTCGCAACTCTGTTGAACGCCAGACGCGGGAGAACAGTGAACTGATCACAATAACCGCGATGAAAATCGTTGCAATCTTCAAACCCTCTGGCTGCTCAATAATGTTTACGATCGTGGTGTACGCGAAAATCACCGAGATCAACATAAACGCCCACATCTTCTTTTCGCGCCGCCGCCGAGCCGAAAGCGTGACGGCGATCGCCGCGGAGGTCATCAATGCGAGGACGCCGGTAGCATAGGCGCCACCCTGCGCGTTGACGTCAGCGCGGAAGAGTATGGTGACAATGAACGCTATGACAGTAAACACAACCACGAGTGGACGGGTGGCCCTGGCCCATTCGGGAGCCATTCCATAGCGCGGCAGATAGCGTGGGACAATATTCAACAAACCTGCTAGCGCAGATGAGCCGGCAAACCACAGAATGGAAATTGTGCTGAGGTCGTAGGCGGTGCCAAAAACATCTCCCAGGTAGAAATGCGCAAGATACGCCAGCGCGCGTCCATTGGCCTTGCCGGCTTCTTGTAAATCCGTCTCCGGCCGGAACTCGTCGGGTGGAATCAGTAAGGTAGTCGCAAAACTGCTTGCCAACAAAAAGAAACTCATGATGATGGCCGCCACCGTCAGAAGCCTCTTAGTGTTATTGATTCGACCCTCAAGCAGATGTCTGGCAGTGCTATTCGTGACCGCTCGCGCACTTCGCGTCGTATGAATGGCTTCTAATTGGTCCTCCGTTAAGTCCTTTCCATTCCCCCGGACCAGCGGCATTACGACCACCCCGGTCTCAAAACCTGAAAGACCTAGTGCGAGTTTGGGAAATACCACCAACGCGAACCCGATCATCAGCAGTGGATTTCCATAACTTTGAGTAAGGCCCTGCCGCCAATTCCACAAAACCTCAGGATGTGTCACCACCTGAAACGCTGCCACGCCGATGACCGCCATATTGAGCAACAAATAAATAGCAACCAGGATTACGGCTATACCTACAGCCTCTTTGAACCCTTTGAGAAATATGGCCCCGAGTGCAGCGATTAAAACGAGCGTGACAATAATCTTGTGATGCAGAAACTGCATGTGATCAATCACGAACGGATTCTCGATGATGTGTGCGGTAGCGTCGGCGGCGGAGAGTGTGATGGTAATGATAAAGCTGGTGGCGGCGAACCCCAACAAGGCCAACACAAACAGCTTACCCTTCCACCGGGAAAGCAAATTTTCCAGCATCGAGATCGAACCGTCGCCGTATGGACTCTCTTCTGCCACGCGCCGGTACATTGGTAGCGCGCCGAAAAGCGTGAGCAAGACGAGAATTAGGGTGGCGATGGGTGAGAGGACATTAGCGGCGAGAAACGCAATACCGGGTTGATAACCGAGGGTCGAAAAATAATCGACGCCGGTGAGACACATCACCTGCCACCACGAATGTTGCTTATGGGGGCCGGAGGCGTGAGCGTCGTCAGCGCCGGTTTCTTTCTGGCCTCTGAATAACCAGAGTTTGAATCGTCGCCTGGTACGTTCGGAAAGGACCATCATTTGGACCAGGCACCTGGGGCACGAAACCCTGGTCTTCTCCCCTTGGGATTTAGTCGAGAAATTCTACGCTGATTCAACTTTCCGTCAAGAGCCGTGTTATTTCGTCTGCAAAAATAAAGCGGGCGAGGACCTCCCACAGTCCTCGCCCAAAGGCCACGTGTCCTCACCCCACGCGACCACTACGTTCACCGGGGAGGTGAACGCAGGCGGATTATGCATCACTGCGATCAAACTTTCAACCGCTTGAAATTTACGATTATTCGAGGAAATCAGGCAGAATCGCCGCTTATGCCTGCATCAAGAATTACTTATTGCCGAAGGTGGATGAGATGCCACTACCAATCGCTGCCGCATCGTTCACACGTTCAATTTCCCCCGCTGGACCATGTGCAGTTCCGAGATCCGAAAACGCGACGATGCCAAGCAGACCTGTGACGCCGAGGGTGGCGAGGATGTATAGCACTGCGGTCATCTCCCAATAGATAAGCACGATCGTCAGGATAGAGACCGCAGCGAACCACAGTGCTGTCATTAGTTTTCGGCGGCGGCGATTGCCCGCCAGAGTTTTGTTAGCAGCCATTTAATATTCCAATTAGTAAAGAACGCGTGAAGGCAACATTGCGCCCGAGTTTGAGAGTGCCGATCCCAACCCACCTGTGATAGCGCTCAATAGAGTTTGCCCGAGACGGCCGGACGAAAACATTCCTGCTTCCGGCACGTCGACAATGTCATACGCCTGCAGTTTGAAATCGGGCACCTGACCCTTTTTAAACGCGTTGAAGTCAATCTTAATCGTGTCCTGTTCTCCTGTTTCAGGATTCATCCTCATAATTCGCAAGTCCGAAGCCTTGGCCTCTTTGCGCAGGCCACCGACCATCGCTAAGGCGCGGCTTAAGGTCAGGTTTTCTTTCATGAAAACGCCCTGAGGGGCGACCACGCTGCCAGTGATGTAAACCGGCTCTGCTTCAGTTACTACAACGTAATCGCCGGGACGGATGTAAGGATTTGCGCCGCCTTTGTTCCTGCTAAGGTCAGATATCTTGATGACCCGAAGTGGATTATTGTTCCAATCGATCGGCTGCGCCTCCTTTTCCTCACCGGGACTGGGACACATGAGGGGTTCTGTATGAATGATTTGAATCGTGCCGGACGCGCGTTCTGTAAATCCTCCGGAAACAGCCATCAATTCACTAAGCCTGACTTTGCGTTGCATTAACACGCGGGTGGGCTGGCGTACCGCGCCCCACACAGTTGCGGGCGGCCGGCTCTTTCTCTCGGTGATGCGAACGCTCACCTGGGCTTTCTTCAGATACTTTTCATAGGCTGTAGCAATCGCCTTCTGCACTTCTTTCTCATTACGGCATTTCGCTGGGATTGGAGCTTCAAGGAACGGCAGCGAGCTAATGTAGCCATCGCTGTCAACTTCCACCAGCGCGTTCAGATCTGGCTGACCAAACACTCGCACGTCCAACATGTCGCCAGGACCAAGCAAATAGTTTCTGATGCCCTGGGTGTCGACGCCTCCCTGAGAGGAACTTGACGGTCCCTGGGGTGGGGGTGTGGACGGAGTTTGTTCCTGGCTCAAAACCAGTGAGGGGGTAATAAAGATGGCCAGCAAGGCGATTGACAAACTTTCTTTCATAGAAACCTCAAAACGTGAAATTCGGTCGTTCAGATGAAGATGTGCGAGGGAACGTCGTGGATGCCCCCAAGACGAGGAAAAATTTAACTTTTAGTCTTTCCAACGGTGGAACTTTACGATTGTGACGAACTTTGCTTGGTCGAACTCTTCAGACTTGTTCCTCCCCCGGATCTGCCGACGGTTCCCGGCACTGCAAAACCTGTAAAAAGCAGGTTGCAATGATTACACAAAAGATAGTGGATGCCAACCAAGCGCATCAGTAACGGCGTTGGCTTATAGCCCCTCCGGATTCGGCGGCTGCGGCACTTGGGACATTTCTGCGAGATCATCGACGTTCAACCCTCTCAGTTATGATGATTACCATTGGACGCATCCGCCGGCTGCTGCTTTTGCTCTCTGATGCGGGATCGCAGCGATTCGATTTCCTGTCGGATTCTCTCAGTACCAGGAAGTCTAATTTCATCCTTAACGGTATCTCGATCAAGATAGAACAGTGCGTCTTTATAACGCTCAATGGCGCGCCGGTAGTGGCCCTTGAAGGCGGAACGTTCCGCAAGCTCCACCCAATGTGCAACCTTTACCGAGGCAATGAATTCGTGGATCGCAAGTGCGGATTCCTTTAATTCGGTTTCGTCAGGGTAAAACTTCTCAGCCGACTCCAGGCAATGCAAAGCACGATTGGCGGCCTCAATCTTATCTGACACGCGTGCTTTCTGCTGTGCTTCGCGAGTCAGTGAGCGAGACGAATCACGTGCCCAGGTCAGCATGTGGTGCCGCTGCAACCCCCGCACGCGTTCCTGCCCAGCTTTGATTGCTATTCGCTTTTCGGCTGGTAATGAGTTTGACCTCAATGCATCGTCGGTAGATGTCAGGTAGTCGTGGCAGAGATTGAAGACGTCGTAATGTGCTTCGGGGGTCGGCGCAGCGTCAGCTTCTTCGGATTGTTTTTGAATAGCACGCCATGCCGCCGTGAGGACCGAGCCTGAGTGTGAACGGCTGCTGGTTTGTTTCTGGTCACTAGAAGAGCGTCGGGAGCGAGACGGCGATTCACTCCCATGCTCGAGGACGTAACGCGTCCACGCACGACGCATCACAACTTCCCGAGCCGATAAAGCCACCAGTAGGACCACGCTGGCCGCGAGCCCGGCCGGAATCCACGGAGCTTCATCTCCGCCGCTGACCAGCATCCACCACAAAGCAAGGAACAGAATGATGGCGACTACAAACGCACCCAGCAGGTAACCGGCGCTATTCGGCATCCGCGCCGGACGCCGCTGCGCGCCCGACGCGTGCCCATGTCGCGTGGTCCTCGGAAAGAAATCTGGTGCTGAATGGTGGCCCAAGTTGTTCTCAGGAGACCAGTTTTACTTTGCGTTACGCCGGGAGTTGGTTAATGAACGAGCCGCGTAGAATCAGTAGGCGCCAATAGTCAGCTTTTTACTGTTCCACTGTCAATATATGATTACGCTTTAATATTTTAGTCGAAACTGCCGATAAGGAAAAACCAAATGGAAAAAGATTTTGCTGCCAAAACTCTGCTGGTGACCGGGGCAACGTCCGGCATCGGCAGGGCTACTGCTGTCCGTTTCGCGGAGGCTGGCGCGAACATTGCAGCAGTCGGGCGGAACGCAACTGCTTTGAGTGAACTACAAGCCGAGTTAAACGCGATGGGTGCGCAGTGTGTAACCATCCAGACCGATCTCGCCGGGCCGAAAGGACCTGAGGCAGCGATAACAACCACCATAGAACGGTTTGGCGGAATTGATGTTCTGGTAAATGCCGCCGGTCACATCTCGAATGGAACAATTGAAACGACCTCGCTTGAGGCATGGGACGCAATGCTGAACATCAACTTGCGCTCCGTATTTGTGATGATGCAACAGGCACTCCCTTCCTTGATTGAGCGGCGCGGCAACATCGTAAACGTCTCCAGTGTGACCGGCTTGCGCTCGTTTCCTGGCGTCCTGGCCTATTGTGTTTCGAAAGCAGGATTGGACCAACTGACGCGTTGCGCTTCACTGGAACTTGCGGCACAGGGAGTTCGCGTTAACGCGGTAAACCCGGGTGTGGTAGTAACTGAGATTCACAAACGCGGCGGGATGTCGGAAGAGTCGTACAAGGCGTTTTTAGCGCATTCGAGGACCACTCATCCACTGGGCCGGGTGGGAGAACCTCATGAAATTGCGGATTTAATTCTGTTTCTCGCTTCAGAAAAAGCCGGTTGGATCACCGGCTCGACCTACTCGATAGACGGCGGCCGCGCCCAAACCTGCGCTCGTTAAAACTGAAAACTCGCCCTGTAAACACGCTGTACTATATACTCTCCCGCGCCGGCGCATGATGATCCCTACTTACAACGTTGACCCGCAGGCGGCTCAATCATGATGAGTGATCCGCGAGGTAATCCCGCATACCGTCCGGTTGTCCAACCGCTGGCGCGACGTCCAGCAAACCGAAGTGCCATCAAGATAATTCTGGCGGTCATCGCGATTCTGGCAGCCGCGCTGCTCGGATTACTGGTGCTGTTTCTGATTGGCGTTGAGACAGGACCCGTCGCTTTGCTGATAGGCTTAGTTTCCGCGACGCTGCCCGTTCCAATTTATCTGTTGCTCGTTTTGTGGATCGATCGATACGAAGCCGAGCCTTACTGGATGCTGGTCACAGCCTTCTTTTGGGGCGCACTCGTGGCTGTGTTTTTTGCATTCGTGCTAAACACTGCCAGCGCGATTGCCGTCGCCCTGATGTCCGGCGATGCCAGTGCAGGAGAGGCTTTTGGCGCTGTGGTTTCGGCTCCCATTGTGGAGGAGACAGCAAAGGCTTTAATCCTGTTCATCTTCTTCTTTTGGAAGAAGGACGAGTTTGACGGCGTTATTGACGGCATAGTCTACGCCGCGATGGCGGGCCTCGGATTCGCGATGACTGAGAACATTCAGTACTACGGTCGCGCGGTGATGGAAGGTGGTGGGGAAACGCTGACGCTGGTTTTTGTCCTGCGCGGCTTCCTGGCCCCGTTTTCTCATCCCCTATTCACCAGCATGACGGGAATCGGTCTCGGCCTGGCGCGCCAATCTACAAACACGGCAGTGAAGTTCCTTACTCCCATTGTTGGTTTAGGTGCAGCGATCTCGTTACATGCGATCTGGAACGGCTCGGCGGTATTGTTCGGCGGCCCCGGGTTTCTGCTGACATATGTGTTTCTGATGGTGCCGGCGTTTTTTATTATGTTCGTTGTGATAGCTCTCGCTCTGAGGCGCGAAGGTCAGATCATTCGGGAACATCTGGCGCCCGACCTGCACGGTGGCCTGCTTACGGCTGAGGAATATGCGCAACTCTGTACAATCAGAGGCCGCATGGGTTCATCCTACAATGCATTTTCCAGAGGTGGTTTCCGGCACTGGCGCACGAGTCGGGAATTAAACCAGATGGCCAGCGAACTCGCTTTTCATCGCAGCCGCGTAGCCCGTGGAATCAGGGCGCATGACTCACACGAACGAGAAGCCGAGTATCGTCAAGCCGTGGCCGACCTGTTAAGACATCTGCGCACCAGCGGCCGGTAGCGGTTTATTGGGATTTGTTGTTACCTATGCGGTTTGGGCGTGAACTTACGCGAT
>DATEPF010000112.1:0-9447 GCA_035273325.1 Pyrinomonadaceae bacterium | reverse complement strand
CATCGAATGGTCCAAACAATGGGTGGCCCGTTTAGAAGAGTATGTGAAGTCTGGCGGGACCGTGGTTCTAAATGCGACGCAGATCAAAGGACTGCCTCAGAGCCTGATTGGGCTTAAGTTGACGGGTGTGACGGCGGAAGGAGATACGGCGCGATGCAATGTAGCCGGTGAATCAGCGCATGATTTAACCGGACAGATGTTTCGTTACGAGAAACTGGAGCTTAAAGGCGCGCAGTCTTTAATAACTTCCGCAGCCGGAGATCCACTTGTGACGGTGAACAAGGTTGGCAAGGGCGCCGTAATCTTTGCAGCGCTTCCGGATCTGTTGGGCCACGATGAACGCATCACACCTTTTGCCGCTCACATGTTAGCCCACGTGTTCAATGATGCCACGCCCGTTAAAGTGCGCGGAGATGTTGAATATCTAATTAATCGCAATAGCAACGGATGGGTCGTAACTCTGTTCAACAATAACGGTGTTTACAAACCAGCGCACGGCATGGCGCAGGTTGATCGTTCTGCGTCAGTGACAACGACGATCAGCTTACCTGGGAAAGAGATTCAAGCTGCGGTGGATTGGATTGACGACAAAGCGTTGGAAGTGAAAAACGTGAACGGACAAAACAGCGTAAGCGTTAGCCTTGCGCCTGGCGCTGTTGCCGTTGTTGAACTGAAAGTTAAATAGTATTTGACGACCACCGAAGAATATTTCGTGTAATTCGTGGATCGTTTTTATTCTCACCTTGAAAAGCGAACCACGAAATAACACGAACGGCGATTAGTCTTCACTATTCTTCAGCGCCCGCTTGACTTCAACTTCGGCAATCCGCAAACGAAAGTCGGGAATTTCATCATGTCGTTCGGCAGTTTTCTGCCTGCTGGCAGCAACGCCCATGACCCGGCGTTGCAAAGCCGCGTCTCCCAACTCTGACTGCCCGCTGAGGGTCAACAACTTCAGCACGGCGCGACACACTTCCTCGTTCTCGTGTTCTTCAATGGCCTGGACCAACGGTTGCACTTCCCCCGTCTTGGCCATCACAAACAAGATCGATAATGCGTTGTAGGTCTCTTCCCGGTTTTCACCCGCCAGGTTGTCGATCGCTTCCGTTGCCAGTCCGGAGGTGCCAATGGCGATGCCAATGTTCTTCCGCCGTTCGGGTGTACCTTCCTCCATTGCCCGGTTGAATAGATCGACACTCTTGTGCGGTTCCAGTTTGCGCAAGGCTCGCGCGGCTGCATTGCGGACGTGCGGCGAATGATCGTCAAAACAACGCGCGATTAAAGCGAACGCATCCGCCGACTGGGAACGCGCCAATTCAGCTACTGCCGCAGCGCGCTTATATGGATCGACACTGTGCAGGTACGACGAAATCGCTGCCGGAATTTCTTCGGCGGCAGGAATGTCCGCCCGCATGTCCTCGTCTGCCCTCGCCTCCGCGGCACTGGCCGCCACCGGTTCTTCAAAATGAACCGGCGCCGGGGCCGTTTCTCTGACTACCTCCGTGTGATCGGCTGCATGATCAAGTCGTTCAGTGACGTAGGTCTGGATCAGCGGCCGCCGGTACTCGCTCACAGTCTCCGCCTGCTCGTCGGCCCGTGAACGTGCTTCTTCCTCTGACCGGAGCCGTTCTCTTAGGTGCTGCAATCTCGACTCAGCGTCGCTGCGCTGCAGAATCAATTCTTCGAGCCGCGGACGTTCTTCGTCTTCCAATCGACGGAACATTTCGATCTCTTCTTTGATTCGCTTTTCCTGTTCGGCACGTGCCTGCGCCTCAACGGCCGCATTTCTCCGCGCCGCTTCCAGCTTCGCAAGAATCTGTTCTTCTTCCAGCTTGGCGGCGTGAGCTTCAGCTTCTACGCGTTGAACTTTTTCGGCCACTAAACGAAATGCTTCGTCCGCTGCCCGCCTACGCACTTCACCTTCTTCGATTCTCTTACGAACGTCGGCGTCCGATATTCGCAGCGTGTCTAGTTGGTGACGTATCTGCTGCTCGCGCTCAGACCGCTGTTTAGCTTCCAACTCGGCTTTGCGGCGAGTTTCTTGCAGGTCTTCCAGCCGTCTTTCTTCAGCTTCGCGGTGCCGGCGCGCTTCTTCCTCGAGACGCGCCTGTTCGTCAACGGCCCGTTGTTTTGCCGCCGCCAGCAATGATTCTTCGGTCTCAACCTTCAGCTTTAGTTCGGCTTCAAGTTTGACGCGTTCCGTTTCAGCTTTGGTACGAGCATCTTCGGCAGCCGCCATGCGCGACTGAGCTTCTGCCAGGGCTGCGGCGTCTTTCTCCGCGCGTTCACGTGACGCTGCAACCTCAGCACGGCGAGCTGTCGCTTTCTCGGTGGCCGCGGTGAGCATGGCCTGATCGTTACGCAGACGGTCAACCTCTGCCTTGTGGTTTCTTTCGGCTTCGTCGCGCAGACGTTGTGCTTCGGCTAGCCGGGCGGCCGCAGCGGCAGTCACCCGTGCATTTTCCGCATCTCTTCGACGCTGCTCCAATTCATCTGCAGCCTGATTAAGTTTTGCGACCTCGTTCCGCAAGCGGACTTCGGCGTTGGCCAACCGTTCCGCTTCGGCATCTGCTTTCGCGCGCGCTGCCTGCTCGGCCGCAATCGCTTCCATTTCCTGCTTGCGGCGTTGGGCCGCTTCCTCTTCAGCTTGCTTCCGTGCCTTTTCTTCGTTGGCCCGTTGCATCGCGGCATCTGCTAACAGTTTCGACTCGCGTTCGAGACGCCACTGAACTTCGTTTTCCGACTCTTTCCGCGCCGCAATTTTTTCGGATAACTGTTGGACGATTAAACCCAGACGTTGTCTCACTGCCCGTTCTTCCAACAGTAGTTGCTGCTCGTCCTCGGACGCTTCAGGATCGATCGCAGCTTCTGGTTTGTTTGGAACTGCTTTCAGCTTGTGAGGCTTGTGTGTTTGATGTGCCGGCTCCGCTTCCTTCGCGGGGCTATCGACTTTCCGGCTTTCACTCTGCTGCGGTTGGTCCTTTTGCTTAGCTTCGGTCTGTTTCACTTGAATTGGCTGTGCCGGGGCCGCCCCACCGGGTGCTGCAGGAGAGTCGCTCCGCTGAGGAGCGCTTGAAGGTGGTTGCATCATTGTTACGTTCTCAGATTGGGGGGTTGGCATGTGCTTGAAGGTCGGCTCGCCAATCCTGGCTAATGCCTCTTCAGCTGCGCTTCGTACATCCGGATCGTCGTCAAACATTGCCGCGATCAAATGCGGCGTCGCACGTTGGCTACCTAGCTCGGCGATCGTGCGAGCGGCAGCGGCGCGCCCGCCGGATGGCCCAGCCGCACGCAGGACCTCGACCGCATCTTCGAATGACGCCTCATCGATCGACTGTTGGCCACCGGGCGTCTGCTCGTTTGTCTTGGTCTCGGAATTTTGAATTGTCGCGGCACCCGCTTCTTGATCACCCCGCTCGGCAAGTTCTTTTGGCTCGTCGATCGGCTTGGCTGAATCTACGTTTACTTCGGATGAGCTATTTTCGGTTTGCTCCGCGGACCCATTGCTTTCCATTGAACTGTTCAGTTGATTTGGCTCTGGAGTTGTAGTCGTCGGCTCCCCAGCGCCGAGTGCTGGCGCGGTTGGATCCGATGTCGCTTCCGCGTTTGATTCTGTGCCGTTGACTACATCTTCGGTCGCAGAATTCTCTTCTGCCGCAATGGGCGGTTCATCACTTGTCACCATTTGAGGCTCATCATTCGGTTCGTTATGTCCGCCCAGAAAATCCTTAAGTGCAGCGAAGCCCGCTTTCACTTGATCGTTTACCGTCGATTTAGCTTTAGGTTTTGAAGACGACACCTTGTCACCCATTATGTTATGAATTTCGGTCTGGAACTTTTGCCAGGTTTTGACTGGGTTAGAGCCCTGCGTTTCGCGGTTTACACTCCACGAGCGCCCGGTTAACCAGAGACTGCGCGCCTACAATTTCGGAACGCAGCAATGGAAATATGTATTCTTAAGTTAAAGATAGTCCGATTCTGTGATTTCTTCTACAGAAAACCCGTATTTTGTTGGATAAATCGGTTGGTTTGTTCGATCTGCCTCAGAAGTTGATTCAGCACGTTCGTGTTTTGTTCGTGTAAATTCGTGGATCGTTTTTTGCTCTCGTAAAAGTACGATCCACGAAATACGCGAAATAGGGGAAGGCTCGTCCTGCCATTCGGCCGCAGGCCCGCTTCGTGTATTCTTTGGCAACACAATCGAACGAGGGGGCTTCAGATGTTAATTCTAATTCTTTCGTTAATCTTCTTTACCTCCCCCCAACAAACGGCGCCCACTCCCTTCACCGGCGTTTATCGAATCGACCTTGCGGCCAGCGACAAACTGTATTCAGTAGTCGCCGGCGCCTCCAGCAGAGTTCCCTTTCGCGACCAGCAACGTTTCTTTATAGACCTCGCGGTGCGTTTCACGCCCCCGGATCTGCTGGCCATCGAACAGCGCGGTCGCCATATCTCTCTGGGATCATCGCGCGCCGCAAAAATGACGTTCCTCGCTGACGGCATCGCGCGCACGGCACGCGCCAGCGATGGTCATGCCGTTCATATGCGCTTCGCCGTCGAACAGAACAAACTGGTCTTCACTTCCAGCGGCAAGACCGAAGATAACTTTTCAATTGTGTTTGAAAGCATTGACGACGGGCAGCGGCTACGGGTAGTGCGTCGTATCGAGGCGGAAGGACTTGATCAACCTCTGGTGATCCAGAGTATTTACAACAAAGTTTCCGATGTTGCGCGTTGGGAGTTGTACGGTGAGGCGCAAACTCCAAACGTCGCTAGCGCACGGCAACCGGAGGCCAATCGCGAACCTGTTGGTGCCGCGGTCGGCATGAGCTCATCAGCGGATGTCCTGCGCCAGGCGCTCGTCGATTGGATCGACGCGACGAACAAACGCGACATCGCCAAACAGATGACCTTCTACGTCCCGCGTTTACGCGCGTACTATCTGACGCGCAATACGCCCCGTGAATTTGTGCGCGACGAGAAGCAACGCGTCTTTGCGGCCGCGACCTTGATCGACGTGCAGGCGGAGGAGCCGGAAATTATTTTCCAGGAGGGCGGACAAGCCGCGGTGATGCGCTACAAAAAGAGATACAGAATTGACAACGGCCGGCGTTCGCGAAGCGGACAAGTGATTCAGGAGTTACGTTGGCAACGCACAGCGGACGGCTGGCGCATCTTCTCTGAACGCGACATCCGCGTGCTGGCCAGGTAGTGCGATTTCGTGTTTTCGTGTAATTCGTGGATCGCTTTTTAGTTCGGATGAAGACGATCCACGAAATACACGAAACAACGAAACGGAATTTGATTTATCTAGTGGCAAACGCTCGACGCCTGACATTCTTCACACAACTGGTATCCAGACCTTTGGCGGCGCCCTTCTCAACGAACTCAGACTGCAGTCTCAGCATGCAATCGCCGCCCTCAAGTCCGCCGAAGCCATGTGCACCGTCCGGCACTACTACGTGCAAACTGTTCGATAAAAATTTTGCCACCGCGTCGCCATTGGCCGGCGGCGTCACTGGATCCCATTCACCGGTTAGGATTAAAACCGGAACATCACTCTTTGTCGGCTCACTGTAATCCGCAGGGATGGCGGCGCGTGGCCACAATGCGCATGCTTCTCTCTGTTGCTGCAAGCGATAGTCACCGAGAAACGTGTTCGCCGCCAGCCGTTCGCCTTCACCCGGGTTAATCCAGGGCAAATCTTCTGCGCACGTGATGGAAAGGTACAGGCCATTGCTGCCGGTGGCGACGATCTGTCGCCGGTAGTAGAGTGCCGCTTCTGCGAGTGGTACAAAATTTACCTGTGCGGCAGAATGCAGGACCAACGGAACCCGGGCGGCGCCGGGCGGACTGTAAAGCATGTACCGGATTGCTTCCGCCGCAAGATTGCGAGACAAGGTTACCTTTCGCTTTTCACCTTGCTGCTCTCGCACGTCCACTTCAACCGGCGCCTTTATCAGCCGTTCGAGCACCGCCTTAGCTTCGTAACGCAAATTCGGAAAGGCCGTCTTACATGCATCATCGGCCTCGCACTCACTGATGATGCCCAACAGCGCTCGTTCATGTACCTGCGCGAAATCGAGCGGCATGTGCTGGTTGGTAGGCGCCACCCCCTGCAGGGTTACGGTGCGCGCACTCCTCGGGTGTCGCCTTAAAAAGACTAGGGACGCACGCGTGCCATACGACGTTCCGAACAAGTTCAACTGCTCGTAACCAAGTGCCTCCCGCACCTCATCAAAGTCGTCCATCGCGATGGGCGTGGTGTAAAGCGTCAGGTCAGCTACGGCGTCAAGTTGCGTACGACACTTCTTCACCTGATCCAGTGGATAAAAATAACCGAAATAACTTTGCGGATCGGCCGGATTGAAAAACTCGCAGTTCAGCGGATGTGAACCGCCGGTGCCGCGTTGATCGATAAACAAGAGATCGCGCTGCTCGCGAATCTTTGCGTACGCTGACGCGATATATGGCGCGTCCTCCGTTGCAGAAGAACCTGGCCCACCCGGGATGTAAATGAATGGATCAGGCGCGCGGTTGGTACCGGTCGCCGGGAAGACCACGATCTTCAGTTTGATCTTGCGACCCTTGCGCGTGGCGCGGTTCTCAAACACCTCATATTCACCGCACTTCAGTTTCCCTGCCACGTTCGGAAGTTCGCAGTCAGTGACTGTGATCCGCCGAACCTTCTGTTGTCGTGGTCCTGCATCGCTCAATTGCGCGACCGCGATCAGCACGAGCAGTAGACAGCAAACATTTATTGGCCTGGCTAGATGCGGCATGTGTTGTTCATCTCGTCGGTCACCGTCGATATTATTTGAAAAGCAAACCGTTAAAACATTTGGACTTCTGTCAGCCCCTGGGTCCTTAAGAAAGTAGCCGGACTAACTCCGGTGTCATAAAAACCAGTAAACAAGTTTGCTCAGTCTTTGTGACTTGGCCCACGCCCCCGGATGACCCATATTTATCTTCGTACGTTGACAGTATTAGACTGGTTACATAGACTGCGCTCGCTTACAGATTGTTGCACACAACCGGGCCAGGAGTTCATCGCATCGGTAGTGTGTGGTGTTTCGAACGAACAAAGCCTCAGGATTAGCTCTCCTCACTGCTTCAACGCTCCGGATCCACGCTCAACAACCTTCTGAACTTAAGCGCTCCTGGCGTTGAACTAAGTCTCGCCTGCATAGGTCCGAAGTCGTGACCTCCCACTCGATTAAACTAAGGAGACTCATAATTTTGAATACACGAAAAATTTGGTCAACCTCAAGGTTGGGCCTTACCACGGCAGCCTTTGCGCTATCAGCAATGATGTTTGGCTCCATCGCGCTGGCCGCTGGTCTCTCATACTTCCAGGGATTTGAAACAGACACTAACGGTTGGAGTGGTGCCACTCGCGTTGCTTCGGGCAGCAACGGTGTGATATCGGCCGATGGTGCTTGGCATGCGGAATCATCTGGCGGAACCTTCAATGCGTCCGGCGCCTTCACCACTTGGGGCGGCTACGGCGGCAACGCTGGATGTGGAACCAGTGCTTGCGCTGCAGCCGCGTTTCCTGCCAATGGCTATGTAACTTCAATCGACGTCTACCTCGATGTTGACAGTATTACGTTGAGCAACGATACGCGTTTCGATTTTACTTCTGCGATCAACCAGCCCAGCGGATTTCATAGACGTGATTTCGGTTTCAACGCCGGATTTTACAACGACACTGACATCACCGGCACGGGTCCGCGCTTTGTTATTAGCGCCAGCAACAACGTCACGCGCAGCGGCGCGTTTCCCAAGAACCCAGGCAGGGATCCCTTCGCCATCACGGATGCCGGTTGGTATACGTTTCAGCACACCTTTACTGATAATGCCGGGGTATTATCGGTCGAGTTAGCAATCAAAGATGCGGCTGGTGCGGTTCTGCATACATGGACACTCAGCGATGCGACCGACATCATCAACACCACTGTCGGTTCCAACCGATACGGCTGGTTTGCGCTTCAGGAGATTCCGAATTTGGCAATCGATAATGCCATCCGCTTCGATATCAAAACCCAACCCACCGACAAGGGTCAGTGCAAAAAGGACGGTTGGAAATTGGTTGTGAACGGCAACGGCGAAGACTTTAAAAACCAGGGACAGTGCGTCAAGTTCGTCAACACTGGCAAGTAGTCGCGTTGAATCAATGTGTGCTGACCCCACGACATGACGTAACAAGCATTCGCAGCACACAGGAAAACGCCGGCCCAGCAACGGCCGGCGTTCTTTTTTATGGTTGCAAACTTTTTCTGGCGTTAAAGCGAAACCAGGAATAAGCTACGCTTCACAGAGTCATGAACCGCGACACCCATTGGTATCAACCCGAAATCTGGCGTGAAGGGCAAACGCGTCAGTCAACTGCGACGCCGCGAGAGCAAACTCGCCTGCTGGAGCTACTTGGTCGCATCAATTACAAAATTGTTCAAGGCAAACGGGTCTACGTTGAAGTTGACGGAGTAGTTTACAAGACTCTTTACGGCGGTTACTGGCGCAGCGTCTTTACCGGCGTCGAGCATTACCTCCTCAGATGCGAAAGAGTGTCAGGCTCGCCGTGGGCGGACGATGATGGCTCCGACTGGATTGTCGATCTGCCCATCGCATACTCCAATCAAGCGTGGACCACTAACGGTCATTCCCTTTCCTACATGCTTTCGCGAGATTAGACAGAAGGAGAACTTATGGCAGTAACAAATGGTTTGGCAGGTAGAAATATTGGAATGATTCTGCTTGGTGTGTGGTTAATTCTCACCGGGCTCTTGCCGTTACTGAGTGTCAGACTCTCGTCGACAGTCACCATGGGCCTGGCCGTGCTGGCCATCGCAGCCGGCATCTTAATCCTGCTCAGAAGATAACAGCGAACTTGCCGGGCCCCCTCGACGTATTTCGTGTATTTCGTGGATCGCTTTTTCCTCCCCCTCAATGACAAATTCCAAATGTGAAATGACAAATGGAAAATCTGCCTTGATCAACTCCGCATAAACTCTTCTAAGTCCCGGGCGAATCGCGCTGGTTCCTCCCAATTAGGACAGTGCCCCGTCCCTTTATAAACCTTCAGCTTCGCACGCGGAATGGCCTTAAGTAGCGTCTCCTGATCTGCACGTTTCGGGAAAACAGTTTCGCGATCGCCCCAGATGATCAGCGTGGGCGCCTCAATCTTGCTTAACGTAACGGTCGAGTTGGGAGCCAGCATTCCCGCCATCGCGTCGCGCCAGACGCGGGCCGGCAGTTTCATGCTCTCCTGGACCACACGGTCCATAAACTCATCCGGTACCGGTCGCGTAATAACACTCTTCTGAAATTCGGTTACAAACTTCAATGGCACGGGATCCGTTAAAGAATTAACTTCAACTTGCAACTGCGACACTTCACCATTACTAACAGCCGGAGCCGAACCAACCAGCACCAACTTCTCGACAC
>DATEPF010000111.1:0-9254 GCA_035273325.1 Pyrinomonadaceae bacterium | reverse complement strand
ACCGGCGATTTACCGGGCGACGATTCGAAAGTGTACGCGCGTGTGCGTAGTTTGCGGATCCGCTCAGCGTAAATGCTGGGTAGCCACGCGTCTTTAAGATCCGCTTTGATTTGGGAGACGTAACTTTCCGCGGTTGCGCGGGATCTTTGGTTGGATCTCATTCACGGTCCGCTTGTACGGGAGACACTTCCGGCAGGTTTTGTTTGCAACGCATTGATTACCCGGCCCGGAAATAAGCCGAGATAAAGCACACCCAAAATAGTAACTGCCAATGCCACGCCCACACTTACCGGAACCCTGGGCGCAACCCAACTCGTCGTGCGTTCACGGAAAAACATGACGATGATCAGCCGCAGGTAGTAGTAAGCCGAAATTGCAGTATTGAGCACACCAATCACGACGAGCAGGTAATATCCCTCATCCAGGGCCGCGCGAAACACGAGCACCTTGCCGATGAAGCCCGCAGTGAGTGGCATACCAAGCAAGCTGAGCAGCATTAGGGAAAGCGCGAAAGCCAGCCACGGGGACTTAAAGCCAATTCCGTTGTAATCCTCGACTTCAGTCCGACGGTCGTCACTACGGGCGATCAATTGCACTACGGCAAACGCGCCGAGATTCATGACGGCATAAGTGAGCAGGTAGAAAATCACAGCCGTAATCGCCGCGTTTCGTTTGTCTATGTCTGTAGTCGCGCCCGCGGCAACAAATCCGACCAGCGCATAACCGGCATGTGCGATCGACGAATACGCCAGCATACGCTTGACGTTGTTCTGGGCGATCGCCACGACGTTTCCCAACGTCATGGTGATAATTGCGATCACAACTAGTGCGCCCACCCAAGCCGAATGCAGTTGGCTGGCCACGTTGGTGGAACCAGCCGCCGCTACGAGTGGAAACGCGAATAGGAACACGCGCAGAAACGATGCGAAACCCGCGGCCTTGGGACCAGCGGCCATAAACGCAGTGACCGGCGTGGGGGCGCCTTCATAAACGTCGGGCGTCCAGACGTGAAACGGCGCGGTCGCGATCTTGAAACCAAAACCTACCAGCATCATCGCGGCCCCGGCGAACAACAGAAGCGGAAACTGCGCGTCAGGAAGGCGCCGGGCGATCTCAGCGATGTTAGTAGTGCCGGGTAGGCCTGCGGTGGTGGCGGTGGCCCCGTACACCAGGGCAATTCCGTACAGCAGAAAGGCTGACGAGAACGAGCCGAGGATGAAATACTTCATCGAAGACTCATTCGAGCGAACGTCGGTGCGGCGGAACCCGCACATCACGTACGTGGCGATCGAAAGAATTTCCAAACCAAGGAATACGATAACCAAATCGCCGGCAGATGCCATGAACATCATTCCGGCGGTGGCAAACATCAGCAACGAATGAAACTCACCGGCGGGTAACTTGTCATCTTCTGTCCACGCCACCGAAACTAAAACTGTGATCGCAGAAACGATCAGGAACACAAACGTAAAACCAAGACGCAGCTCGTCAAGCACAATCATTCCATTGAACGCCTGACCGTTGGTTGACCATGACGCGGCTAACCACACCGAGCTAATTGCCGCCGCGAGTAGTCCGAGAAGTGAGATGCCGCCCGTCAGCCATCGCTGTGTTGGTTTCCCGAATGCGTCAACCAGCATGACGACCACGGCTGTCAGACAGATAATGATCTCGGGCAGAATCAGCCAGAGGTTCACATCCGGTGCTGTAAATTGAAGAGCAAAATTCATTTCAATGCATGGAACCCTTTTCAAAATCCAATTAAAGCAAATGCGATCGGCTTTGCCTTAGAAGTCGAGAGCACATCGCCTCTGTTATTTCGTGTGTTTCGTGTATTTCGTGGCTCGTTCTTTTGCGGACTAAAAAACCGATCCACGAATTACACGAATAACACGAAATGTGTTGAATTCGACTCTTAAGCAGAGCCAATGCGATCGGTTCTATTTCGTGTTATTTCGATCGTCTTTTTCTGCTGACAGCTCGGCAAACGTTCCCCCGGTGGGTGCGGCCACGCGCGCACGAATTTCTTCAACAGCCCCCTTCGAACGGTCCAGGAAGGGCCGCGGGTAAACGCCCATGAAAAGCATCAGCACCAGCAGTGGAACCAACAGCGCAATCTCCCGGGCGTTCAGATCGGACAGCGAGGCATTCTCAGGCTTCGTAATTGGACCAAACACCACCCGTTGAATCATCCAGAGCATGTAAACCGCCGCCCAGATAACGCCTGTGGCTGCAATCATTGTGGCCAGCTCAGCGCGCTCGATCGCCGCAGACGTCCAGCTACCAATCAAGATCAGAAATTCGCCGACGAAGCCGTTAAGAAAGGGCAATCCGATTGACGACAACGTCGCGATCACAAAAAGTGTTGAGAACCACGGCATTGAATGGGCGAGCCCGCCAAACTCGTCAATGGCGCGGGTGTGGCGGCGTTCATAAATAAATCCCACAAACAGGAACAACGCGCCCGTCGACACGCCATGATTGAGCATCTGGTAAAGGGCGCCCTGCATGCCAAGCTCCGTAAACGAAAACAATCCAAGCACGACAAACCCCATGTGACTGACTGATGAGTAAGCGACCAGGCGTTTGACGTCGGGTTGGACCATCGCCACCAGCGCGCCGTAAATGATTCCTATGATCGCGAGCGTAATCATCACGGGGGCAAACTTGCGCGACATGTCAGGAAAAAGCGCCAGGTTGAATCGCAGCAATCCATACGTGCCCATCTTCAGGAGCACACCGGCCAGGATTACCGAACCAGCAGTGGGCGCTTCGGTATGCGCATCGGGCAACCAGGTGTGCAACGGCCACAGCGGCACCTTGATACAAAACGCAAATGCGAAGGCCAGGAATAACCAGAAGGCGGTCTGCTCAACCGGGACGTTCCCGTCCGCCATCAATCGCAGAATGGTGACGTAATCAAACGTGTCATAGATGTAGTAAAGGGCGATGATACCGACCAGCATCAACAAGCTGCCGACCGCGGTATAGATGAAGAATTTAACAGCAGCGTAAATCCGTCGCTCGCCACCCCAAATACCGATCAGGAAAAACATCGGCACCAGTGACGCTTCAAAAAACAGGTAGAACAGCAGCAGGTCGAGCGATACGAAGACACCGACCATCGCCCCCAATAACAACAGCAGGAATATGTAATACGAAAGCTGTCGTTTCTGAATAGAAGTCCAACTTGAAAGAATGGCGATCGGCATCAAAAGAGTCGTCAGTAAAACCAACCACAGGCTAATACCATCGACACCGACGTGATAACGCGCCCCAATCGCTCCAATCCACAACACATCTTCCACGAAACGAAAGTCTTTCGTGCCTGCGCCTATCCCTTTGATCAACGGCAGCGATGCAGCAAAGTCGAGAACGCTGAAACCGAGCGCGATCCACTTGAAGTTTGATTCCTTGCGGGTGGGCAGGAAATTGTAAGCCACCAGCGCCAGTGCGCCGATGACCGGAATCAGGATGATCGCAGTTAATAAGTATTGCTGCATAAACTTACTGACGTAACGCAGTCATCCCTAAATAAGCAAAAACAGCGATGATGGCGAGAGCGCCAAGTAAAATGATGGCCGCGTATCCGCGCACAAATCCGCCGTGCATTTGGCGAATGAACTTCCCACCTTCCGTTACCACCTGGCCCAGCCCGTGCAGGAATCCGTCGATCACACCGATGTCAAAAATTTTCCAAAGACCTTCGCGGGAGCCCACTTTGATTGGGTTGATAATCGCGGCGTCGTAAACCTCGTCAACGTAGTACTTGTTCTCCAGAATGTGCGGCATCTGTAGCAACGGACGTCTCCTGAACGTAAACCATCCGAAAGCGATGCCCAGCAGCGCAATCAAAACAGAGACGATAGTCAGTATTCGCTCCATGCGTACTTCTTCAGGCGAGTGATGCGCAGCGGCAGCGTCTTCCTGGCCCAACGACCTGATCGCGGGCTCGCCATCATGTGGTTGCGGCGCGGGTGACAGCAGCTCCAGACCGTGATCTCCTGACTCAGGAGCGTGATGATCGTCAGCCGGAAGTTTTGCAACCACCGGATCGAGAGTCTGTTCGATGTAATTAGTTGGATGATCACTAACCAGCGAACCGAGGGCGTATGGGACCCCGATAAATCCACCGATGGTTGAAAGCACGGCCAGCACAATCAAAGGCACCGTCATGATCCACGGCGACTCGTGTGGTTCGTGCGGCCCATGATGCGCAGCCTCTTCGTGTTGCTCGTGGTGCTCTTCGGTTTGTCTGAACCGTTCATCGCCCCAGAACGTCATCACCATCATGCGCGTCATGTACACGGCCGTCAGCAACGCCGTCACTGCACCAATCCCCCAAAGCATCTTGCTCCACACCGGGCTTGGCAGATTGAAAGCACCGCCGCTCCAGGTCTTCCACAGAATTTCGTCCTTGGAGAAGAAACCCGCAAAGATTGGAATCCCGGAAATAGCCAGCCAGCCGGTCAACATAGTCGCGAATGTGATCGGCATGTACTTCTTCAGCCCGCCCATCCGGCGCATGTCCTGTTCATGGTGCATGCCGTGAATGACGGAGCCGGAACCGAGGAAGAGAAGCGCCTTGAAAAATGCGTGGGTGATGACGTGGAAAATTGCTGCGACAAACGCCCCCATGCCGCAAGCGAGGAACATGTAACCAAGTTGCGAGATGGTGGAATACGCCAGAACCTTCTTGATGTCGTTTTGGGCCAGCCCGATTGTCGCAGCGAAAATCGCCGTGGCTGCACCGATAATGGCAACGATAAACATCGCCACCGGCGCGTGCGTGTAGATCTCTGAGCAACGGACGATCATGTAGACGCCAGCGGTCACCATCGTGGCCGCATGGATCAATGCCGACACGGGCGTTGGTCCGGCCATCGCATCGGGCAGCCATACGTAGAGAGGAATTTGCGCGCTCTTTCCAGCCGCTCCGATGAACAACAGGATTGCTACCGACGTCGCACCGCCGGCGATGATTGCTCCCCAGGTAAAAGGATCGACGCCCATTCCGGCGAACACCGACAAAGCACTCGTCACCCCGTGCGCGGGTTTATCAAAGAAACTGATCGAACCCGTGAGGCTGAAAATCAGCATGATACCGAGCACAAAACCCCAGTCGCCGACGCGGTTCGTGATAAAGGCTTTCTTGGCCGCATCGCCTGCTTCCTTGCGATCGATGTAGTACCCAATCAGCAGGTAGGAACAAAGACCGACTCCTTCCCAACCGACAAACATCAATAGCAAGTTGTCGGCGAGGACCAACGTCAACATCGCAAACATGAACAGGTTCAGGTAGGCGAAGAAACGGTAGAACCCCTTATCGCCGTGCATGTAACCGACCGCAAACAGGTGAATCAGAAACGCGACGAAAGTAACGAACAGAGCATAAGTACCGCTCAAACGGTCCATTGCCAGACCGAAGTCGGCGCGAAAAGTTCCGACCTGCACCCAGGTCCAGAGATGATCGAGTACGGGTTGAGTGGACCGAAGGGCGCCGCCCGGTTTAAACGCAAGATAAAAGGCGATGATGGTTGAGACACCGACAGCGGCACACGCGATGAAGCCAATGAACCTTTCGCTGCGCACACGCCTGCCAACAAACCAGTTGATGGCGGCGCCGGCGAGCGGCGCAAAAATGATTAGACTGAGGAGATTGTTCTCGGTCATTCCGTTACTGTTCTTGCTGTTTTCGTGTAATTCGTGGACCGCTTTTTTTCGCAGGCAACAAAATCGATCCACGAATTACACGAAAAGAACATTCCCCTTAAAACTTAAGGATGCTCGCATCGTCCACGTCCAGCGATTCACGATTGCGGAAAATGGTAATGATGATGCCGAGACCGACTGCCGCTTCTGCTGCGGCCACCGTCATCACTATGAATACAAAAAGCTGACCGGTCACATCCTGAAAGAAACTCGAAAACGCGATGAACGTCAGGTTCACCGCATTCAACATCAGCTCAATGCACATGAACATCGCAATCACGTTGCGTTTAATGATCACGCCCACCGTGCCGATCGTGAACAGGATCGCCGACAGCGCCAGATACCAGGAAAGTTGTGGTTCCATAGTTAGGTACCGCAGTTAGGTACCGCAAACTAACAGTTTGCGTTACGCCGAAATTAATCGTGCTCGCGAGACGTTGCGCGGGCATCGACTCCCATCAAACGTCTTGCTTCCGCAGTCGAGTCTGATCCAACTGACGGCAAGTCACTGACCGAACCAGGATTGACCAGGTCCATCGCCAGCACCTGAGAACCGGGCACCACTCGCGCCGTCGACGAAAGAATGTTGGCACGGCGTGCGAGTGACATAGCGCCGACTATTGCCATTAAGAGCAAAATCGAAGTGATTTCAAACGGCAACAGATAAGTTGTGAACAGTCCCACGCCAATTGAATGCGTCAGCCCAACATCCGAGCCGCTGGCCCGAAGATTCGCCTCGCTGGTTTGTACTGAATAGAGAATGAATGCTGTTTCCGCGATCAAAACCGCGGCCATGCCGACAGCCACAGGTACCAGCCAGCGCAATCTCCTGCGGTGTGTTTCCACATGCTCAACGTTGAGCAACATGATCACAAAGATCACCAGCACCATGATCGCGCCTGCGTAAACAATCACCTGGACCGCGGCGATAAACGGCGCCGCCAGCATCACGTAAAGTGATGCCAGGGCTACGAACACACCGATCAGCGAAATCGCGCTGTAGAGCGGATTGCTCTGCGAGACCATCGCGATAGCACAGCCGATTGCGAGCCCGGCAAACAAAATGAAAAGCAGCGTGGTTATCATTTCAAATCAGCCGGTAAAGAAAAGCACCGTCGCAGTGATGACGATGTTCAAAATTGCTGCCGGCAGTAAAAACTTCCAACCAAAGTTCATCAACTGATCGAAGCGGAAGCGGGGCAATGTCCCGCGCAGCCAAATGTAAAGGAACAGGAAAAAGAGGATCTTTGCGAAGAACCCGAGCACACTAACGAGCGCAAACAGAATGGTCCCTGACCCAAACAAGTATTCGGCGAAAGGCACGTTCCAACCGCCAAGAAACAGCGTGGTCGCCAACATCGAGACGGTAATCATGTTGATGTACTCGGCGTTGAAGAACAGTAGAAACTTGATCGAGCTGTACTCGGTGTGAAACCCGGCGACGAGCTCGGTTTCGGCTTCGGGCAAGTCAAACGGGACCCGGTTGGTTTCGGCGATCGCGGCAATCAAATAAAGAATGAATCCGAGCGGCTGATAAAAGAGGTTCCACTGCATCCCGTACCAGCCAGACTGCTGCAGAACAATCGCGTAAAGATCGAGCGTGCCGACGATCAGAATGACTCCGATCAAAGCCAGGCCGAGCGCCAATTCGTAGGAGATCATCTGCGCGGCTGAGCGAAGCCCGCCCATCAGGCTGTACTTGTTGTTGGAGGCCCAGCCGGCGAGCGCAATTCCGTAAACGCCAACCGAAGTAACGCCCAGCAGATATAACAACGCGACGTCGAAACGTGCGATCACGAGTGGAAAGGTGCCCAGACCAGGAATCGTCACCGTCGGTCCAAAGGGATAGACAATCAAGGTCATGATCGCGGTGACCACCGCAACCATGGGCGCCAGCAGAAATACAAATCGCGTGGACTGATCCGGAACCAGGTCTTCCTTCATCATGGTCTTGATGAAGTCGGCGAACGGTTGCAATACTCCGCCAAACCCCACGCGATTCGGTCCCACGCGCCCCTGAATAAACGCCAGGACGCGGCGCTCCGCGAGCACCGTAAACGCCACCAGTAACATGATCGTGAGAAAAACGATCGTGATCGCGACGATCAGGCCGGCGGCGTAGATGTATGGATTGTTGAAGTCCATAAAAATCAATGCAGCACTTTCGTGTTATTTGGTGGATCGCTTTTTAGCGTTCGCATAAAAACGATCCACCAAACACACGAAACAACACCATTTACCGGTTCACTAGTTCCGCATCTACAGTAATTTGATACAACGGCGACACTCGGACAGTTTCCGGACGCGGGTTTCCGGCAGCCAACAAATGAAACTGTGGCACCTTGTCAGTTAACGTTCCAATCTTAAAGAGCTCGTGTCCAACGTCCGGCGTCACCGCTAGTTTTTCTCCGTCTGTCGCCATTGCGTTTACGTTTTGCCGCAAGCTGTTGAGCGATTCCGAAACGTCGCGTTTGTCGGCAACTTCGTACCGGGCCTGAACGGGACTCGTCTCATCTTTCAGCAGCGGATAACGCAGACCGGAATAGGCGGGCACGCGTTCACCGATCTCGCGAAAGACTGCGCTGGCCGACATCTCAAAACCAAAATCCATCCCCAACTCATGCGCCAGTTGCGCCGTAATCATCCAGTCAGGCTTTGCCTGGTGTACTGGCGGAATCGACTGACGAACCCGCTGAACCAGCCCATCGTTATTGGTGAACGTTCCATCAACTTCCGCAAACGAAGCTGCCGGGAGCACGACATCTGCAAACGCGGTGGTGTCGGTCTCAAAGAGCTCTTGCACCACCAGGAAATCCAGTTTGGTTAACGCGTCCTCGCGCCCACGCAAGTGTGCCGGCAGAAAACTCCCCGCCATGTAAATTGCGCGAATGGACTCACCAGCCGCGTCCAGCATCTGTTCGATGCTATGCGGTCCATTCATCAACCCCATGTCGTGGACCCCAAAACTGTTGTTATAGATAGGGAGCGGATGTAACAGCACGCGGCGTCCGTCGGCGCGGAGCGATGCCGGCCATGCAGCGATGACAGCCTGTGCCGCAGGACTTAACTCACCACCGAACATGATCACGATGTCGCCCTGGGTGCCCGCGATAGTTTGACGCACTGCGTCCAGGTCGGCACTTTCAATTCCCAATCTGTTGGTCGTGGAATTGTCACTGCTGTTATCAGCCAACGCCAGGACAAAAGCGTCTTCGCTTCCCGGCCTGATGTGAACAAACTGAAGCGCCTGTTCGACCAGCCGGATTCTTCGGCTGTTAACAACAATCAAGTTCGCCGCGCCATTTCGAACAGCCTGTCTGATCTGCCTGCCGGTGAGTGGTTGAAGCTCTTCAGGTTCGCCGCCAATTACCAAAATCGTTTTCGCATAACGAATATCGCGGTGTGTCGCCAGCGGGCCAGCAAGGTTGTCGAAGAACGGCTTCAGACTGAACCAGTCTGTGGCGCCATAGTTATCCGTTCCAACCAATTCAGTTGCGAACTTATGCAGAACGTAGTTTGCCTCGTTCGTGATCCGCGGACTA
>DATEPF010000110.1:0-5566 GCA_035273325.1 Pyrinomonadaceae bacterium | reverse complement strand
TGTGAGAATCAAAATTGGCCCAACCGGTAATTCCGCACATATTTTTTAAGACTTCCCGTTCTTGAATCCGAGCCGTTCGCGCACGGCGTAAATGGCCTTCGCCTGTGACTCGTGATACGTTCGCACCAGCATTTCCGCCAGCAATCCCATTAATAAAAACTGAACACCGATGGCCAGCATCACCACAGTAATCACGGGCAACGGCGTCAGAATAAAAGACACGCCGTACCACAACTTCAGAACCATCGCCCAGATGCCCGCTAGTACTGACAATCCGATTGCGATCATTCCAAACGTGCCAAAAATGTAGATCGGCTTAGTGTGGTATGACGCCATAAACTTGATGGTCATCAAATCAAAGACGACTTTCAGCGTGCGTGACAAACCATACTTCGACTGGCCCATCGTGCGTGCATGATGCTTGACAGGTATTTCGGCGACTCGCGCGCCGGCCCATGATGCGTAGATTGGAATGAAGCGGTGCATCTCGCCGTACAGTCGAACGTCCTGCAGAGACTCCCGCCGGTAAGCCTTCAATGAACAACCATAGTCGTGTAACGGAACGCCGCCGATCCATGAGATCAAGCGGTTGGCAATCATCGACGGAAACTTGCGAGTGATGGCTTTATCCTGACGGTTTTTACGCCAGCCGGAAACCACGTCATAACCTTCATCGAGAGTGTCCAAAAGGCGGGCAATGTCAGCCGGGTCATTTTGCAGATCCGCATCCATCGGAATCAATACGTCGCCTCGGGCGGCATCGATTCCGGCAGACATGGCTGCCGTCTGTCCGTAATTACGGCGCAGTGCTACGACGCGCACACGCGGATCACGAGCAGCGATATCACGTAAAACCTCGAGGCTTCCATCTGTCGAGCCGTCGTCGACGTAAATGATCTCCGCCGATCGGCCCAGCAGTTTTAACGCTGCGTCCAACTTTATGTGCAGCGGCGGCAGGTTAGGCTTCTCGTTGAATACAGGAAGAAAAATCGACAGCTCGGGTTTTTCGGCCGCTTGCAAGCGTTCCGCGGCTCGGCGTGCATCCGCTTCTTCATCCGGCCGAGTGCTAATTACCGTCTCTTCTTCGTCGTAGATCTTCATTAGTTTTGAGGGCAGCTAACCAATTGGGGATTAGGCAGGCATTGTAGAACAATTCATCCACAAGGTCAGGTTCGTGGGCGGACTTGAAAGGCTTTGCCTTAAAAGTCGAATTCAACACATTTCGTGTTATTCGTGGATCCGTTTTTTAGGCCGCCAAAGACCGATCCACGAAATACACGAAACACACGAAATAACACGACACGACCATGAGGGCTATCAACTATTCCGAAACCACTCAACGAAACGTTTGATTCCAGTTTCGATCTGCGTTTGGGGATTGTAGCCGAGCAACTGACGGGCCCTGGTGATATCGGCAAAGGTCTGGGGCACGTCACCGGGTTGCAACGGTTGCCGGTCAATATTGGCAGACAGGTCGAGTTCCTTTTCCAGCAAAGAGATTAGTTCGCGCAGCTCAACTGTACGCGACTCGCCGAGGTTAATTACTTCATAGTTGGAGCCATCGTAGTCAATCGCAGCGCGAACTCCCGCAATGATGTCGTCGATGTAGGTGTAATCGCGTCGTGTGGTGCCATCACCAAATACCGGGATCGGTTTTCCTTCACTGATTAGTCTCGCAAATTTATGTATCGCCAGGTCAGGACGCTGCCGTGGTCCATAAACAGTAAAGAACCGCAGGCAGACACAGCGAATGCCGTAAAGGTGCGTATAAGTGTGGCAGATCAACTCGCCTGCCGCTTTGGTCGCCGCATAAGGCGATATCGGTTGGCGAATGGGGTCGTCTTCGCTGAACGGGACTTTGGCATTGATGCCGTAAACAGAAGATGACGATCCGAAAACAAACTGCTTAACGTCGTTTTGTTTTGCGAGCTCAAGCAGATTGAGCGTGCCTTCGATGTTGGTTTCCGAATACAACAGCGGCTGGTCCAGCGACGGACGTACCCCGGCCCGCGCCGCTAGATGAACAATGCAATCAAACTTCGTTTCTGCAAAGACCCGTTCAAGCGCCGCCTTTTGCCGAATGTCAGCTTCCGAAAGACGATAGTTTTGAAGTTTTAAATGACCGGCGACGTTGGCGCGTTTAATTGATGGATCGTAAAAGTCGTTGAAGTCGTCGACGACAGTGACTTGCCACTCCCCTTCATTTAGTAGCTTGTCGACCAGGTGCGAGCCGATGAAACCAGCGCCGCCAGTAATCAGGATGCTCTTCATGTTTGTCCTTTTTTATTGTTCTACTTGGTCGCGTAGATCCACAGGTGCCAACCCCATCGCGATGCCAGGTTAGACTCCAGCGACCGCGGCAGCACGCCGCCAATCAACGGGATCCAGCGCTTGTTTAAAAAGTAAGTTCGCAATTCGACTTTGGAAAAATCTTTGAAGAGTTCCCGTGCTTCGCTTCTTGAATACACTCGCGCGAGGGGATTACCAGCGCCGTCCGTGTTTTGACTGAGAAATTCGTCCGGCGAAAGATACGACTCCTTTTCGGTCTTTAGACGCCGAGCGTGTTCACGCAGCGACTCCATAGGTTCGTGGGTCAGCAGATGGGCCAACTTAACACCGCTATCAAATTGCAAAAGATGTGCCCCGGCCCGGCGCAACATCGAAATGTTTATCCTGTAGTTATACGAATCCCGGTGATAAAGCATCACCATCGCGCGCCCCCCGGGCTTCAGTACCCGGTGGATCTCGCGCACGGCTTTCGCCGTCTCCGGTGTGTGATGCAACACGCCGTGCGAATAAACCAGATCGAAAGAGTTATCGCGGAATTGGAGCTGTTCCGCATCTGCAGTTTCAAAGTTCCCCTTAATGCCGAACGTTTCGAAGCGCTTGCGGGCCAGTTCCACTGCAGCCTCGGTTAGGTCGACGCCGGTATAGTCGGCGCCGGCCTCAGCAAACTGCGCTCCGTCAGTCCCTAATCCACAGCCAATCTCCAATACCTTCAAACCACGCGCGCTCGCGAAGTCGGCGGCAATCGGGATATGCCATTCTTTCGTGTACCGGTGGGCTTCAACCAGTTCGTAGAATTTGCGTGTGCCGGGAGGCGCATCGGCAAACTTAACTCCGCATGGGTTTGCCTGCCAGAAGGCGCGCACACGTTCTTTGAGGCTGGAGGATGATTCCGGCATAGAGAAGTCAGGAAGAATAACAAAAGTACTGATGAGTTCAGATGAAATCCGCCAGAAAATAATTAGCCACAGATTAACGCGGATAAACGCGGATCAGAAACATAAAGAAGAATTAGAACCGGGAGCGGTAGCGCCAGGGTAGTCGCCAGTGTTTCAGTAGATGAAAACAAAAAAGTTGGACTCCTACTCTTCTTTATGTTTCTGATCCGCGTTTATCCGCGTTCATCTGCGGCGAATCTTCCGCTTTCGTAAATCATTTTTTGCTTTCGTAATCTATCGCGCACTAACCCTTCCCAAAATGCGCCGGCGCTTATATTCTTTGGCCGCTCAAGTTCTCACAAATGGCCACAAAAGAAACCGCCAAGTCCGTTCAACATATAGAGCCAGGCCGCCGGCCTGAAGTTATAGTCGAGTTTCTTTTCGACCACGGGCTCTTGTTTATTTCAGTAAACAACATCGGCGATCGCGGTGCAGTTAATGTCTCGGTGAAGTTTGACCAGAAAATAATTGGGCTGGGAGGTTCGAAGGACATCTCTCAACTCCCGCTCTTTCGCAGTCTTCAATTTCTTGGTCCAAAGCGCGAGATCGTCACCTTCGTAGACAGCAGCGCCTCCTACTTCGGCAGCAAACAGCCGGCTCATATTACCGCGAGGATTTCTTACCAGGATTCCGACTCACGACAATACAACGACATCATTCGCCATAATCTTGAAGTGTTTCGCGATTTGATCTACCTCGACCAAAACCAGACAGACAACTATCCCAAGGCGGAGGTGTGACATGGCACGCTTTGATCCCTATAAGAATTTTAACTTCATCGTTTCCATCGATGCGATCACTGTCGGCTTTTCTGAATGCACCGGTCTCGATTGCGAAGTGAATGTAATCGAGTATCGCGAGGGTGGTGACCACGTCGTGCGAAAGCTGCCAGGGCTAATTAAGTATTCCAATATCACACTCAAGCGCGGCGTCACAGATTCGCTGGAACTTTACAACTGGTTCAAGGCGATCGCGCAGGGCCAGAACGATCGACGCAGTGGTGCAGTGATATTGCTTGATGATGAAGGCAAACAAGTGACGCGCTGGAATTTCAGGGATGCCTGGCCGTGCAAATATCTGGGACCGAGATTGAACGCTAAGGGCAACGAGATAGCCATCGAAACACTGGAGCTCGCTTGCGAAGGCATCGAACGCGAATAGGCTATTTCGTGTGTTCGTGGATCGCCGTTGGTCACTTCGACGCTTCGTTGACTATTCGTTCTATTACTTTTGGATCGTCAGGAAGTAATCCTGCCTTCACCAACCGCGGGGTCAACGTGGCCCAGTTCTTATCCATCGCAAATACTTTGCGAAACAGCGGCAACGATTCATCAACTCTTTTCATGTTCACCAAAGCCACGGCATGCCAGTAAATCATCTCGGCATTATCGGGAACCAACTTCTCCGCCGCTGAGTACTCGCGCAACGCGCCTTCATTGTCCTTCTTCTCGACTGCCAGGTCACCAGCGTTCATATGATTGTACGCGCGCTGCAATGTCACTAAGCGGCGCAATTCCTTCAACGGCTCCGGACTGTCATCGACGCGCAAATCAAACGTGCGGTCCTTCCATGTTTGTCCGGTTGGTTTCCCTGTCACCACCACCAATGCCGCCGACTGCTTGCCGCGAATGTCTCCACCGACTGCTTGCGCGGCGTCGAGTGCCGCCAGCATTCGTTCCGCTAAATCTCCTTTTGTGTTCTCAAAAGCCTGGGCCATCGCCGGCCACACTTTGTCGTTAAGCATCAAGTTCGCCTGAACCGAGAAGTTGTTACCAATCGTATGCCCGGCCGCGGCGATATCGTTTTTGCCGGTCCAGGCGTCCACGCGCCCCTGCATGTCGATCATCGCCACCTGGCGTACCTCGCGTCCCTCATCGCCGGCCAGCAATGACTTCAAGGCGTCTGGAGCACTCTTGCCACTGCGCATCAAATCCAAGCCAAGTTTTCCATAACTAGGATCAACAAACGATTGAGTGGCGACAGCTCCGACTCCGGCTTCCGCCCAGGCTACTACCGTCCCGACGGAGAACCAGTGTGACTGAACGGCTACGCCTAACTCACCAGTATTAGGATCGCGCGCGACGATGGAATATGTATGCACCGGCCGGCCTAATGATGGGCGGTTATCGGGCGATTGCTGTGCGAAGGCTATTGACCCAGTTAAGAAAACCAAGAACAGCAGAATAAACGTACGCATTTTTTTCTCCGAGGCTACGGACAGATGCGGTTAGTGTTAATTCGTGGATCGTTTTTGGTCTCACGTCAAAAGCGATCCACGAAACACAGGAAACTTCTTCACGAAATAAACGGGTACCAAGGCGTGTTTCGGAAGATCCAGAACG
>DATEPF010000109.1:0-5121 GCA_035273325.1 Pyrinomonadaceae bacterium | reverse complement strand
AAAAGTCAGTCATTGGCACGAATAGACCCTTAGCGCCCATAACTCTACTTTCATCGACAAACCGCTCGAGAACCACAATGGTCTCCGGTTTCTTTTCCGTTTGGACATGCGAAATCGATAAGCTGGGAGTACCGATCTCCGCCGTTTCAGTTGAGGACGCAGAGGAAGCTTCGTCTCCCTCAACAGTGCTCGGTACGTCCCAGGACTCAAGCGCTTGCCACTCATGGTGCAACCGTCGCCATGATCGGCTGACGAGGTAGGCAACCAAAAGGTGGACCAGCATGAACGGCCAGGCCTTAACTAGGTAACCTGCGAAAAGCGCGCTAATGAGATTGAGGAAATCGCTCACGGATTTGTCGGTTACTTCTTGCAAACGTCAAAGGAGCTCAAAACGGCGCTGCGGGCATCGTTTGCAATTTCGCGATAGAAGAGAGTGACGATTAACGACAAAGCGTTGATGCGATGAGGTTCAAGACTTGGATGAGGTGTTGAGAGACTGCTGAGCGCGGCGGCGGTCGAGCTTGGTTTGTCGGACGAAGCAATGCGATCCGCGGCTTCCGCATAACGCATGAAGGCGACTAATTGAACTGGAATTGGACGGCCACTACAGCGTCGGTTTGTGTCATTTGGGCATCCCAGATCAAGATTCAAAGATGAATATGAGCCTGCCGGAAGGCTGAATCCTTTGATGAACTGTCGGAGATCGCCGTCATCCTCCGGTCGTGATGGGCGTAGGTCAAATGAAACTCCGGGGACCATGCGGATCTCAACGCACCCTGCTACCTGCGTTGGTTTTCCGCTCCCTTCGAGCGTGTACTGTCCGGAGTTTGCGCCAATGTCCGGACAATTAACTTCCAAAATAGTTTTTTCGGGCGTACCGACTTTTTGGGCGTCAAGCGTTCCACGCATCGCGCCCGGTTCGTCCGACTCTCGAAGACTGGTCCAACTCACCTTATTCAGGAAACCAGGCGCTACCTCGATCGCAGTAAGCGCCGCGACACCGCCCGCGTATTCCCGAAGCTCACCTTTGATCTGTTTGACGTTCATGTATTCGGCGCGTTCCCATAAAGCCTGGATCGCAGCTCTGCCGATTTCACTCTTCTTTGCTAACACAATCAGAAGAAGTGATCTTGGACCTCGATACTGGTAGACCAGATTTCCCGCCGCTCCTGATTGTGGATTCTGGATTGAAACGTCTAGAGGAATATCAGCGCGGATTCTTTGTATGGCATCGTCAGACCGAAAGTTCCCTGGAGCGATTGCTTCTTCAGTAAAGAAAGTTCCGTCGTATGGGGCAATCAGGGGAACCAACCAGACGCCGCGATCTTCGCTGGTATCTCCGCCATGAAGCCAACGAACCAAAGATCGAGCCACGCAGGCAGCATCAACTCCAGTCGCACAATCGCCTTTACCTTTATCCCCGGTGGCTGCGACTCCGTCAGTAACAACGAACGTTAGAGCGTAATCGCTTGCAGAGTTGATCGCCTCATGTAGGTTTGTGTCGCCGCGCGATTGTATCGGCGGGACTTCCCCTGTCATGCCAGTGCAACCACCGATACCCTCTCTCTCTCGAAAAGTGCAAACTCGGGAGCTTCGAATGTTTAGGATCGAATTATGAATTGCGCTCACCGCGTGCTGAGACCATTTCACTATTTCAGGGGTTTTCGGATCGAATCCGACCATCGAGCCAGACCCGTCTATCAACACTTGAACGTCGCCAACCTCGGGCGTTGATCGTTGCTGGACGCAATAGGGGATTGGGTCATCAAAAAACGCTATCTCATTCGCACCCTGCCATTGCGGTTGGTTTTGCGGTAGACGCGGGGGACAGGATGATTGGCATGCGGAGCCTAGCACGAGGCCAATTAGAGCAATGACGAAAAGGATTCTGTGGCACTGGGTCATGTTCTTTAGTTCCTACGGATTAGCCTTCTCACCCATGATTGTTCGAGAATGATCTGCAAGGGTCCTTTGCCAACTCGCGGCGGTGGGCTTTGGATTGAAGGTTCAAGCTCATCACGGATCTGCCTTTCTTCAGGATAGGGCAGTTCCTGGATGTCTTTGCACCGAAATTGTTCGAGCAGGTGTTTGCGCCAGGATTCACTTAGAGGCGCCATTTCATCGAGAAAGAAAACCGAATCCGCCTGTAACTCACCGAGCGAATAGGACTCCAGCGTGATGCCATCACCAACCAGATCGTGCCATTCAAAGCGTTTGCCGCTTTCATTGGTACCCAGTTGCATTCCTCGGCCCGCAGGCAATTTCGGCAGTTCAGTTTCCTGATAATTCAGCTCGCGTCTTCCTTCGCCGTCCCACGAATTCTTCAAAGCACCAATCACGACCAAGTGTTTCGAACTGGGTGGTGGGGTCTCTGACATCCGAAGATAGGGGTCGAGATTGAGATCGGGGACTCCCAACTTCTTAACCAAATCTGTATAGTGGTCTTCGAAAACTGCCGGTGATCCTTGTTGTCCGGTCGCTCGGCTGAAAGCATCCGCGAGATGCCAACCGTTTCCGACTAAGATCAGTCTAACCGCTGCAGTCTTATCCTTCTGCCGAAACGCCATCAGCATCGTTCGTAAAAACTCGAAGGCATAGGCAACGAATCTGTGGAGAATTTTTCCTGCCTCCGGATTGCCTCCATAGTTCTGCCAACTCCGCCCTGAAGCAATTGCGTCGCGGATCGTCCACACATCTTGCTGCCCCTGATCGGCGAATGCGCGTACGTAATCCTCGCCGGCGTAACGGAGCGAACCGATCTGGTGCATTGTTGGATCTTCACCCGTTGCGCGCGCTGTGAAGAGCGCGAGATCGAGTGTCCCACCGCCCATGTCAGCAACCAGGTAGTGTTCGTTGGGGCGTGGCTTTCCAAACGCCCGCACACAGGCGCGCGACTCGCTTATGCTGAAAACGTCGGCCTTGCAACCAGATGCCTCCAACGCAATCTTGATTTTGTGAAGTATCTCCCCCATCTCCTGCCGAGCCCTAAACCCAAAAGCGAGTGGAAACGCAAAGCCCAGATTGAGCTTCACTCCCTCCTTGCCAACAGCGCCTTGGCGAATCATCTGCGGGACCGTCAGAAACATCAGTTCCTTTAGGTACGCGAGACGCAGTGGTGGTGTGGTAGGGTCGTTTGACTTAAAGTCGCCGTTTGGTGTCATTCCGGCAATCGGTGGTGTTGCATCCCATCGCAGCAGTTCGCCGTTGGTTCCAACCCAAAGGGCAGTTGGAATCAAGTAAGGATCTGTTGACGCCTGACCCCGCGTGGCACTGGGAATAAAGTCTGCGATGGGGGCATCGCGGACCGCTTCGGCTTCACCAAACCACAGAATGTTCTTTGAGAGTGCGGAGGGCCTGAGTGCAAACTTCTCAGGTTCGATTGTCTTTGACGAATTCGGCGGGGCTATATAAACGAGCGTGTTCGTCGTACCAAAGTCAATCCCCACATTCACTTGCTCTTCTCGATCTGTTTGCGGCGCTTCCAATTGAACTTGAACGCGGAAAGTGACACCCATCTGGCCATCCTGGGTTTCCGCCGAAAATGCGCTCGGCGAGCCCGAATCGAAATGGACGAGCCACGGCAGAATCGAGCGAGAACCCTGTTTCATCACGTACCTATCGCGATGGTTGCCCGCGGCGAATGCGCGATAGGATTTCCACGCCGCCGGCATCAGTCGAGGATTTGGATAGAGGCCAACATGCAGGGCATCATCGGTTTCGATCGAGACATTGCCAAACCGAATGTCTACTTCCACCGGTAATCCATTTATCTTCACGTTTCGATAAATCAGTTGTTTCAGAACCGGATCCACTTCAATCCTGACGACATCGAGGTTTGCGACAGCGGATAACCATTCGTTGCGAAATGGGAGACCCTTGAAGTCCCCGGTCAGCGCGCCTGGCACGATTACCTTGGTGTAGGAAATTTCGTTAATGGATCTCTCCACCAGCGTCCGGCCCGGAAATCTTAACTTTAGAAAACGTTTTTTTAATTCGCCGTGTAGCGGGCCAGGATTCCACTGAAACACGAGTTCGTCTCGGTTGCTCGTCGGAACTGGTGGAAAGCCCTTGATTGGAAGTGAGGTGATTCCATCTCTTCTCCAAAGAGTCACCTGCTCAGTGGCACGGAACCAAACTAGGAAATCGTCCGCTGCAAATTGATGTTGCGTAGTACAATTACCGCATCCTACTGTTACGACATCTGAAGTGACGTCAATTGCCGGCTCGGTGTCAGCCCTGGTTAACAGCTCGCGACAATTTTCGCAGCGTGGTATCCAAAGGTTCGCTTCAACCCTTCCGGATCTGACGAAAATCGGCACGTTTCGGATGTTCGGAATGTCCTGCCGAAAACTCCAACCAAGCCGCTCCAGAAATGAGTACTGAACCGGTCGCGTGTTGGCAGGCACGCCTGTCGGTTCCGGTGCAAATTCGGTCTCGATGCATTTTCCTAGTCGCGTGGCGAATGAGTCGCCGCCTTGGTGCTGCAAACTTTCCACTGCCGCAGCGATCAGATGTTTCAGATCATTTTTGGTCGAATCATTCTCTCCAGGATCAGATAATGCGGCGCGCCAGTCACTTAGACTAGTCCGCTTGTAATCAGGGAGAGGTCGGACCAGAACCACGGGGCTTAGCACACCCACCGGTTCGTTAATGTCCCTGATTTTTAGGAACGAGACGGTGTCGAGTCCAAAAGGCTTTGTGTATTCGATCAGTGGAGGATCGATGGCAACCTTTTCAATGGTCAGTTGATCCATCAGGAGTTGTGACACGAGATATTTCCACGCGTTGATTGGTTCTTCCCACGTGACAGGCCGTTCGCTCGGGTGTTTTTCAAGAATCCACAGATATGCTAAGTCCCAATGCAAAAGGTGCGGGATCGACTCGGCGTACAAACTTAGGTTGACCCACGGACTATCTACAATGTCGGTGAACTTACTCATGTCTGTTCGTCTTTGTGTTGTAAAGCGCTGAAAAGAATTGTAGCGGCGACACGTTGAGCAACAACCTGCGGGCTGCCGAAGAGTGTTTTCAGCGTCTTCGATTCGTCTACAGTAGGCCACTTCACTGCAGCGATCGTTGCTGGCGAAACCGATGCGCGGGGCGTCTCGGGAAAGAAGCTTC
>DATEPF010000108.1:0-15837 GCA_035273325.1 Pyrinomonadaceae bacterium | reverse complement strand
TTGTTCAACTACAACAAGGCGCGTCTCGCGGGGGTGGTGACTCCGCCTCCAGTGGAAACAAAAAAACGTCCGATGACGATCGTGGAAAAGATCGTCGCCCGTCATACGTTCGTTAAGGCGGGTCAGATTGGCGTTGAAGCGGTAAAGCCTGGTGACGCGCTGTTTGCGGTTGCAGATGTGCGGTTTTCTCATGAATACGTGACGCCGATGGCCGAGTCGTTGTTGAAGCAGGCACTTGGTTCAGAAGCTCGGGTCACGGAACCGGAATCCGTCTTTGCGTTTCGAGATCACCTGACATTCCTCAGCAAAGTAATGTCGCCGAAGCATCGCGAAATGGGCTTGCTGGAAAAAGCAGACGGACTGGCGACTACGCAACAAAGCTTCACTGCACGACAAGGCATTAGGTTGTATGGCGAAAATCCTGAGGGTGGCTCCGAAGCGATCTGTCACAACGCAGTGGTTGAAGATTTGGCGCTGCCGGGGCAGATAGTCATCGGCACTGACTCTCACACGTGTATGGCCGGCGTGCTGGGTTGTTTTGCGTTCGGCGTCGGATCAACTGACATGGCAAACGCGTGGTACACGAAAGACATTCGCATACGCGTGCCTGAGACGGTGCGTTATGTATTGAAAGGCACGAAGCGAAAAGATGTTGCCGCGAAAGATGTAATGCTGTTTATCCTCGCCAGCGAGTATATGAAGACCAGCCAGGGCATCGGCAAAGTTTTGGAATTTGCAGGAGAAGATTTAAAGAACTGGTCCATGGATGAGCGTGCGACGCTAACCAACATGTCCGTGGAAGCTGGCGGTACCACCGGCATCATCGAGCCGGACGAAAAGACTCTCGAGTACATCGTTTCCACGCGCGGGTTGGATCCCGATGAAGTTCGCAACGGATTTACGTTCAGCGATTCCGATGCCGAATATGCCGCTGTGTTTGAAGTCAATCTGGACGAGATTCATCCGATGGTTGCATTGCCCGGGGACCCGCGCAACGGCATTAACATCGATAGCCTGCAGGAAGAAATACGAATTGATGCGGCGTATGGCGGTTCATGCACGGGCGGCAAGATGGCGGACATGGACATGTATGCCGAAGTGCTGAAGAACGCGCTGGACCAGGGCAAGCGAGTTGCTGAAGGCGTCCACTTGTATCTGCAGTTTGGTTCGCAGAAGATCAAACAGTACGCGAGGCAAAAAGGTTACATAGAGATTTTCGAACGTGCCGGCGCGGAGTTGATCGATCCGTCGTGTGGAGCGTGCATTAATGCCGGACCCGGCGCATCACCGAGTGCAGAAACGGTTACTGTCAGTGCTCAAAACAGAAACTTTCCCGGCCGTAGCGGTCCAGGCAAACTCTACCTGGCATCACCGTACGTAGTCGCAGCGTCTGCGATCGCCGGCAAGATCGTTGAGCCTTATGAGTTCTTGAAAGACCGTAAGGAAGAGTTAGTCGAAGCGTAGGTTCTAAGTCAATCCGGTGAGCTTGCCGGAGTTCTTTGGATCGAGCAGGCTGGCAACCAGGGTATGCATACGCGCGAAGTCGATCGGCTTAGTGAGATAACCTGAAACACCTGCATCATACGCCGCGCGTTGGAAACCTTCAGTGCCAAACGCGGTAACCGCGATTACCGGCACATTTTGCAGCGCAGGATTTTCGCGAATCTTTCTCGTGGCGCCGAGTCCGTCCAGGTTCGGCATACTAATATCCATCAAGATCAAGTTTGGTAGCGCATAGAACGCGACGCTGATCGCGTCTTCACCATCCGTCGCCGTCACTACTCGATAACCCTGTTGCTGCAGATCAAGGCTGAGCATTGCCACGTTGTCCGCGGAGTCATCAACCACCAGGATCAACGATTTCGCGGGATCCGGAGCGCTAGCGCTGAGCAATCCACTTGTCGAGGGGTCTGGTTCGATTGGCTCAATCGCGGGCAGCGACGTGGTGGCGAATGGATCTTTCTGTGCCATAGGTTCAGGGATTATAAATCACCACTCGATGTACGTCGCGCCGGCAAAGTGGTTCGTGACATTTCAAACAAAAGTTCAAGATCTTCCATCTCCAGTACCTTCATCTGACTTCGTGTGTTTCGTGGATCGTTTTTATGCAGGGAAAACGATCCACGAATTAACACGAAACGCATGAAACTCCGACTGGTCTCATAGTTGGAACTGGCGAACCGAGGCTATAAACTACGCTTCTATTTTCCGGACTCCGAATCGTTCGATGGCAATCAGACCTATAGTCGAGTATCCCGCGCCAGTTCTGTTGACACCCGGCGATCCGGTCGTTGATTTCAACGCGGAACTGGAAGCGTTGGTCCAGGACATGTTTGACACGATGTACGATGCGGAAGGTGTGGGTCTCGCGGCCCAGCAGATTGGCGTGCCGCTGCGTTTGTTTGTGATGGACTGTAGCGGGATTAAATTAGTGGCCGCCAATCCGGAGATACTATCTACCGACGGCGAGCAGGATGGCGATGAAGGTTGTCTTTCGGTGCAGAAAGTACCCGCGCCGTTGAAACGACCTGACACAGTGATACTTCGCGCGCAAAATGTCTCGGGTCAAACGTACGAGCGCGAAGCGACGGGCCTGGCGGCGCGATGTTTTTTGCATGAAACGGACCACTGCGATGGCCGGCTGTTTATTCATCACCTTAGTCCCTTGCGCCGCGAAATGGTGGTCAGACGTTTTCGGAAGCTGCAACGCAGATAACGTCCTTAAACGCAGGCCTAATTGTTTTTTAGCACCTTAATGTTAGTTCGTGTGTCTAGTGGGATCGTTTTTTATGCGGCGCAAAACGCTTCACGAAATACACGGAAAAAACGAAGGCAGGTTCAGCCGGCTACGCATGAATAGAAACGTTGTTGCATTTACAATCGGCCTTCTTGTTCCGTTCAGTACGTTTTGCCTATACCAACCTGCGCTTGCTCAGGCCAAGGATCCAATCGCGGCAATCCGCCAACAGTACGCGGCAATAAATAAACGCTCGCCCCGATACCGGAAGGTCAATAAAGAGCTTTCCGGCTTTTCACTGGAAGGCGGCGAATTGTTCGCTTATTTCGATGGTCCGGCAATCGTCAAAATTGTGGCGCGACATTTTGGCGAAAGTGGAAACACGGTGGAGGAATATTACTACTGGAACGGTCAATTGATTTTCGCATTTGAAAAGGTTTCACGGTACAACCGCCCGCTTTCCGGCAGAGTTGTTAGTGCGG
Organism: Pyrinomonadaceae bacterium; assembly: GCA_035273325.1. Classification (GTDB taxonomy): domain Bacteria; phylum Acidobacteriota; class Blastocatellia; order Pyrinomonadales; family Pyrinomonadaceae; genus PSRF01. Next base: position 12,618 of record DATEPF010000108.1, on the reverse strand, counting down.
TGGAAAACCGGTTCTACTTTAACGACGGCAACTTGATCCGCTGGATCGGCGAAAAGGGAAAAGAAGCTCCGGTGAGTGAAGCGTATCGTCTGAAAGAAAAAGTGTTTCTGGAAAATTCAAACACATTCGTCATTGGCGCTCGGTCGACGAAACCCGTGATCGAAAGTCAGCCTTGACGAGTTCAGTCGAAACAACGATCCACGAAAATAACACGAAGAACTGTCCGGACACTTTCGTCCCGGACGCTCTAATAATAGAATTGCTGATACTAAAAGATCTCTCCAGATCATTAAGTCAACTCGCACCAGTTTACCCACAGAGGAGAATTTCGCCATGACTTCCATTCGACCCCTTTACCTCCTAATGACAGTGGCAGCTCTTACCGTGTTTGCTGCGCAATCCGCGGCGGCACAAGTGCGCACGCCGCGACCCAGCCAAAAGGCCAGTGTGACGCAAACGATTGGTGTGACCGATGTCACCATCACCTACAGCCGGCCTGGCGTGAAAGGTAGAAAGATCTGGGGAGACGCGCTGCCCTCGCAGGAAGCGAAAGGCGAAGCGACGCTCGACGATCAGAATGCACGACCTAAAGATGCCCCGATTGTTCCGTGGGGACACGCATGGCGTACCGGGGCAAACGAGGCGACACAGTTTGTCGTCACTGACGACGTACTGATTAACGGTCAGAAACTTCCCGCCGGCAGCTACAGTCTTCACACAGTTCCAACCAGGGACGAATGGACCATCATCTTTAATAGCGTGGCGAATCAGTGGGGCAGCTTCAATTACGACCCCTCCAAGGACACGTTGCGAGTTAAGGCCAAGGCGGAACCGGTGAGCGAAAATCAGGAGTGGCTCGCATTCAGTTTCGATCCCGTGGGCGACAATTCGGCGCAGGTAAACATCCGTTGGGAAAAACTCCGCGTGCCGTTTAAGGTCGAAGTTCCTGATGTGAAAGGGTTGGCCCTTCAGAAGGCTCGGGCCGCAGTGGCTGCCGCCAAACCTGACGATTGGCGCACGCCGTTCCAGGCAGCCAGTTACGTCCTGTCGGGTGACGGTAAGACCAACGCGGAGGCGATCGGTTGGCTCGAACAATCAATCAAGGTTAGAGAGACCTACCAGAGTCTGGCGTTGAAAGCGCGAGTACTTGCGGGGCAGGGCAAGACAGCGGAAGCGGTGGCTATTGGTGAGAAAGCAGTAGTGCTAGGCAAAGAAGCAAAGGCCAATACGTCTAACCTGGAAAAAGACATCGCGCAGTGGAAAACAAAGAAGGCGTAACCAATTCGGTGTGATTGCGTGGATCGTTTAGACCTAGACCAAAAACGATCCACGAATTACCCGAAACGTTCCCGGGTGATTCCTCATACGGTCGATCAATTCCGAAGAGTCTGTGCACCATTCGTATCCTCTGTTAGAATCCGTCGCGTAAGTTCTCTCATCGCTTCTCGGCCGGTCCTTTTGCGGAGTCCGCGCCCACAAAAGGCCTACCTGATTCTGTTAACTCGGCCAGTGAGCCTCAAAGTGCCGAACTGGAACAAAGGTCAATCTCACGCATGTCCGATCCACTACAGAGTCACTATTCTCGGATAACTCAGGCAATTGTCGACGGTCGTGTTGTGCCCTTATTGGGCGCGGGCGTCAATCTATGCGGGCGTCCGGAAAAAACCGCATGGCAACGCGGACAATACCTGCCAAGCGGTTACGAGTTGGCGCAATACCTTGCAGAAAAGTTTAGGTACCCGGCGGACGAGGTCCTCGATCTTCTTCGCGTTTCACAGTACGCAGCCATCATGGAAGGTCCGGGGCCCCTCTACGAGAAACTGCGCGACCTATTCGATGCGGATTATCCGGCCACCACGCTTCACCAGCTCCTCGCCTCGATTCCCGGCTTGCTCCGGAGTAAGGGTTACACGCCGCGATATCAGTTAATTGTTACTACCAACTATGACGATGTGCTGGAACGCGCGTTTGCCGGCGCGAACGAACCGTACGATCTCGTTTCCTATGTCGCCGACGGCGAGAAGCGGGGAAAGTTTATACACCGATTTCCCGACGGCCAAACGCGCTTGATCGACATTCCCAACCAGTATCTTGACCTGTCTCTCGATAAGCGTACCGTCATATTGAAAATTCATGGTGCGATCGACCGCGTCGATGCGGAACAGGATAGTTTTGTCATCACGGAAGATCACTACATCGACTTCTTGACGCGCACCGATATTTCCAACCTGTTACCGATAACCCTGGCGGTCGAGCTCCGGAAAAGCCATTTCCTGTTCCTCGGGTATGGTCTGCGAGACTGGAACCTGCGCGTAATCCTTCATCGCATCTGGGGCGAACAGAAGCTGAAGTACAAGTCGTGGGCCGTGCAGTTGAATCCTGATCCGCTCGATAGAGAATTCTGGCAGAAGCGCGACGTGGAAATCTTCAATATCAGGCTCGAGGATTATGTCGACGCTGTAGCGGCGCATCTGCAGGTACTGCCTGCCAAACAATAATATGAGCAGTGGACATCCGCAGGTCTCTCCTTATAAAGGCCTGATGCCATACACGAAGGACGACGCGGCCTATTTCTTCGGCCGGGAGCGTGAGCGAGAGTTGATTACCGCCAACCTGATGGCGTCGCGGCTCACGTTGTTTTATGGGCCAAGTGGCGTCGGCAAAAGCTCAGTGTTGAACGCCGGAGTCGCATATCAACTGGACCAACGAGCGCTCAAGAACATCAGCAACCAACGACCGGCGGAATCAATTGTAGTTTCCTTCAGCTCGTGGCGTGACAATCCTGTTGACGGGTTAATCAATCAAATCTCAAAAACTGCCGAACGATTTTCCACGGCCGGCGAACTGCCGCCGGTTACGCCGCTGCCTCCGTCCGGCGGGGTTAAGGGCGCGCCAGCTAAGGGGTCCTTAATTGAGTTTTTGCATGCTTGTACTGAAACACTTGATAGCGAGCTGCTGATCATTCTGGATCAATTTGAGGAATACTTTCTTTACCACTCGCAGGAGAGCGGTGATGGGACGTTCGCGGTGGAATGGCCGCGCGCGATTCTAAAGCCCGACCTGCGAGTCAATTTTCTGATCTCAATACGCGAAGACAGCCTCGCCAGGATCGACTTCTTCAAAGGACGAATTCCGAACTTATTCGATAACTATCTGCGTATCGAGCACCTCAGTCGCGCGGACGCGCGCTCGGCGATAAAGAAGCCGTTGGATACATACAACGAACTCAACCCAACTGAGCGACAAGTAACGATCGAACCCGAACTGGTTGAGGCAGTCCTGGACCAAGTGAAGGTAGGCGAGGTTGCCTGGAGCGGTTCAGGGGCGGGAACTGTCGACGGCCAGGCCGATGGATCCCGTATCGAAACACCCTATCTGCAATTGGTAATGACCAGACTGTGGAGCGACGAATGGCGGGCGAATTCCTCTACCCTCCAATTGACTACCTTAAATCGGTTGGGCGGCGCCTCCAGTATAGTGCGCACGCATTTAGATCAAATCCTGACTGCCCTAACGCCGCTCGAACAAGACCACGCGGCTACAGTCTTTCACTTCCTGGTAACGCCGTCGGGATCAAAAATAGCGCTGACTGTAGACGACTTGAAAGGCTACACAGAATTGCATGAGAGTGCTATCAGTTCCATTCTGCAAAAGCTCTCCAGTCAAGGCGTACGTATATTGCGTACCGTCAGGCCACCTGGCGCAGCCCCACAAGCCACACGTTATGAGATCTATCACGACGTACTTGGCGCAACTATTCTCGACTGGCGCACTCGTCACCTGGCCCAGAAGGAATTAGCGTCAGCACGCCGAAAATTAGTTTCGTTGTTCTTGCCGTTCGTCATCGGGTTCTTTGCTGATTTTATTCTTTGCATCGTTCCTTTCGGCACACTGATCGTGTGGGCGATGCTTCGGTCCAAGACCCCTGCGGTAAAGCCGGAACTGGTGCGAATACTAACCATCGGATGGTTTATTGGATGGGTGGTCGGCTTCATCGTAGCCTGGGGCAGTTACTTTGCGCTGGCGACGGTGGCACCTTTCGACAGCCCCGAAACGTCAGAGGCCATGCGTTCGGCGACGCCGTTCGTGACTGTTTTAAGTCTACTTTTCCCACGTTTATTTGCACCGGCAGGTAGCGCCATCGGCTTTCTCAGATGGCGCCGACGGGCACTTGCCAGACTCGTGACTGCCGGAATACAGGGCACAACCACTACGCTGTCTGATCACAAGTAACTTGTGCACCAGTACGTCTGGATTGGACCCGGGAGCCGTAGCGACCGGATCACGTGGGTCGTACTGCTCCAGGTTCTTATCCAGGTCTCTGCTTCGTTATAATCGCGGCAACCTTTGACGAGTACAAACTAGTGGGTGTCGCAAAACTAACAGACCTGAACACGACTGTTCCCGAAAGCCGCTATGCGCGCCTGGAGCGTGAGCGCAGGTATCTGCTACAGGGTCTGCCTGAAGGACTATCGCGCGCGGATCCGCACGTGCAAATTACAGATAACTACATTACGGGAACGAGGCTACGGATCCGCAAGGTCCGCGACCCGCGAACTAACAAGTGGTTGGTGAAGTTCACGCAAAAATTTGCCCCCGACCCAGAGGACTTCAGTCGCACGATCATCACCAACACCTATCTCAACGCGGCGGAGGCGGAATCGTTGTCGATGTTTGATGCCAACGAGATCCGAAAGAACCGGTATAAGTTCCAATATGAGGGCCGTGAGTTTGCAATCGACATGTTCCTCGGCGATCTGTTTGGTTTGGTCCTCGCGGAAGTGGGTTTTGAAACTGATGATGAACTCGACAAGTTTGCGAAACCTGATTTCGCCGTGGCTGACGTTACCAATCATCGGTTATTCACCGGCGGCAGTCTCAGCCAGCTAACCTTCGACGACATTCGAAAAGCCATTGTGAAAGACGGACAGCTAAACCTGGCGCGCGCGTCTGGCTGATGCGGCACGTGCGGAAGATGAAAAATACAGAACCGAGAGCGGTAGCGACCGGATGCTACATTCAACTTGCCTTTTTATCAGAATCATTTACGGTAACCGCTCCGCGTTCTGCATTTCTTGAGCCGCATGAATGCGCATTTAACTTGCTTATGTGCAAAGACGGTCCATCCTTGATCTCATGAGCCGATCATCTGTTTACCTTTTAGCTGTGCTTTTGGTGTTTGGCGGCAGCGGCTGCAAAAAGAGTGTGACGCCGCCGCCGACCGCGGTTCCGCTCGCAGCGAATTCTGATCAAGCGCAGGGTGGAACTACAACCGCGGGTGAAACCAGATACTTCAGAGGATCGATTGGCAGTACGCTGGGTCTGCAGATGAAACTATTGCGCGAAGGCGAGAAGTTAAACGGCAACTATTTTTATCAGAAGGTCGGAACCAGGATCGATTTGCGCGGAACGATCGACAACGACGGGAACGTAACGCTCGAGGAATTTGATACCGGGGGGAAGCAGACAGGGATTTTTAAAGGCAGGTGGACCACCGATGAGTTCGGTTTGATCCAACTTGCCGGCAATTGGTCCAAACCCAACAGCGACAAGCAGACGGCATTCTCGCTACACGAGGAACCGATATCGTTTTCTACCGCAGTTGAGATCGTTGCCAAACGCATCAAGGAAGATAACAAGAAGCTACGTTATGAAATCGACGCTGAGTATCCGCAGTTAACCGGTTCAACCAATCCAAACTTTGAAAAGTTTAACCAGAACGCGCGAAATCTGGTGATGAAGAAGGTCAGCGACTTCCGGAAAGAAATGCAGCCGGAAGAAGCGACGGCGCCGGCGGAGGAAGCGGATGCCGAACCGACACCCGAAACAACTGGCAGTGATTTGGGGATTGGGTACACCGTGTCGCTGGCGAATGATGATTTGATTAGCATTGAATTTTCAGTGGGCAGTTATTACAGCGGGGCCGCTCACCCCAATTCGCATACGGAAGTGCTCAATTTCGATTTGAAGAACGGAAAGGTGATCCGGCTGAGCGACCTGTTCAATCCCGGCGCCAAGTATCTACAGGCAATTGCTAATTACTCCATCGAAGATCTAAAGAAGCAATCGAAAGGTAAGGACGCGTTCCTCGACGACGATTGGATTCAGCGAGGCGCCGGCGCAGACGCGGAGAATTATAAGAGTTGGACGATTAGCCGGAAGGGACTGGCGATCAATTTTGATTCGTACCAGGTGGGCCCTTACGCCGCCGGACCGCAACAAGTTTTCATACCATACACCGCGTTAAAAGATCTTATAAAAGTGGATGGACCTCTCCATCCTTTTCTGGGCTGACCAAATCCTGTTCGACTTACCCGTCGTACTATGCAGACAAATGGAACTAACCGCCCGCCTAAAATTTTCATTTCCTACCGGCATGTTGACACCTCTGGTTACGTAAACCACCTGCATGAAACCCTGGCGGCCCGTTTTGGCGACGCTCAAGTATTCCGGGACATCCATGACTTAAAGCCCGGGGTCGATTTTGCCGATGTCATCAGGACTGAGGTTGAATCGTGCGACGTCGTGCTGGTGGTCATTGGTAAATCATGGACCGCGTTAATCAAGCAGAAGCAGGCTGAAGGGCAGGAAGATTTTGTCCGCTATGAAGTTGCCGCTGCATTGAAGTTGCGACCGAAACTACTGGTAGTTCCGGTGCTCGTACAGGGCGCCTCTTTTCCTGCAAAGCAGGAGCTGCCCGAGGATCTGCAGCAACTCGTCAAACTCAATGCCAGCATACTTAGCGATCGCTGGTGGCCACAGGACGTAGGCCAATTAGTTAACGATTTAAACAGATCGCTGGGGATCGAAGGACCGACCGAAGCTCGCGAAAACGGCCTTCAACTACAGGCGCATAAACCACGTAGATCAAACTCCGAGAACAGCATTGTGGGTGGATCACTTGCAGGGCTGATCACGGGTACGGTCGTGGGAATCTTGTACACGGTTACGGAAGGACTACCGTGGTGGCGATTTCCTCTGGTTAGTTTTTATGGCCTTCTCGCCGGCGCACTCGTAAGTTGGTCAATTAATGCAGGCGTCGAAAGGGTGTCGCGGCTGATGGGAAATGCGCGAATAGCAAAACTCATCGGCGGCGTGGTTGGGGGATCGGTTGGCGGATTCGTAGCCGGCTTAATTGGAGGTTTCGGTTTCGCATGGCTGCCAGGGAATGTAGTCAATCCAGGATGGGTTGTAGCCGCAGTCGCGATTTCCAGTATTTTCATTACCTGCGGAATTCTGCTACCGGATCTCAGACACGATTGGCGCGGAAGGCTGCCGGTGTTAATACCTATCGCTGCTATCGCCGTTGGTTTCGCGTTCCTCGTTGGGTGGCTATTGTTTGAAAAAATCAACGTGCTTGATTCGCTCAGCACGAGATCTCCAACTTCTCTTGGAGTTATCATCCTTGGGTTACTGTGTGGTGCAATGGCTGGAGCTCAGGTTGGCATGGCCCTATTGTTTTACGAATCCCGCCCGCGCCACCCTGCTGAGACAAGTTAGGAGCAGTTACAAGGATGAATAAGTTAATTGGGTTGTGGATAGTAGTTGGCGGGATCTGTCTGATTGTTATCGGTATACTCGCTTATTCAGGTGGGATGAATTGGTTTGGAAGACTGCCGGGCGACATTCGATTCGAGAGCGAGCGCACCGGCGTCTACATTCCGATTGTTTCGATGTTGCTGGTTTCGTTAGCGCTGAGTTTGATCCTTTATCTAGTACGAAAGTTTTTCTAACTATATTCGTGTGTTTCGTGTAATGCGTGGATCGTGTTCCGGCGCGGCATAAAACGATCCACGGAATACGAAGGTGTCTAATTCATCGCGGTTACATTAAGATAACCCCGATCCAAAAGTTTCATCTGGAGTTGGTCCACATGTTTCGGAAAATAATCATGACATGGCCCGTGTGGTTTACTTTGCCGATCAGGCTGGCGCTCGGCGGCATTATGTTTGCGCACGGAGCACAGAAAGTCCTGGGCAGCTTCGGCGGCCCCGGCTTCAATGCTTTCATAAATAACCCGGAAGCTCCGTTCAGTTTCATGCGTCCGGCGTGGCTGTGGTGGGGCTTGGCTGCGTTTTCGGAATTTGCCGGCGGCATCCTGATCGTACTGGGTTTGTTTACCCGCGTCGGTGCGTTTTTTATTCTCTGCACCATGATCACCGCGGTGTTTGGGGTCCACTGGCCGGGATTCTTTGCGCCTAGAGGCATCGAATACCCGCTGGCACTCGGCGCTATGTCGATCGCCCTGCTTATCTCGGGCGGCGGCATGGCTTCGGTTGATATGGCCCTAACCGGCCGGCGCAGATAAACAAAACAGTTTCGATCTGAAATGACGACTCCCACCCTTTCAGTCCTGCGGTCGAAGCCCTAACCCATGAAACGTTCGCCGCTGGTCGTTATCTTCACCACCGTTTTCATCGACCTGGTGGGCTTCGGCATCGTCATGCCGGTTTTACCGTTTTATGCCGAAAGCCCGCAGTTCCATGCCTCGCCTCGCGTGATTGGTCTACTCATCGCCTCTTATTCCGTAATGCAGTTGATTTTTTCGCCCGTGCTGGGCCGGCTTTCTGATAAGCACGGACGACGGCCGGTTTTGCTTTATTCAATTATCGGCACCGGCATCGGTTTCCTGGTTCTGGGTTTTGCCAATACCTTGTGGATGCTTTTTCTAGGCCGCATTTTGGACGGCATCTCCGGTGGAAACATCTCGACGGCGCAAGCCTACATCGCCGACATCACTACCAAAGAAGATCGCGCCAAAGGGATGGGACTGCTGGGCGCCGCTTTTGGGCTCGGGTTTATTTTTGGACCAGCGATCGGCGGGATTCTCAGCCGCTGGGGCGTGCACGTCCCTTTTCTGTTTGCGGCGGCGTTGGCCTTTGCTAACGCGATACTGCTCTATTTCACTTTGCCTGAAACTGTGACCGCAGATCACCCGGCGCGCGTGTCGGCAGCGGGTGGGCGAGGTTTGGGCCCGCTCGTCGAAGCGCTGAAGGAGCCGCGGCTGGCTTTCGTCATCACCATCTATTTTCTTTTCATCGTTGCCTTTTCGATCATGACGACTGCGTTCGCGCTGTACACGATGTTTCGTTTTGGCTATGACGCACATCACAACGGCTATCTGTTTGCTTACGTCGGACTGATCGCAGTTGTTATTCAGGGAGGGTTGATTGGCCGGCTGGTGAAACGGTTTGGCGAAATGCCGTTGGTGATCGCCGGCGCTTTCGCGTTCGCCGCTAGTCTCTTCGCGGTTCCGTTTGTGGGACCGACGTTTGGTGGTTTGACCGGGCTACTTATCGGAGGTGGAATCTTTTCCCTCGGTAATTCACTGTCAGGACCGGCGTTGACGAGCCTGGCATCAAAGTTAGCGCCTGCTGATCGACAGGGAACAGTGTTGGGCGTAACACAGTCGGCGGGCAGCTTGGGACGCGCAGTAGGGCCCGCGTTGACGGCCGCACTGATTCATAGCAACACCGCATTCGTGGGCGCGGACGGGGTTGCTCACTACATGAGTGATCGATCGCTATTTGCGACGTTTTGGGCGGCGGCAGCAATCATGTTCATTACGTTTTTGACGGCCGTCTATTTCGCGAAGGCTTACAAACCTGCTGGGTATACGAAATGACGAAGCCGGGGTTACAGGGCGTTGGTTAATCGTTGTGCGATTGCCTGCTTCGGTTGCGCGCCAATGATGCGGTCAATTAGTTGTCCGTCTTTAAAGATCAGCATCGTGGGAATGCTTTGAATTTGAAACTGCGAAGCGGTACGCGGATTGTCGTCGACGTTGAGTTTAGCGACACGGTACCGGCCATTTGATTCCGCGGCCAGCTGTTCCATGATTGGACCAACCATCCGGCACGGTCCACACCAGGGTGCCCAGCAATCCAATAGGACGACGCCGGGAGCGTTAAGCACGTCCGATTGAAACGTGGCATCCGTGATTGTGACAGGACCATTCGTCGCAACACGCAGCTGCTCACCGCACTTGCCACACTTGGGGGTCAAATTACGCGCCTTCTCTGGATCAACGCGGTTCCGGCTACCACAATTTTTGCAGGTGACGACTTCCACACTAAACCTCTTTTTACGATCTTATAGATCACATTATCGCAAAAGTTTGCCGAATCGTTCGCAAAGGGTAGAGACGTTAGCTTCGTGTTTATTTCGTGTAATGCGTGGATCGTTTTTTGGCCGTGAAAAATACCATCCACGAATTACACCAACTAACAATATTGCGTGCTACCAGTTTCGGCTTGCGAGCACGTACAATTGAAAACCGGATTGAGCACCGCCCGTATCGAATGGTTACCTATCAACTCATAAAGTTTCGCATCGAAGAGCGGGTGGCGCGTATAACGTTTAGACGCCCACCCGTTAACATCCTGAACATTGCCATGATGCGCGAAATAAATGACGCGCTCACTGTTTGTTCACGCGAACGTGAATTGGTGGCGATTGTGTTTGACGCCGCGTCTGACTGCCGGGCGTTTAGCGCCGGTGTGGCGGTTGAGGAGCACGCTGAAGAGACCATCTTTCAGATGCTTGATTCGTTTCATGCAATCTTCCGGACGCTCGAACAGATTGCCCGGCCGGCAATTGCGGTGGTGGATGGCGCAGCGCTCGGGGGCGGGTGCGAGCTGGTAATGGCGTGCGATATAGCGATTGCCTCGGACCGATCCCGGTTTGGCCAACCGGAAATTAAGTTAGGTGTGTTTCCTCCAGTTGCCGCCGTGCTGCTACCGCAGGTGGTGGGAGACAAACGCGCGCGCGAAATGATACTGACTGGAGAACTTTTTGAAGCGCCCCAGGCTGAGCGCATGGGTTTAATCAACTACGTCGTTCCGGTGGACCAGCTGCAACCAAAAACCGAAGAACTATTGGGGAAGCTGCGGAACATGTCGGCAATAGCGTTGGAGCATACCAAGAGAGCAATGGACGCCGGGCGCGGACGTTCGATCGACAAAGCACTAAAAGAAGTTGAGGACATGTATCTTCACGAATTAATGAAGACCCGTGATGCAACCGAAGGCATCAACTCCTTCATCGAGAAACGTAAGCCGGTTTGGCAAAACCGGTGATTACATTGATGGGGGTCAAGATATGCAGAACCGGGAGCGGTAGCGACCGGATGCTACGCTCAACCAGCACGAACTTCGGTTAAAAAAATCGGAAAGTTGTAGCATCCGGTCGTTACCGCTCCCGGTTCTGCATTTGTCGTTCGTCGAAGCTTTTATGTATATCGTTAAATCGAAATTCATTCGGACTGTGGCTCCGTTTATCGTGCTCGCAGTCCAGTTTGGGTTTGCAGATTCCATTTCTGCGCAGCGGCAATCGTCGCGTAAGCCTCAAACAAGTCACTCGAGCAATGTCCTTTCGCCGGACGCTCGTGAAACAGTCGAGATGGCAACCGGTGTCGTCTGCAAGGAAAGGGTGCTGGATCCGAAGGGCAGCGTTCCCATTGATGACATGCAGGCGCGGCCCTCGCTCGCGCTCGACAACCCGGAAGCGGTGGCGGGCGCCAGACGCGCCCAGCGATTGTTGCCGCTAACCAAAGAGCTGGTGGTCAGCGCACTTAAACAGTTGGTGCGCGATTACAACCTTTCTGCGTCGCGCCGGGAGGCGTTGCGATTGAACCGCGCTATTGCCCGCGTCGCTGCCGTCCGCTACGTCAAACCCGATCTCGAATCGCGCGACAACGCTTCCGTGTTACTGCACAATCCACGCACGATTATCTTTGGAACAATTTTTCTGGCGGGCCTTCCCTCCGACGAAGGCATCATTAGCGTGCTCTCTCATGAACTGGTCCACATCGCCGATGGCGAGGACGACAGTCTGACTCTATTGTTTGAAAGGGTTGGCAATCGCGCGTCGTCGCTCACCGGCATGAAAATACATGAACAGCGCGCAGAGGAACTCACCAGTGATCTGGTTGGCGTTCTGGCTGCACGTGCGTACGTCGCGCGAGCGCCAAACTACGAGCCGCTCCCGAGAAGGATTTCACGTTCGATCGCGCATAATTGTGTGGACCAGGACGAAGGTGACGAAGACCATCTCTCGCCGCGTAGTACGATTCACGCTTTACTGGCCTTGAACCCGACGCTCTCGCGCGAGTTGGTTTATGGCCGCTAAGCGTTAGTTCGTGTGTTTCGTGGAATTCGTGGATAGTTTTTTACGCAGCAAAACAAACGATCCACGAATTGCACGAAATACACGAAGTAGCACTACCTAGACGAATCCTGCTGTATTTGAATACTACCCAAGGACAAGACACATTGACCGTTTTCGCTAATAAGAAATTGCTAGTTAAAACGCCGCCGCTGGTTTCCGTTAAGAACAGAAGATCCATTCCAATCCTGCTGGCCTTTGCCGCTATCTTCAGTGCGTCCTGCAAAACCCTGATTGACAGCCGCGACGTGCGGCCGCTCGTGCTGCGCGATGTGCCGGCGCAGCGGTTGGCGTTTCGGTTCGAACCTGACGTAGTGATCCCGGCTGAACTAATCAACGAAAACGCAGACACTGCGGTGGAATCGATTCAACTCGACTTCAGCTCACGCAGAACAGAGGAGGCACTGATTAAGACGTTGCGTTCGCCAGATGGCCAAAGGGCCCTGGCACTTT
>DATEPF010000107.1:0-35730 GCA_035273325.1 Pyrinomonadaceae bacterium | reverse complement strand
CAAGAACACTTACCGGCACCGTTACCAGCGTCGTGTCAACGCGCAGGACATCGCCTTCACTAAGCTCTTCAGCGGTAGGTTCGGCCGCCGGATCATTAACGTCCGTGATGTTCGAGGTTTGCGGCTGATAGTCCGCCTTCGCCAATGTAGGCGGCCCTGACGGTCGCGTCGGCTCGCTCCCAGCCAACGTGGGCGGGCCGATTTTTTCATCCTGGGACTGTGGCGCGCTGACAAGGGCATTTGCGGGCTGATCGTGGGTTTGCCGGTTGCCTACGATGCGCGGCCGCGACGCAGAGGCAGCGCCCCGGCCAGACGTGGGCGAATTCGCAAGAGGTCGCGACGAGCTGTTAGACAGCGCAGGCGACGTCGATCCTTTCGCCGAACTTCGCGTGCCTTTGTCAGTCGATGTTCTTGGCGGCGGCGTTTGTTTTCCTGGATCGCTCGCGACGGTGGCAGAAGTTTTCGAGTCCGCTGAGTTTCGATTCACACCTAACGAACTCTCGTATGAATTCACTCTTTTCAGAACGTATGAGCCGTGCGGACAGGCCCCGGACGTCAGGTACGCCACGATCACGTAACCGTCAGGGATTGGCACACCCTGGCAGATCCGAATCGTCTGCGTTACCGGAGCCGTGTTGTTCTGGGACCGCCGCGGGTTTTGGCGCTGACCAACTCCCATGGCAAACGTGGCGAGGACGAGCAAGCAAGCGACCAATGACTTCATGTCGCTACCCCCTTGACCGAATTGTTCGAGATTGGGGCGCATTATACTCCCCGATTAGGACTAAAGATCAAGCGACGCAAGGATTCCTGTTTAGACCGAAAGAAAAATCTGTTATCGCTGTGTCAGTTTGATGTAAGATTCACCGGTTCACGGAAAACCTCGCAATTCATCAATTCGCGAAACCATTAGGTTACGCAGCGGTGTTCACTGCTTTCACAGGAGGAAACGACAATATGGCAAAGACAGTTTGCAAAATCCTCGGCGTAGTTTTTCTAATCGTGGGGGTCGCAGGATTTGTCGCGCCGGGTATGCTGGGGACACACTTGAGCCTCGCGCATAATCTGGTTCATGTGATTTCGGGCGCGATTGCTCTGTATTTCGGTTTTGCCGGATCATACAGCGGCGCCCGGTCATTCTGTCTGGCATTCGGCGCCGTCTATCTACTCTTGGGCGTGGTCGGATTTGTCATGGGGGCCCCGGGAGCATCTGCGATGGCCAACATGACGCATCAGGATCCCCGACTATGGAAAGTCCTGCCGGGCACACTCGAGCTTGGGCAAATGGATCACATCGTCCACGTTCTGTTCGGCGTGGTGTTTTTAGTTGGCGGCTTGTTAGGCAGACGCGCCTAACGACCAGTCGCGGAACGAAATCAGTGGCGAGTACGTCGATTGCGGTCGGATGACCGCGATCGGCGGCTCGCCATTTTCTTTGCAGCCACTTGAACCCTAATTAGGTCGCGCGACACATCCTCATTCCAGAACGTCTTGGGTTGGTACGACGACCGGCTGTTGTTCGTAAGGGCATGCAAATGGGTTCAACGATCAGTGTCCACTTTCAGCACAGTTCTAATTCTTGGTTGATTTTAGGATATCTCGACAGCGAGAACCCATTTCATCCGCACCGCCACTTTAGTTTTGGCGATAATTTTTTACCTTAGAAGTCGTTGTCGGAACCAAGTGAGTCAAGTTTCTAGTTCGTGGCTAGCTGTCGTGAGAAAAAGCGTTGACAGTAACACCTGCTCTAGCATATTTTTCAGCGCTCAAGTCTTATCTAAAGCTACCCGCACCGACATCAGCTTAGTCTCGCTATCGAGCTGCTTTCAGTGAGTACCTATGTGAGCCATCTTCGAAGATGATCATGTCCGCAAGCAATTGAACAAGGATTATGAAACTGAATACTTACTAACTCACGAGATTAAAGAATGACCTTACGAAACATCTTACAGAGTCGCAATCTAGTAAGACTGGTTATCTATCTCAGTGTCATTGCCTTACTGATTTATCCTGTCCTTACTTGGCTTGGGGTTAAGCAAATAGAAATTGAAGAATTACTCATCTTCTGTGGGGGGTTCTCAAACCTAATCGCGGTCATTGATATTTCGAGACACCCTAGATTGATGAAAGGGGGTAAAGATAATAGACGGGTGCGCGTCCTCCTGCTTGCTGAACTGCTAGCTTTTGCTTGGATAATAGGATTTGACTTTGGACACGTCATGCAAAACGATTTTTGGAGAATGACTATCTCGATCATTATGGTACTCACTGTAATCTCCATTGTCGCCTTCTTTGACTTTTCCGATAGTGTTAAAACCGCAGTCCTAATTTTCGGCTTACTGTTGTCAGGTGCCGTTCATACAAATGCGGAAATGATAGAGTCCGTACTAGAAGACGCGCCTGACGCAGTTGGGCGTGTCTTATCCTCAATGAATTATGCCGATCCCTCGTTGCTTAACCCGGGCGACATTTCAAATATAGATGAGCTAGTTAACCAACTGCGCAATGGTCAGGACCCGCCGTCTCAGCACCTCCGAAAGCAAATAACTCCCAACACGCAACGACTGTTGGATACTTACGATGGCTCTGATATACAGGCTGAACCGCTACGCCAGGCACTCGTAGAGGATATTAACAAAGTGCTCGGAGGCCCCTCTCTATATGATGCCCAGCGTTTCGGCACGCCACAATTATGGGAGCGGGCTCAGACTTTAATCGATAAGAACCCACAGGGTGAAGAACTCATCCGGCTCAACCGATTGCTACTACAAAGGGCTTATCCATATGAAATAGCCAAGAGACGAAGTGATTCTTGCTGGGAATGGATAGCAGAAAGAATGCATGCTTGGCTGCATCTCTTATTTATTCCCTTTATGTACTTAACAGTAGACACTTTACTGAAGGGACCTATAGAGACTGCAAAAAAAGGCCTCCCGCTTGACACAGCGATCTTAGTAGTCGGGTTAGCATGTGCAGTTGCCGGCTTTAAGGTCGGGAACCCACGTTTTGAGGCAGGCGCAGTCGCTGCCGTACTTTTATTAGGCAATTGGATTTATGTAAGCTACGTTCATACGGCCAACGGGCAGCCCAGCTCTCCCCCAGTCGGCGCGCAAGCTAACTAGAAAACAAAATAAATACGGGAGAAGGTGAGTAATGGACACACGGCTGAGGAGGGCTAATTGGAATAGGTGGTGTAAGCATCTCTGGCGCGAGAGTGAGGGGATGTGGATTAAGCGGGACGGCCAGGATCACTTTTATCGTGAGCAAGTGGTCCTGCCTGCACTGTTACAGGAAATACGTAAGGAACAGAACTTTAGGACTCTCGTTGACTTGGGGAGCGGCGATGGGCACGTAACTAACTTATTCCTTGAGGGACTCAGACCCCAAGAGATGGACATAGAATCAGTGCTCTTGCTAGACCAGTCGCATGTTCAGTTACAAATAGCCAAGGCTTTGCCGTCACTCAAAGAGGCACAGACCTTACACACCGACTTGGTTGACGATGATTGGGTCACAGAAGTGCTAAAGACTCCCGAGCCGAGAGTCTTTTTGTCAGTATTCGTATTTCAAGAGATACCCGTTCTTGAGACTCTAATTGAGCGCATATCCAGAGCCGCCGGATCAACAGATGTTTGCTTATCAGTCTTCGTCGCACCGAGCTACAGTGATGCGCTTCGCAAAGGCCAGGCGATACGAGTAATCGAGCAGGGGGGGGCTTCAACCGATTGGGAGTGGGCTGGAATGTACCCTATTTCAGTCGACTCGGCCGTGATATTCTTACCGCATTTTCAAAGGTCGCTCCAAGTCTACAAAGAGATAGCGACCAAATATGGTTTAAGAATGTCGGATCCAAACTATCTGTCCGTGCCAATCACGCCAGAGGCACGCGAGGTCTTCGGGCGTACAATTTATGGTCAAGGCATAGTAGGCGTAAAGTCTTCCGTACTTATCTCGCTGCGCAAAGACAACTAACACCCCTGGAGAGATTTTTATGGCAGAGAACAAGAGTCGAGCAGCTAGAACTCGGTCCAAGCCTGAATACTTGGCCCTTATTGTGGTCTGTGTATCTTTGAATCTGGGAATAGGGTTTGTCGTGTCAGCCGTGAAGTTACCGTTTTACTTGGATTCTATAGGCACAATTTTGGCGACTTTCATCGGTGGTCCATGGGCTGGAATTATTACCGGTATGTCTTCCGTGGTGATTGGGTCGACTTATACGCCAACACTTTGGGCTTATGCATTCACTGCGTTATGCATCGTCATATACACATGGGGGACCATCAAACTTGGCTACCTGCGAACTTTCTTAGCGACAATCTTGGGTGGTATCGGCCTCGGGATCGTGTCGGCATTAGTTAGCGCCCCCGTCACCACATACTTGTTCGGAGGCGTTTCCTTTTCTGGCGCGGATGCGGTTACCGCATACTTTGCAGCAATGGGCAAAACACTTCTTGACAGTGTGGTCTTGGGCGGCCTTTCAACAGACCCGGTAGACAAGCTATTCACTTCCCTCATAGCCTACGTACTCCTGAAAAGGCTTCCGAAGTCGTGGAAGCGAAGTGATGATTGAACCAACGCAACGGATAGTATTGCTCATCCAGGTGCTATCCGTTGTTTCCTACATAGTAGTTCCTGCGCCAGTCTTTTTCTCTCTCTTAGCGGTCTACACACTGTTACTGTTACTTTCTAGTTCAGTATTTAGAGCCCATCTTGGTTCTTTGGCGAGGCTAACCGTGGCGTGGGTATTTTTTCTACTTCTGGTTGGATCCGGAAGAGTCATAGGCGGAACAAGCCCCGGCGTTGTTTGGGCAGGGTCAGTAGGGCGACTCGCGTTCTTTCTCGTAATTGTGTTTTTGACGACCTTAGCCTACCTGTTTTTTAAACCTCAAGATTACCTAACAACTTTTGATACGATGCGGATTCCCAGAGAGGCTTCATATATTTTCCTGTCGGTTATAACCCTTATTGAATACGTCCGGAACATGGGCCGGAGACAGTTACATCTGCTTACGATTAAGGGGTTAGGGCCAAAAGGCATTAGTGAAAGAATAAGTGCCTACTACAGACTCTTGGTCCCTTTATTTATCGTCCTACTCAGTCGGCAGCTCGTTCATTCAAGAAGCATGGACTTTCGTGGATTCTTTGTTAGCACGATACCGGGACGCCCCAGGAGCTTAAAGGTAAAAGCGGGAGAAACATTTTGGATTACGGTAGTTTTCCTTAACTTCGGATTTTGTCTGCTGATTTCATTATGGCTATTAAAATAGAGCCTTTCAGCATTTCATCAAATGAAGAGGAAGTCACGCGCTCTATTCCAGAGATAGTATTAGACCGACCAGAAGTCATTCAATTTTCCGGGAGCAATTGGCCACTTACGCAGGCAATTGTGTTCGCGGCATTCGGGTTCGACCTAAGGCTTGTACTGAGCTTGGGCTATAAGATTCGTCAGGGTCCTGATCCAGAAGCCCCTAGAAAGTCACTAAAACTCAGCTACGCTAGCTCTTTCCCTCACGCGGAAATATCGCTGTTTTGGGAAACTGTTAAAGAAGAAATTACGCTCGGCGACCTGCGCCTCACTAATTACCCCTTGTTCGGAACGATAGTCGAGATGTTATGTCTATCTCCCTTGTTAGAAAGACGGCCGGATCAGTTGTCTGGAGGCGAAACAGCTAAGGTCATTCTTGCGGCCCACCTCGTCAAACGGCCGGACGTACTGATAGTCGACAGAGGCTTAGGTGAGATAGATGTTCATACAAGGTTTAGGATTATCAACTACATCAGAACGGTGTCGAACAACAATTTGCTAGTAGTATTAGATAACGCTCAGATCGAGGGCATAAATATTTATTTTGATACGGATAAGGACCCGGTCGTCGCCACTGGGCCTCCAGCCACATCCGCCATAAATCCCCATTCACTATTTAACTACACGCAACTCGCGATCGTCCCGAGCGGCAGCAGATGTGGAATCTCCAAAGACTATTTGTTAGTAGACGATTTTGCTATGGAAAGGAACGGACAGACACTGTTCGAAGGCGTGTTCCTGAAAGCAACTTCGGGCAGCCTGCTCTGGGTACTAGGACCAAATGGAAGCGGAAAAACATCCTTTTTTGAGGCCCTCCTAAATCTCAGCCAGACAAAGACAGGCCGCGCTTTTTGGTCGGAGGCTGGCTCATTAGAGAACTTAGACAAACATATAGCCTACTCGCCGCAAGACCCAGACATAGATGCTACGGAGTTAACCCTGTTGGAAGAAGTGACCCTAGCTTACGGTGAAAGGAGCAGCGAGGGAACTATAAAAAGGTTAAAGGAGATTGGCCTTCCTGATGAAAGCCTACGTCTCCCACTAAGCGAAGATCTCTCACTGAAAAAGCTTGCGAGCGTTTTAGCAGCTCTTAATAGAAGGAAGAATGTCTGTCTTCTTGATGAACCTACACTGTTTATCTCAGATGCCCAAAGATCTTGGGTGATTAAAGCAATGTGTGTTTTTTTGAGTGAGGGTGGAGTTATTCTGTGTGCTACACACGATAGTGTACTTTTTGAATCATTCGAGCGTTCAGGCCAGTAGAGGTACTTCATAAGCTCGCCAGTCCCATCTAATGCGAAAGTTTTTTAGTTGCGGCAACTGGCTTTTGATCCGTAAGGGCAATGACGACAGCCATTGTCGCAGCAGTAGCCCCGCCTTAGATGATAAGCGGCGGTAAAAACCATGGCGCCGCCCTAAACATAGTAATCCTGCCCTTCCTTCAATAGCGGCAAAGAGGCCTTTTGGTCCAGGAGCTCAGTAGGTCCTGATTCCGGGGCGCCGAGGCTCGCGACAGCTTCACTCAGACATTGCGGACAAAAGCAGTCCGCCTGTTCGTCAGCAATCAACGAGACGTGCGGTAAGCTCTCGCACCAGCAGCTCTGGTCTCTTTGTGCGGCGCCGCACGACGATGGATGTGCTCGGCAGGTTGAAGCAGGTTGAAGAAATGAATTGGGATACGTCTGTTTATTCGACCACAAGCTACACGTACAACGCTCGTGACCAGATCACCCAAACTAATCAGGCCGGACAGATTCGAACGCTTGAATATGACGGATTTGCGAGGCTTTGGCGTCGAACAACACCAGAACAAGGCGCAACGACTTACAGCTACAATACTGACGACACGGTGCAAACCATCACCGATGCGCGCGGGGCAACCACGACGTATGCTTATAACAGCCGCCATTTGCCGACCAACATCACCTACGGCGTGCCGGCGGGCGTGGCGGCCACCTCAAATGTAACGTTTGAGTATGACTCCGCGGGCAACCGGACACGCATGCTTTACAACAACGGCCAGGGCCAGGTGCTTTATAGTTACGACCAACTGTCGCGCTTGACCAGCGAGTCTCGTTATTTCGGGGAACTCGGCGCGAGCTTCGCGCTCAACTACCAGTACAACCTGGCCGGTGAACTGACCAACATCACTAATCCCTGGAACGCGCAGGTGGGTTACAGCTATGACAAAATGGGGCGGCCCACGGCGGTGACGGGCTCGGGGTATTCAGGGGTTAGCAGCTACGTTAACAGTATCAGCTATCGTGCCTTTGCCATGAAGCAGATGAGCTACGCAAACGGCAAAACGCTTTCCATCAACTACGACAACCGCATGCGAATGACCCGTTGGGACGTGGCCGGAGTCCTGGGTTCGGATTACGAGTACCGTTGGGAAGACACGTTTCGTCCGACCTTCGCGCACAGTCGCACGGATGCCACGCTCGATCGCTGGTACAACTATGATCACGTGGGACGCTTGCACATCGGGCGCAGCGGTTCGGAAGCTCGGGCCGCTTATGGCGAGCCCTTCAACGGCCAATACGATGGGCCTTACTCAATGGGCATTTACTACGACGTGTGGGGCAATATCACACTCAAAGAAGGCTGGGGCGGAGAGAATCCCGCTTATACTGCCAGTTACACCAACAATCGGCGCAACGGTTCGGTTTATGACGCCGCTGGGAATATCACCAGCGAGGGTAGTCAAACATTTGCCTACGACGCGACCGGACAGCAGACTTACGCGTCAGCCACCGGACTGACACAGAGTTATGACGGCGACGGGCTCCGCTTTAAGAAGACTGAGAGTGGCGTGACGACCTACTATCTGCGCTCTTCGGTTTTGGGTGGACAAGTGGTCGCGGAATTGAATTCCAGCGGCGCTCTCGCGCGCGGATTTGTTTACCTGGGCGGTCAAATGGTCGCGATTCAATCTGGTAACGCAGTTAGTTGGGTGCATCAGGACCCCGTCACGAAATCACAGCGTGTCACGAATTCCAGCGGCACAGTCGTGAGCACGATTGAGCTTGATCCATGGGGCGGTGACACCAGCCGTTCCAGTAATCAAGCCTTCCAACCAAAGCGGTTCACTTCCTATGATCGGGATGTAAACGGTAGTGATGAAGCTATGTTTCGTCGCTACAATCGTTGGCACGGGCGATTTGATCAACCCGATCCTTACGATGGCAGCTACAACCTGACTGATCCGCAAAGCTTCAACCGCTATGCCTATGTGCAGAACGATCCGGTCAACTTTGTCGATCCGACCGGACTTGATGGAACGCCAGGCGAAATTTGCCCGGGGGGAGTGATCGGTAACGATGGCAAGTGCTATGAAGGTGAAGTTCCGATTGTAACGGTTCAAGAGGAGGGACCGAGTTCGCGCGATCTGCCAATTAGCCACGAGTGGGGCGGTTTCCAACCCTTGCCTGTAGTTTCCAACCCGCGCGACATTTTCATCGGCGGTGGTGATGGCGGTCTCGGTTCCGATCCCCCTACGGGCGAGCGTCAAGGCCAGGAATCACACGTGGCCAAAGTAGCGGCGTGCTATGCGCGGTGTCTCACGAAAAATCGCCAAGACAATGTGATTCGGGAGGTAGGAAACGCTGCCGGTTACCCACGCGTCGGTGAATTTGCGGCCCAACTGACGATAGCTGGTACCGCAGCGGCAACCGTAAACCAGGCACTAAACCTAACATCGTTAGGTAGGTATCCAAGGGGTGGCGTCGGCGGCGGTTCTCGTGCTGGGATGCCGACGACGTGGCAACACAGGCTCGGGGGTGCTCTTGGTCGCCATGTTGGAAGGCCACTGATTGGAACGTTCGCCCGAGGTTTAGGGCGGGGATCCAACGCCATCGGTATAGGAATGCTGGCTGCCGAGGGAGGTTGGTGGCAAGGCATTCAAGCCACTTGTGCGGTGCTGTGTGCTAGGGATCCATTATGTTATTAAGTCAGTAGCTCGCCAGACAATGGGTATGAATGACATCGTTCGCAGTCTTGCTAAGGCCTATTCCATAAACTTGGACGGCCTAAGGGGACGGGACAGCGAAAAACTGAGCCAAGTTATCGAGCATGAACTGGGGGCGATTGTAACGCCGCAGGAATTGGCCTCGGCTCTATCGGTTTCAGCCCTCGCAACCCTTGTTCAGGCGCGACTTCCGAAGAACGGTTTAGGAATGACGGTGCTCGATATTTACCACGATATAGAAAAGCTCGCGAGGGAGGAATACCACCCGAACATACCCTATCAATGGACTGCCCTTTGGGATGAGTTCTTAAACGTAGGAAATTGGTTTACAAAACCAGATGGCTTGGACGCTGTTGAAATTGTTCTGAGAATGGAAGACAAGTACCGAATCAAGATCTCCGATGAAATCGCTGCGGCAATGGTAACAGTTGGCGATACGGTTCGATACTTATGGCGTCACATGACATAGGAAGGGAGCTTCGGGGCACGCATTCTTAGCCCACAAGTTGATTTAGCTGGAACTGGCAATGAATTTAATGATTCTCCTAACCGTGCCCAAAGTCACTCTTTTGTTGCGGCGTTAACGAACTCCAATATTCGCGTACGTGCAGAATGACCCTGTAAACCTTTGTGGAGCCGACAGGCTTGATGCCGTGTGTCGAAAGAGAGTCGCCGCTTGGTGCGGACTGGACTGCTGGAATTCAAACAAAGGGATCTCACTGATACTTCGGGAACGGTTGTAAGCACGATTGAGCTTGATCCTTGGGGCGGTGACACCAGCCGTTCCAGTAATCAAGCCTTCCAACCAAAGCGGTTCACCTCCTATGATCGGGATGTAAACGGTAGTGATGAAGCTATGTTTCGTCGCTACAATCGGTGGCACGGTCGTTTTGATCAACCTGATCCTTATGACGGCAGCTACAACCTCGCCGATCCGCAGGGCTTTAATCGTTATGCTTACGTTCAGAACGATCCGGTGAACTTTACGGATCCGACCGGTCTTGATCGTTTCGACGATAAACTGGGACCTCCGCCACCGCCGCCGACCCTCGTGCCGCCAAGCGGCCCGCTGCCCAGAGTGATCATTTACACCGATGACAGAGCAATTCGCATCGGCACAACCGACTGGGGCGGCTTTCTCCAATTGCCTGTGGTCTCCAACCCGCGCGGCGATGTCGGTGGAGGCGTACTTCCGCAGAATACCGCACCGCAGAATCCGTACCCAGGCTGCATAACTGCAGAGTGGTTTGTGAATACCCCGGAGGCCAAGAAGTTTTTCAACGATCTTTGGCAACGGAGTGAGGCTTCGGGCAAGGAGAATGGAGGATGGGCCTTTTATGAACCCAAGACAAACAGACTGATAGGAAAGTGGGCCTCTGAAGGTGAAAGATTTAGCATGCCTAATGAGTTACTTGAATTTGAGGCTCAAATGGCTCAATTTAGACAAAACGGCCAGTCGGTGATTTTCATGTTTGACATCCACACGCATCCTGGTGGAACTCGCAATTATAGCGCCGGCGATCTTGGCAATCTCAACGCTCCGGCGAAACGACGTGCGTCGGTAGGTGTTCCCGGGGGTCATTTTCCGGTTGGAATAATAGTTTACGGACCGGGACAGATCCACGTCTATTCTAACGGTGGTCCGGTCAATATGAACGGCTGTCTGTAAGTAATTAGTTACCATCAAAACACAATTATTATGTCCGATAGAAAACCTATGCCTAAGCGTTTAGCGCGCCACATTGTTGAACTGTTTGTTCTTTCAATGAGCGTCGGCTGCCTGGCCCATTGCACCCGCGTTCAGGAACCCCGGCTCGAAATACCCAATGAGGCTTGGGTGCCTATCTTTTTTGAAGGAACGGGCGCGGCTTCGAAGCCGATCAACGAGCTTACAAGGGAGGCCAAGCTGCCGAGCTTGCGAACGATTCGAATGCGCGGGGATGACTTGGAAGTTCGCGTTTGGGTCGGCTTCGGACTGCAAGGGGTGGACGGTCTTGTCCTCCGGCGTTCTTCAAACCAATGGTCAGCTATCCACCTTCACGGAATGGCTGATCGCCCACCATTTCCCTCTTCTCAGCAGAAGCTTGACGCCCCGAAATCCGGTTGGGAAGCGGCATGGCGAAAACTTGTGGAAGCAGGCATTCTAACCCTTCCCGATGCATCAGAATTGAGATGTAGAACCTACATCAAGGACGGAACGAGCTATATCGTAGAGACGAACATGAATAGCACCTATCGAACATATCTGTACGATAACCCAAAGTATGCTCGCTGTAACGAAGCGAGGCAAATGATACGGATAGGCGAAATGATAGGTGATGAATTCAGTCTAGACAATTTTATGATTAAGGATTAGTCCCGCAGAACCTCAAGCGCCTCCATCGAGTCCGTCACCCCAATGCCCATGTGAGGTGACGGTATACCGAAAACAACGAGCTACGATGTGTCCCCCAGGGATCGCGCGTACGGGTAGTTTCACCCGGAGCATTGCTGGCGACGTCGGGTCGATTAGTTTCATTGTAGAAGGTCTGCATAACGCTGCCGTCGTGGCGGGGCCGATGCGAAGCCTTGTTTTTTGGGAAGTTGGCACGCAAGCGCGGTTAAATAAGAAACCCATCTTCACTCGCCATGCTGGTCACCATTGATCACGCGAGTTATTGGAACAGCCCTGCTTGACGGGCTGCCGGCTTCGGTCGCGGTTGGCCGTCCGGACCGATTTCAATGATCTCGAGCTTAACCAAACAAGGGGGGATCTCCCGGCTGCTAAGCCAGGCCTGCCATAACGACTTGTGCAACCAATGCAAGGGTGACGGTCTGTCTAGCTTCGATCCTAAATGTCTGCCGTCATTAATCAAGTGACGGCCCCTCATGGCACTTCCCCTCGTTTCCAATTACGCCACTGGGGCACAAGTCGCCCGGCTTCCCATCCATCAATTTACGGCTGCCTATGACAGGCCGATAGCAACGATCTCAAAAAGCGTCACGCGGCATCGCGATGCCTGCGCGAAACATACTGAGTCCTGAAGAATCGAGCTCCTCCACCATCAAAGCATTCCGAAGCTGTGCACGTATTTATTTGATTCGTCCACGTGATTTTTTGCCAGAGCGCCGGGCCATGCCGGCTCTTTCTAAATTTGGAAGTGCGGCAAAAATCTCATCGGGATCAATCCCTAGCATTCGTGCGTTATATTCGACTGTGGCCCATCGTTCGATCCAGCCGTCCAGCTTCTGTTGTAGGTCTGCGACTTGCGCTTTCAGATCTGCGATTTGCTGATCGGATGATTTGCGGTCAGGCGTTGACTGACTGCGCGAGAAATTTTTGCGCTGAAGTGCTTTGTATCTATCGATTTCATCGTCAAGGGCATTATCATAGAGCGCTTGTCTGGAAACTCTGAGTTCCTTCGCTAGTCTGGCGAGATTAATTGGATGGGTTTCGGGAGATAGTTTGGTCCACTTGAGAAGGATGGCGTGAGCCTTCTGGACAAGGCCTTCGCGCCTAAGCGGTCTGGGCTTTCCCTTCCCGCCACGGGGTTTGTTAGTAGTTCTGTTCTTGTCAGCATGCTCCTTCGCCATTCACTTTGAATCACGTTCGCGGTTCATCAATCGGTGCGATTGTAAACTCCATAGCGGGTCGCGTTGTCCCGAGTTCATGCTTCGGATCAAATGGGCACCACCTGCATCCCGTACCGCAACAGATCCCGCGTTTTATGTGATAACTAGAGGTCATCACCATTAAGCCGTTTTCAAGATAGTAATCCTCATCAGGAATCAGAGGCTGAGGATCAGATTGTTCTTCCATCTTCGAGATGTATGGGTTTGCCCTGGTACTCAGACATCGCGGACAAAAGCAGTCCGCCTGTTCGTCAGCAATCAACGAGACGTGCGGTAAGTTCTCGCACCAGCAGCTCTGGTCTCTTTGTGCGGCGCCGCAGGTGAACACGACTTCGCAGCGCGAGCAAATCTTTTCCTCAGGCGAATTCACGATCGCTCAAACCTCATCTCACTGCGATGCGCAGGCCGGCCCGCGCCACAATTCCCGGACTGCGAAACCCATTCTCGAAGTAAGTGACGTCGAACAGATTGTCGGCGCCGCCGAAGAACGTGAGCGTCACACGTTCGGAAATGCGTCGTTCATAGCTCGCGAAGAGATCGGCTTTCGTGTAACCGGGAAAAGTTAGTTCCGCGGTGCGGAAAGGAAAGTCGTTCTCAAAAATCGGAGCGAGATGGCTGCCCGTGTGATTCAGGTCGAAACTGACAACGAATGAGCGATAGCGTTGATTGACGTTCAAGCCGAACAGATGTTTGGGAATAACGTATTCGCGCTGCAGTCCACTGCCGCGCACAAATCGATCGCTGTTCGTGAACGTGTACGACGCGCGCCAATCGGCGCCTCGCCACGGCGCTGCTTCGAAATAGGTTTCCACGCCACGCGCAAAGCCGCCTGGACGATTTTCGTAGCCGCTAAACCGGCCTGCTCCCAAGGGGTCAACTACAAAGAATGAATTGAAAGCGATAACTCGCTGCAAATGAGTGTAGAAGTAAGTCGCGCCAAATCGTGCACGGTCGTTCGCGACGCGTTGATCGAAGCCCCCATCGACGCTGATCGACTGTTCCGCGCGCAAAGTTGGATCGCCGAAACGCGTGAAGCCCGCCTGCGCGAACGTGCCGGCGCCAAACCGCTCGAACAAGGCTGGTGCGCGAAACCCATTGCCGACGTGCGCGCGTAGTTTCGTACCCGTCGAACGAATAAAGTAAGCGATCGAGCCGTCACCGGTAATTGAACTTTCCGGATTGATTGAGCCAAGAAATCCTGGACGATCGGCAGCGCGAATCCGAAACCACTGGCCGCGGGCCGCGACCGAAATCTGCAATCTATCTTCCAGCAGGAAAATCTGATCCTGCGCGAACAGCGCCATTGTGCGCTGCCGATCGGTGGTGTTGTTGAAAGCGCTGAACGAAGGGATCGCCGATTGAAAGATCGATTCGCGCTCGTACTCGAATCCGGCCGTCAACAGGTTCTGACGCCCAAATCTGAAGTTAGCGCGCGCGTCGAATGTATCCGTTGAACCTTTATTTTCCGCGACGAATTCGAAATCACCGAACGGATAGAACGCCGCGAACTGCGGATCTATTGCCGGCCCGTTGTAGTTCCTGCGGCGCGATCCCACATGTTGATACGCAACCGAATACGAGAAAGTGTTGTTGACCTGATCAGTGAACCGCAATGCCGTAACCAGCAGCCTGTTCCGCCTGCCTTCATCCGGATTGTTCAAATCAGAGTGAAACGTTGTGCCCTCGATCGCTCGTGGATATTGGCCGCTGCTGAACGCTGCCGGCAGCGCAAACGGGCTGTCATTAATCCGCGCATTGGAATTTGTTCCGTAGAAGCTAACGCTTAGTGTTGAGGACCGCGTCGGATGCAATTGAAAGCGGCCGGAGCCGGCGGTGTTGCCGTACTCGTCGTTTCCGTCGACACCATGGCGCACATCGACGCGTGACAAACCAAAACTGAAGCCGGCGCGTTTGCCGATGCCGCCCGAACCGCGGACGCGTTCACGAAACTGCGCCAGGCTGCCGCCATCAAGACCGAATTCAAAATGACGGTCCCCGCCAGTCGCCGCCGGGACCAGATTAATCGCACCGCCGATCGCATTCGAGCCGTAGATTGACGAGCCCGAACCGCGCAGCACTTCAACCCGATCCAAGTCAGTGGGCGCGAGATCGGCGAACAGAGGGCCGGCGGCCCCGTTAATGTCTGACGCATCGCGAACGCGTAAGCCGTCGAGCAAAAGCGCCGTGTCGGAGGTTCGCTGCCCCCGCAGCCGTACGCTGGTCAAGGCGCCGGGCGAACCTTGTTGTTGCACGCGTACGCCCGGAATGCCGCGCAGGCTCTCGCTCAATCCAATCTCACCTTTCGTTTCAATAGATAAGTTGTCGAGAACGCTGATCGCTTTTGAGGTCTCATCAACAGTTTGCGCGATGCCGGTTCCCGTCACGCTTACGGTTTCATTGATGGCTTCAAGGGAAAGGCGAAGGTCATTCGTCACTGTTTGCCCACGCTGGATAGTCACCCGTGAAGCAGACGCCGCGAAGCCGTTTGCTCGAATCTCCAATACGTAATCACCGGCGGCGAGGTTCGCGAACGCATACGTGCCGTTACCATCCGTGGTCGTCAACAACTCGCCGCCGCTGCGTGAGCGGACGCGAACGTCGGCCCCGGCAATGTTTGCGTTACGTTCGTCAGTGACGCGTCCGCGAAGTTCAGTGCTGTTTTGTGGAAAGGCTGATGCTGCGCTGATTGCTATTACCACAACTAGAAACAGAATCCTTTTCATCTTCATCTTTCATCCTTCTATAGCTAACGCCCTCCCTCACGGTCGGGCTACTGCCCCGAACTCATCCTTGCGCCCTTGGCTGGCAACGCCCGCCTCTAGAAGTTACTGTGCACCGGCGTAATTCGCGGCGCGCCTGAAATCGGATGCGCGTCCACCAGCACTCGCAAGCCAAACACTTCTGCGAGCAAAGCTTCGGTCAAGACCTCCTGCGGCGCGCCCGCCGCCACGACGCCTCCGGCTTTAATAAGAATTACCTGGCTTGAGAATTCAGCCGCGAGATTGACGTCGTGGGTCACGACTACCGCCGCAGACTCTTCTTTGGCGCAGCGCGCTTTAATCAAACGCAGCATCGTCGCTTGATGCGCGAGATCCAGATTCGCCGTCGGTTCATCAAGCAGAAAGACGCGCGCTTCAGTCGCGAGGGCACGGGCGAGTACTGCGCGCTGGCGTTCGCCCCCCGAAAGCTCGTTCATCAACCGAGATTCGAAATCCGCGAGTTCTGTTTCGCGAATTGCGTTTTGCGCCATCTCGATGTCGCGTTCATTTTCCCAACCCCACGCTTTCGCGCTCGACCATGCGTAACGGCCGCCGAGGACAAACTCGAACACGGTCACGGGAAAGCGCAGGTCCGCTTCCTGGGCAACCGTTCCGATTTGCCGTGCGACTACTCGCCGCGCAAACGTTCGCAGAGACTTGCCGTCGAGTAAAACTTCACCGCTTGCCGGCGCGATGCTGCCGTTCAGCGCGCGCAGCAAGGTTGATTTGCCTGCACCGTTCGGGCCAAGAATCGCGATCACGTTTCCCGGATCGGCGCGCAGGGAAACGTCACGCACCGCGTTCCGCTCGTCGTAGTTGATCGAAATGTTTTTTGCTTCGAGCATGTGACCTATGTGACTTATGGGGACGATGCGACGTATATGTCCCATACGTTCTATTCGTCTTATTCGTCCTATCCCCGCTTCAACAAATAGACAAACAAGGGCGCGCCGATCAGCGCCGTGATCGCGCCCACCGGCAATTCACGCGGCGCGATGAGCGTGCGCGCTAAAGTGTCGGCGACAATCACAAAAGTCGCGCCGGCAATCGCCGCCGCCGGCACCACCAGACGGTTGTCGCTCCCGAACGAAAGCCGCACGAGATGCGGGACGACAAGTCCGACGTAGCCGACTGAACCGCTCGAGGCGACGGACGCGCCCACTAACAAACTCGCAGCGCCGAAGACAATCAGACGCACGCGCGCGACTTCGACCCCCAGGTCGAAGGCGTCACGCTCGCCCAGCATCATTAAATTCAGAGAGCGCGCCTTCAGCGTCAGCACGAGCCCGCCAATAATTGCAGTAATTACTGCGACTATCAGCAAGCTTCCGGTTGTTCCGGACAGATCACCCAGCAACCAAAACGTGAACGAGCGAATGCGCGTCGCATCCATCACTGTCGTAATAAAAACGATTCCCGAGGAAAGAAACGTGGTGACGATCACTCCTGCGAGGATCAGGCGTTCTGGGGTGGCGCCCGCACGGCCTCGCGCCAGCCTGTAAACTACAAATGTCGCGGCGCCGGCGCCGGCAAACGCCATGATCGGACGGCTCCACTCATAGCCGGTGAAGAAGACGAGCGCCATCATCGTGCCGACCGCCGCGCCGTTTGAAACGCCGAGCAGGTAAGGCTCAGCCAACGGATTTCGCAGCAACGCTTGATACGCCGCGCCGGCGGCGGCCAAACACATGCCGACCGCCCCCGCCAAAACAATTCGAGGCAGACGGATATCGAAAAGGATCGCGCGCTCTTCCGCCGACAACGCGCAATTCGAGCTTCCCGAAAGTGCGCACAGCGATCCGGCAAACGGCAGACTTTGACTGCCGATAACGGCTGCGCCAATCAGAGCGAGCACGAGTACGACCAAAAGCGAGCCGCAAATTAGTAGCGTTCGCGTCAGCGTTGCTCTTCCGACGATTTGAGTTCGGCTCATAGATCCTATATCGCGGCTCACCTGGTTAAGTATTCGCTCACTTGAAAGCTTCCGGATGTAATGCGCGCGCCAATTGTTCCAGGCCATCGATAAGCCGCGGTCCGGGTCGCGCTAAAATGTCATCGTTGATTTTGTAAACTCGATTATTCCGAACGGCGGGGGAGTTTTTCAGCGCCGGCACGGCGGTGGAGTTCGCATTTCCGATCGAGCCGCCGGTCGGCAGAATGATTGCCGCAGGTTGGGACGCGAGCGCCGCCTCATCGCTGTAACGGGGGAACGCGGTCGGAACGTCAGCAGTAACTGAGATTCCACCCGCTCGCCTGATCAAATCTGTCAGAAAAGCATCGCGGCCGATCGTGTACAACGGCTCATCTGAGATTTGGTAGAAAACTTTGATCGGCGGCTGGTTCGCCACGGCAGATTCCACGGCCTGCGTCCGACGACGCAGGTCCGCCGCGACTTGTTTGGCTTGCTCCGTGGTACCGAACAATTGCCCCAGCGTCTCGATCGAACCAAGAATCTGATCGACGCTATTCGGGTTCGTCACATAAACAGCAATCCGCTGTTCATTAAGCTGTTTCGTGAAGGTCTCAAGTTGCGAGGCAGTGGAAATAAGAACGATTTGAGGCTTCAGCGCGACGATGCGCTCAACGCTGGGCTGCATTGTGTCGCCGACTTCCGTGACGGTTTTGGCCGCGGGCGGATAATCGCAATAGCTCGTACGGCCCACCAGGCGATCTCCGGCGCCGACGGCATAAACGATCTCCGTCAGGTTTGGTGCGAGCGAAACGATGCGATCGATTTTTTGTGGAACCCGAACCTGGCGGCCAGCCTCGTCGACTACGACACGACTGTCAGAAGTTGAAGGAGAGGAAGACTGCGGACGAGAGCATGCAAAAAGGAACGACGTCGCAAGCGCGATCGCAAGAATTTGGAATGCGCCGGTTAGCGCAGAGCAATGACTGGAGCGCAAGCGTCCTCGCTTGCATTCGCGGTCGCGCAAGCTGTCACCGCTACAAGCGAGGACGCTTGGGCTCCAGTCATTTTGTCCCCTAAAAATCAAAAAACCCGTCACCTTCTGCCCCACGAAATGGACAGGTGGCGACGGGATCTCTTCGAGAAAATTCCCACGGCGGCCTGAACACCTTTCGCGGGCGTTCAAAACTGCTACACGTTCGGGCAGGTCTCCTGACTTCGTCATCGCTTCAGACTGGCGACGAACTTTACAGTGGCGCGACCGCGCGGGATTCACACCCGCTTCCCTATTCTCCCCGCTTCGATGCGGGGCACCAGAACGCAATTTCAAAAATCGAAACGCTTAACGCGGCGCACGATAGCACCGGCTTAGGCACCTGTCAATGCTCACTTTAAAAAGCGGTACTGGTGTTAATGCTTGGCGCTGGCTCGGGGAAGTGGCCCGGCCATTAGGGAGGGCTCATTAGGTCGCGCATTTGGAGCCGCCTCCCTAACGGTTGGGCTACTTCCCCGCGTGGCCACGCGCGCTAGTCTCCACAGAATTTCACTGCCTTGAAAAACCAGCCACTTTGCTTGCGCTGCGCGCGTCAAGTAACATTTGACCCTCAACAAACCACTGATGATCAAAACAGTCGAATGGACCAATGAAGGCGTCCGCATGCTGGACCAACGTCTGCTGCCGAACGAAGAGAAGTACCTAACGCTTTATTCTTACGAGGAAGTCGCAGATGCGATTAAGAAAATGGTCGTGCGTGGCGCGCCGGCGATTGGCGTAGCGGCCGCGATGGGTTTGGCGATGGGCGCATCACAATCAGTCAGCACTTCCCTGCCCGATCTCGAATTCGATTTCAAGTACATGTGTGACGTGATGGGAGCGACGCGCCCTACGGCGGTCAATCTGTTCTGGGCGATTGAACGGATGCACGACGTGATCAAGAAAGCGAAAGCTGAGGGCGTCCGCGATATCGAGCAAATTAGGAATCGCCTGGTCAAAGAGGCGCAAGCGATTTTCCAGGAAGACATTGATTCAAACCGCGCGATAGGTCGTCATGGCGCCGACCTTATCAATGATGGCGCTACAGTCCTGACACACTGTAACGCCGGCGCGTTGGCCACCGCAGGTGATTATGGGACCGCGCTCGGCGTGATTCGTGGCGCGGTTGATGCGGGCAAGCGGGTAGCTGTGATTGCCGACGAAACCCGGCCGTTCTTGCAGGGCGCGCGACTAACGGCGTGGGAATTGAGCAAGGACAATATTCCGGTAACCGTGATCACGGACAACATGGCGGGTCACGTGATGAAGCAGGGCAAAGTCGATTGCGTTGTCGTCGGCGCTGATAGGATAGCCGCGAATGGCGACGCGGCGAACAAGATCGGAACGTACATGGTAGCCGTGTTGGCGAAGCAGCACGACATTCCGTTCTATGTTGCGGCGCCCTTCTCGACAGTCGATCTCGCAACGGAAACCGGCGAAGACATCCCGATCGAGGAACGAGATTCAAGGGAAGTGACGCACATGGGCGAACATCAATTGACTCCCGACGGTGTTGAGGTTCAAAACTTCGCCTTTGATGTCACTCCAAACGAAATGATCGCGGCCATCATCACGGATCGCGGCGTGGCTCGAGCACCCTACACCGAAAGCCTCCGCACGTTGGCCAACGCGCGTTCCGCCAGCGCACACTAAAACCCGAGGAGGCGCGTATGGCCGAAAACATCAACCAAATGAAGCTTTCGTTGCCGCCGGATTTATCGAAGGCGGTGGAAGCTGCGCTCGACGATTGGCAAGCGAGTGGCAAGATCGAACGACTTTGGGAGCGCGACGCGACACTCTGGACTGACACAGGCGAAGGCAAGTGGCTCGGCTGGCTGAACATCGTTGACGAGCAGCAGAAAACCAATCGCCGATTTGCAAACTTTGCCGCTGAAGTAAAAGACGCTGGCTTTTCTCACGTTCTGTTGCTGGGGATGGGCGGCTCGAGCCTCTGCCCCGAAGTGCTGGCGAAGTCGTTCGGAAGAATCGATGGCTTTCCGCGACTTCACGTTCTGGATTCAACCGATCCCGCGCAGGTCAAGTCCGTCGAAAATAAGATCGACATCGGCAACACGCTTTTCTTCGTTTCAAGTAAATCGGGCACGACTCTCGAACCGAATATCTTCAAGCAATACTTTTTCAACCGCGCGCAAGAAGTCGTCGGCGAAAAGCACGCCGGCAAACACTTCGTTGCTATAACGGATCCTGGATCCAAACTACGTCAGGAAGCGGAACGCGATCGGTTCCGAAAGATCTTTCTTGGTGACCCGAGCATCGGCGGACGTTACTCGGCGCTTTCGGATTTCGGCATGGCGCCCGCGGCCGCGATGGGAATCGACGTGACGACTTTTCTGGATCGCACGCGTGGAATGGTCGAGGCGTGCCGAGGCGGCGTAGCGGTGAAAAATAATCCGGGCGCGATTCTCGGAGCGGTGCTGGGAACCGCGCACAAACACGGTCGCGACAAACTGACAATCCTTTCCTCGTCTGGAATCCACGATCTTGGCGCATGGCTGGAACAGTTGGTGGCAGAATCGACTGGCAAGAACGGCAACGGATTGATTCCAGTGGATCGGGAAGCGCTCGCGCCGTCCCACGTGTACGACGACGATCGCGTGTTCGTATATCTGCGATTGGAATCGGCGCCGGATTCGCGTCAGGACCGAGGGATAGCGGAACTGGAGCAAGCTGGTCACCCGGTAATCGTCATTTCCGTGACGGATGTGTACGACCTGGGGAAGGAATTCTTTCGCTGGGAATTCGCGACCGCGGTGGCTGGCTCGATTATCGGCATCAATCCTTTCGATCAGCCCGACGTCGAAGCCAGTAAGATTGAAACTCGCAAACTCACAGACGAGTACGAACGGACTGGATCGCTGCCGCTTGAGACACCGTTCTATGAAGGCGACGGCATCAAGATGTTCGCCGACGAGAGGAATACGTCTGAGTTAGAGAGTGCCGCGACGGAGGCTTCCTTGCACGGCTACCTAAAAGCCCATCTCGATCGCCTGAAGACGAATGATTACTTTGCGATGCTGGCCTACGTCGAGATGAACGGAGAGCATGAGCAGCTTCTGCAAACACCGCGTCATGCCATTCACGACGCGAAACATGTCGCGACGTGCCTGGGTTTCGGTCCGCGCTTTTTGCATTCAACGGGACAAGCGTATAAAGGTGGTCCCGACACCGGAGCGTTCCTTCAAATCACTTGTGATGACGCGCACGACTTACCGGTCCCGAATCAGAAGTACACTTTTGGCGTCGTGAAAGCTGCGCAGGCGCGCGGCGACTTCGAAGTGCTGGCGGAACGTGGACGACGGGCGTTGCGCATTCATTTGAGTGCTGATGTGGCGAGCGGACTGCGAAAGCTGGAAGCTAAGATCCAACAGGCTTTGGAATAACACTGTGCCTGGTGTAGTAATGCAGAAGCGCGCGCGAGTAAGCGCGTCTCCTCAGCGAGCATCAGACACCGCACTTACTGCGTGCGTGCTTCGGCATCGGCGGGTTGACTGGCGTAAATTATGCAACTGGGAATGATCGGACTCGGCCGGATGGGCGCGAACATGGTGCGGCGCTTGATGCGTGGCAATCACCAATGTGTAGTCTGGGACATGAAACCGGCGAGCATCCAGGAACTCGCCGGCGAAGGCGCGATCGGAGCTTCTTCGCTGGATGATTTCATTGCCAAACTCAGACTGCCTCGCGCAATTTGGATCATGGTGCCTGCCGGTGAAGCCACCGAAAAAACGGTTAACGATCTCGGCGCGCAACTTCAGGCCGGCGACATCATCATCGACGGTGGCAATTCGTATTTCAAAGACGACGTGCGCCGCTCGAAAGCTTTGCGCGACAAAGGAATCAACTACGTCGATGTCGGTACCAGCGGCGGGGTGTGGGGACTGGAACGTGGCTACTGCATGATGATTGGCGGCCCAAAGGAAGTCGTCGAGCATCTGGATCCGATTTTCAAAACGCTGGCTCCCGGGCCCGGAGAGATTCCGCGCACGTCGGGACGCGAGAATCTTCCCGGCACGGTGGAAGACGGCTATCTTCATTGCGGGCCGTCAGGCTCCGGCCATTTTGTAAAGATGGTGCACAACGGCATCGAGTACGGCTTGATGCAGGCGTATGCGGAAGGCTTCGACATTTTTCACAATGCGAACTCAGAGCAGTTGCCTGAGGACATCCGTTACAACTTCAACGTCGCCGACATCGCTGAAGTGTGGCGCCGCGGCAGCGTCATCTCGTCCTGGCTGCTGGATCTGACGGCGATGGCACTGCTTGAGGATCCGGAACTGAAAAACTACACCGGCTTTGTTCAGGATTCAGGTGAAGGCCGCTGGACAATTCAAGCTGCGCTTGAAGAAGCCGTGCCCGCCGAAGTTCTAACGTCTGCGCTTTACACGCGTTTTCGTTCGCGTCAGGAACACACCTTTGCGGAAAAGATCCTGTCGGCAATGCGCAAGAAATTTGGCGGTCATTTGGAGCCGCGCAGTGGGCCTAAGTGAACGATGTCTGAAGAACAACAACCTGCCGCCGCAGCTGAGATTGCCCCGCCGTGCATCATGGTCATCTTCGGCGCCTCTGGGGATCTCACAAAGCGAAAACTGATCCCCGCTCTCTACAATCTCAAACATAGCAATTGCCTCTCGGACAATTTCGCAGTACTCGGTCTCGCGCGCGGGGAAATGAGCGAGAACGAATTTCGCCGGCGCATGCGCGAAGACATGAACGAGTTTGCCACCGACGAAATCGACGACGACGAATGGCAATGGCTGGCGGAGCGTCTGCACTACGTGGCCGGCGATTTCGACGATGACGAAACCTACGCGCGGATGAAGGCGCGTGTCGAAGAATTGGATCAGCAGCATCGGGCCGCGGGAAATTGCGTTTTCTATCTCGCCACAGCGCCCCAGTACTTTGCACCGATAGTGAAGCAGCTCGGCCGCGTCGAATTGACCAATGAAGATAACGAGCAGTGGCGGCGCGTGATTATTGAGAAGCCGTTCGGGCGCGATCTGGAATCAGCGCGGCAACTCAATCAAGAGATCAAGCAGGTCCTGGACGAGGATCAGATTTATCGAATCGATCACTATCTGGGGAAAGAAACCGTTCAGAACATCATGGTGTTCCGTTTTAGCAACGGAATGTTCGAACCGACCTGGAACCGCCAGTACATTGATAGCGTGCAGATTACCGCCGCCGAGAAGGTCGGCGTTGAACAGCGCGGTGCTTACTACGAAAGCACGGGTGCGTTACGCGACATGGTGCCGAATCACCTGCTTCAGTTAGTAACGCTGACGGCAATGGAGCCGCCCGTTTCGTTTGAGGCAAATTCGGTGCGCGATGAACAGGTCAAGGTGCTTCGCGCGATTCAATGCCCTGCTCCAGACGAAGCCGCGAAGCGGACTGTGCGCGGCCAATACGATGCCGGCGAGAGTGAGGGAAAGCCCGCGCCGGCTTATCGCGTCGAACCAAACGTCGCGCCTGACTCAAGTATTGAAACATATGTCGCGTTGAAGCTTTTGATCGATAACTGGCGTTGGGCGGACGTGCCGTTTTACCTGCGCACCGGAAAGCGTCTGGCGGCGCGCGATACGGAAATCGCGATTCGCTTTAAGCGCGCGCCGTTCGTGCTGTTTCGTGATACGCCGATTGAACGGCTGAATCGCAATCGACTGGTGCTGCACATTCAACCGGATGAAGGAATCTCTGTACGCTTTGGCGCGAAGATTCCCGGCTCGACAATGAATATTGGCGCGGTCGATATGAAGTTTGACTACGAAGACTATTTTGGCGATACGCCCAGCACGGGTTACGAACGTTTGCTGCACGACTGCATGGAAGGCGACGCGACCCTCTTTCAGCGCGCGGATCAGGTCGAAGCCGGATGGGCAGTTGTTGAACCGATTCAGCGCGCATGGCAGGAAGGTCCGCCGCCCGATTTTCCAAACTACAAAGCGGGAACCTGGGGACCGAAAGAAGCTGACGAGATGCTGAAGCGCGATGGTCTGTGGCGTGAGTGGGAGCAGACTTCAGATCTTAGTGATCACCATCGCGTGAAGTAAGACCGGCGTCGATCTTCAACCACCCGCTACCGCAGGTGGTACTGACCTGATATATCTTTGAGTGCGATTAGCGCGACGCCAGCCAGGTTTGGTATTGAATCGTTTCTCGTGTCGCTCAACGCATTCCCAGCAAAAGAAATGCAGTTTGCTATCGGGCCCGATGGACTCGATCACGTGGTTGGTTATTCGGTCACAACGCTCGCAACGTCTTACTGTCGGTTGTTCGGCCATATCAGTTGTCTGGATTATGAAACACTCACTCACTGACATCCAAGACGCCTCGGTACGATAATTCACCTTTGACGATGCGCGCGGCACTGGTGAAGGGATGTTCCTCAGACTTTCCTTCCCCCAGAATGTGAAGCACTGTATCACCCCTTGCTTTTAAATAATCCGCGATTAAGCTGCGGTGACATTTCCACCAGACTGCTTCGGCGCACATGATGGCCGTCCGGCTTTCTCTCGCCAACCCGAGCAGCCGCTCAATTCCTTCGCGAAACTCTTCGGTTTCCATGTAGTCGGCGTACCCGCGAAACATTTCGTTCCGCCAAGCCATATTTATTGAATCAGGTTTCGCGCGACGGCGGCCTCCAAGCTCGGGCGAGTGCCGGTACTCGATTTCAACTCCAGCGAGCGACGCCGCCAGGTTCGGTTTGTTGAATTGCGGATAACGCCGCGAGCCTGGGTAGCTGCGGACATCAACCAACGCGCTAATGCGAAACGACTTTAGCGCTGCGATGAACTCGTCGATGGGCCGGGTCGAATGACCAACTGTCCAGACTGTTCGCTCTCTGTCCATCGGATTCATATTAGCGGAAGACGCAACCGAAAGTGCCCAAGTGAATTAAGAGTTCTTGCGAAAAATTTTCTTGACAGGCCCTGAGACGCAGAGTATAAGCCGCGTGTCCCAAGGGCTTCTTCTGGCGCGCTGTTGTAGCGCGTACTCACGAAACCGACGCGACATCGCCCCCAGTTTTTATAGTTGCGACGCCGCCTTTAGTTCATTCAGTTCAATATGTCGACAAGCAAATCCTTTTTGTCCCATGAAAGATCTCGGGCGCTCCTGATGACGTGCGGCACGGCATTGTGCGCTGTCGTGCTGCTGATGAATCCGTTCTCGACAACGATAAAAGGCCAGCCCGGAACCCGTGCGTCGACGGTCGCTCCCGCTCCAGCGCCCACTCGATCGCCCGCGGCTGCTCAAACTCCGCAGACCATCATCCAGGTACAGCCGACGGTCGTTCAACCCGACGGGATTCTCACCCTTGTCTTTAGCAAACCAGACGTCAAGCCAGCCTCAGTTAAGGTTGGTAGCGTTGATGCCCCAATTCTGCCTCAAGTACCAACGACAGGTCCTCAGAACGTCGTGAAGAACATCGTGCAGGTGAAGGTGGCGCTCGGCACTCCATTAGGACAGCAGGCGATTGCGGTGACTCTTGCCGACGATCCGGCCGCTTCGATTACGAGTGCGGTTACGGTTGCTCCGCTCGTGCAGGGACTGAAACCAAACCCAAAGGCGACGATGAGCCACATGAGCCGTGTGGGCGTCGCGGGTGGCGAAATTATCCTTCAATTTGAGAAGCCCATTCCGGCTGAGATTAGGCATTTGCTGATGGTAAACCTCGTGATACCTTGTCCCAGCGCGTCACCGAGTCCGTCAGCCGGCGCCTCACCCAACCCAACAGCGAACGCGCCGCCCGGAGCATCACCCACGCCGACGCCGACACCTTGCCGGATATCGCGCCCCGTTGAGTACCGGATGCCTGAGGATAGTTACCTGATCCTGCAAATCCCCTCAGACCTGCCACTGAATGCTTATACGGTCGAAGTAACGGTCAAAGATTCAGATGCCGTCCTGGATCGACGGCCGCAACTCGGCGTCATGCACATGACTTCGGTGTATTGGCGCACCATTCTCAACCTGCTCGTGCCGATTTTGATTCTGTATGCGTTCTTCAGATGGTTCTACAAGGTCCCACAGGGGCAGACGCGTTACACGTTTGTTGGCCGGCTGCTGCTGGAGCCCGAGAACCAAACTTATAGTCTGTCGCGCTTTCAGTTTCTTGCATGGCTTGTAGTAATCGTCGGGTGCTATCTCTTCCTCTATTTTGCGCAGGGCTTTGTAGAACAAAGGTGGTCGTATCCACCCTTGGGTAATGCTACGTACACCTTCCTGATTAGTCTCGGTACGTTGATCGCATCTCAGGTAACCACGAAAACGAGAGGACCTAAGGGCGCCGGCGAAATACATCCTTCGATCGCTGACCTAATTGTCCATGGCGGCGTGCTCGCGCTCGACAGAGTTCAGCAACTTGTATGGACATTGATCGCGATGGGAATGTTTGTCCGCATCACGGTCATGAATTTCGGCAGCGCCACTGGATTACCTGACATTCCAAACGAGTTACTAGCGTTAATGGGACTAAGTTCGGCCGGCTACCTGGGCGGGAAAATGATCCGCGGGCCGGGTCCGGTGATCGATCAAGTTACCCCGCGGACCGGGACCGTCATACTGAACATCCGGGGCAAGCATATCTCGAAGGATGCTTTTGTATGGTTGGATGGCGTCAACCAGCCAAAAGAGAAAGTAACCATCAAGACGAGCGATCCCGATGATCCAAAGTTCGCGACTGAAATCGAGCTAACGTTGGATACATCCATGGATCAATGGTTCGCTAGCGAGCATGTGATCACGGTCATCAACGCTGACGCCCAACGAGCCGATTGGCGCACCGGTCCACAGATCGTGAGCGTCACGGCGGGCGCAGTTGCGGCAGGGAAAGCGCCGCTAACGATTACGGGCGCTCATTTGGCGCCAGGCGCAACAGTTGAGCTCGCCGATACGCCCAGCGGCAGCGCGCAGCAGGATCCAACCAACCCAAATCTCTTCACGGCTACCGTGGAAGAAGCCTGGCTAAGCAGCTCGCACCTAATAACGGTGACAGATGCGCAGCAAAAAGCGAGTTTCACTTACACCCCGAGTGCCGCGGCAGGTGACGGCAATGCAGGCAACGCAGGTGGCGGGGACGCAGCGGGCGGTGGAGACGCAACGGGCGGTGGAGACGCAGCTGGGGGTGGAGACGCAACCGGCGGCGGAGACGCAGCTGGCGGCGGAGACGGAACTGGCGGTGAAGACGCAGCAGGTGGCGAAGACGCAGCAGGCGGCGCAGACGCAGCAGGCGGCGGAGACGCAGCAGGCGGCGAAGACGCAGCAGGCGGCGAAGACGCAGCTGGCGGTGGAGACGCAGCAGGCGGCGAAGACGCAGCTGGCGGTGGAGACGCAGCGGGTGGCGAGGGCGGCGCAGCCGAAGATGCAGATCGAAGGTAAGGCGACAGCGGAAGCTGCGGAAGCAGCATCAGGCCCCCAGACATACACCGGTTGAACTGACAACAACGGCTTACGCGACCGCCGTTCTGGACCGATCTCTTGAGCACTTTATCGTTGTGCGTTCGACGGGAAATCCCTAAAGCAAGTTTTGGACAGGAGAAGAGCGATGCAGAAAAAATCACCCACCGCCTTTCAAGTCAGAGATAAAGAAGTGATCACCATCAATGTGAAGTCAACCGGAACTGCGACTTTGTTCGGAGTAAACTACTCGATTTTTGGAGCCGGCACACCCTTGAAAGAAGGGCAACCGCTTCAGATTACGATGGACAAACAGAAAGCCCAGGGAAATTCCACCATTCCGAACGCCAAATCCACCCCGTTGACGCTGTTGTTTAGCTTCACCAGCGCCACGGGAGGCAAGTACGAGTTGACGATGACCGGTGATGCTGGTGGTGACAGCATCACAGACTCTACCCGTCAGGCGGGCAGTTCGCCGAAGGCAATTCTCTATACCTTCCACATTGTCTGAGCAACTTGAGCAACGGAGGATTCCAAATGTTGATGAAAAGCGCGCGCCTTTTACTCTTGTTGGCGACTGTGGCTATTACCACGGGTCTCGTACTCGGCCAGTCTGCGCAATCTAACAACGAGAAAATTCGACGCCTCAGAGATGAGATAACAAAGCGTCAGACTGCCGATGTTCCGGCTGATGTAGCCGACCTCAATCAGAGCATATTAATTGAGAGACGCGCCGAACTGCGCACAGCGTTGAAGGTGGAGGTCGAAAATCTTCGTAAGCACCGTGCGTTCCTCGGAAGTTCTGCTACGCTCGAAGAGATTCAGAAAATCGAGGACTCTCTTCAGAGTTATGCCGCTGAGATAGACAGACTTGCAACCGAGATAGCCAATGATCTCCAGACTGAGCGTCGGAGTGTTTCCACGCCGGTTGCAAAGGTGAGCGCGTCAATTCCCGAATCGAAACCGGCGACCGACAATCAAAGCAACCAAGTTAGTGCCATCTCACCGAAACCAGTGACAGTACCTGCTCGCTCTACGAGCGTCGCCGGGCTCAGCACGTCCGCTACCATCTCGGATCCGTCAACGGTGGATACGAAGCTTGCCATGTTGCCGGCGGCGCCGCCGGACACCAACGAGACTAATGCGACACTTGATTGTGCCGCGATATTGGCCCGGACGAAGACCGCTTCAGAGCTGGATATGATCGTGTGCGGTTTGGCGGACAGTTATACAGAAAAGCGAAAAAACGATGCCGCGGTAAGAAACAGCTTGCTTCAGATTAGCGATTCACGATTCGAATTACTAAAAATGCTCATCGCGAAGCGAACCACTCCCAAGTATTTAGTGGAAGCCGAAGAAGTCCGTCTCGACAAACAGGTAGGCGCCGCGCCTGCAAACAACGGAAGTACTTCCCTGGTGGTTAAGGGAGGGGTTCCCACGATGCTCGGTTTTGCGGTTGAGAATGGGGGGCTAACGCAGAGTTTAAGCGGCACGGGGATTACCTTCCGCGGAAATCCAGTGGGCCTGTTCAACGCGCTCAAGAATCGAGGCTTCGTAAGTAGTGCCAAGGCCGACGAAAACGATCCCATCATCAGGTTCCTAAAGAAGACGTCTTTTGCGTTTACTTTTAATACCGATCGAGGATCTCAGCCCGGGGTGTTTACCGGGACCAGCCAGCAATTGTCGTCCGTTTCTGCCAGGCTTGAATTCATCAACAATCGCCGACCCAGGCTCTACATCAAAGATTGGGAGAATTTTTTGGCGGACAAAGCGCAAAACCTCGCCAATGTAATTAACGCCACCAATAGAGTTTTTTTTAATGACGCTGATCCATTGAACCCTCAATGGCTCGACCCGAAAATGCAAGCTTGGTATCAGGAGACTCAAAGTAAGCTAATTGCCGCTTCAGATGCCGATGTCAGCGCCGTCCTCCAAGCCAGGTTGGACGCACTTCCCGTAAAGGAGCTTCGGCCGGAAACCGCTCTAGCACTCGACGAGATCGAGCAGGCCCTGGGGCTTTACCTTCAAGGACGCACGAACCTTCTTAACAAGATCAACAGCGGAACCTTAGTCACGCTTGAATACGTGAACAAACGAGAGGTCAACGCGCCCGACACGCACACGTTCAACTTCATTGCTGAGAAAGGCACGGGCGGAGGAAAAATAGACTTTACCTTCAACGGCTCTCTCACCATGTTCAATAATCTTGACTCGCTCAAGAACTTCATAATAGCGAACCCAACACTGCCACCCGCGCGACGACTCCGAGACTTCCAGTTCGCCGGGCAGATCGACGTGCCGCTCGGCGATCCCACCGAATTCGGCAACTTTGTTCTGTTCGCGGCAGGCAGATATCAACGTTTGCTTCAGGATGCGACCACCGAACTCGGTACGATTTTGCCTAACACCAAAGGTGATATCGCATATCTGCAAACCGGTCTAAAGATCCCTCTGAAAGGTACTGGTCTAAAAATCCCCCTCTCGTTCACGTTTGCTAATCGATCAGAGTTTGTGAAAGAAAAGCACGTTCGCGGCAACATCGGGTTCACGCTGGACCTGGATTCACTCTTTGCAAGATTCAGGCCGTTTTGACGTGCGTACTGAACTTCTAATCTGCATTTCAACCTAGGGAGGCATCCACGTGGTTCTAAAACAAGGTTCATCAGGTCCTGATGTAAAGGCCCTGCAACAACAACTCAAAGACCTCGGTTTCGATCCGAATGGTGTGGACGGAAATTTCGGTCCCGGCACCGATAAAGCCGTGCGTGCGTTCCAGCAGGCGAACGGCTTGGGCGTGGATGGAAATGTCGGACCGGGCACGCTAGCCGCTCTGCAGTCCGCCGCCGGCGCTACTGCTAACGCAACGCTGACGGCGAGTACACCGGCCGGCGCAAGCACTGCCGCCGCGGGAGCAGCCCCGGCGACGGCGCCCAATCTGAATCTCGCGGCCCTGACTGGAAAATTACCACAGTCAGTAATCGACCAAATCCCAGAGGCGGCTGCCAAGTTTGGGATCTCGACCAATCTCCGTCTCGCGCATTTCCTGGCGCAGTGCGCACTCGAGTCGACAAACTTCACGGCCACCGTAGAAAACATGAACTACAGTGCTCAACGACTGCTGCAGGTATT
Organism: Pyrinomonadaceae bacterium; assembly: GCA_035273325.1. Taxonomy (GTDB): domain Bacteria; phylum Acidobacteriota; class Blastocatellia; order Pyrinomonadales; family Pyrinomonadaceae; genus PSRF01. The sequence continues at coordinate 4,602 of DATEPF010000107.1, read as the reverse complement.
TCCAAAGTATTTCAAGAACGTCGATGTGAATGCTTATGCCCGTAATCCACAGAAGATCGGCAGCCGCGTCTACGCGAACCGGATGGGCAATGGCGACGAAGCTTCGGGCGATGGTTTCAGATATCGCGGCCGCGGCTATATCCAACTGACCGGCAAGAACAATTACCAAAGCTTTACCGATCACATTGGCGAGGACTGCGTGGCGAATCCCGATTTGGTGGCGACAAAATATCCGCTTGCTTCGGCCGGGTTTTTCTTTAACTCAAACAACATCTGGGCGCTCTGCGACCAAGGCGCGAGCGATGCAACCGTTACGAGCGTTACGAAGCGCGTTAATGGCGGAACTCACGGGCTTGCAGAGAGGATTCAAAACTTCAAGAAGTTCCGTGCGGCGCTCGGCTCCTAGCAAAACGAGCCGTTCGCCGCCGGCAATCGACTTCTCACCGTTGCGTTGAATAGCGCGCCAACGTTTCCGGATTGACGAGCCCACCCACGGGCATTTGCGAGATCGGAAGCTTGTTTGCGCCGGTTAGCCAGAGTAGTTTTCTGCGACAACAATCGTCCCGTCTTTCTCTTTAGTTGTCGCGTGTCTAAAAACAACATTAGCGGAGGTTCTCAATGTCTGACCAGTCTGACCAGTCTGACCACCCCCTACGCATCTATAACGTACTCGAAGAAGAGTATGAACTCCTGCATGGCGCTCCTTCGCCTTCTGTTGATCCCGACAAGCCGGCCGAAGCGCGGCTAAAGAACATCATCAAAGAAAACCATAAGGAGAATCTGGCCGCGATCTGTTTATCCGGTGGCGGCATTCGCAGCGCGACATTTGGTTTAGGAGTGCTTCAAGGCCTGGCCCACAACGATTTGCTGCAAAAGTTCGCCTATGTGTCAACAGTTTCGGGCGGAGGATACATCGGCAGTTGGTTGTCAGCCTGGATTCATCGCGAAGAGAAAGGCCTTAAGGTGGTCGCGGAACAGTTGCCGGGCGAGCACCCACCGTACGTGATGAGGCCAGAGGCCGAGCCGATCACGCATTTGCGCGCTTATAGCAACTACTTGACGCCTAAACTGGGTCTGTTGTCGGCGGACACATGGACGTTGGTCGCCATGGTGATCAGGAATCTGATTCTCAACTGGCTCGTGCTCATCCCTTTGTTGATCGCGGTCCTGGCCCTGCCCAGATTGTTCGTTTCGTTCGCTCAACTAACGCCTCCCAGTTACGTTAGAGTCGGCGCTTTGCTCCTGGGAGTCATTTTTGGAGTAACGATGATCGTCTACGTGGCGATCAGCCGGCCCACCATTACAAAAAAGAACCGCGACCAAACGAGCTTCTTCACGTGGTGTTTCGGGCCGATGCTTTTATCTGCAACCCTGCTTGCCTTGTATTGGTGCTGGTTCGCTCATTCTAACGTCGACCTGGAAAAGCGTCTGACGTTCCACCTACTGGACGGCCGTCCCATTCTTGGCTTCATTGCTTTCGCGGTGCTGCTGCACCTTGCGGCGTTTGTCGTGTACGCGCCTTTGATAATCAGGGCGATTAAACGGGGACTCCTTGTCCGTGAATTCATCTCTCTTCTGTTTAATGGGATTGCTGGTGGAGCGATGCTCTTTCTGGCCACTCGGTTCCTTCCTGAATTGAAGACATTGGACTTCAAGGAGCTATCGCTCTATTCGACACTCGCGGTACCGATCTATTTGTTAGTGGTATTTCTCGGTTTGAGTCTGTTCGTGGGTCTTGCGAGCAAATGGACAGAAGATGAAGATCGCGAGTGGTGGGCCAGGTATGGGGCATGGATTCTGATCGCCGGCGTTGTTTGGTTGGTCGGCAGTTTTCTCGTGCTAATTGCTCCCGAGCTGACCAGTTTCGTCGTGAAGAAATATGTCGTGCCCGCGGGAGGCTTGCTCGGTGTCATCACCGCGCTCCTGGCGCGAAGCGCAAAACTCCCCGCGAAAGGCGAGAAGCCAAAGGGTTGGATGGCACTGCTGACGCAACATGGGTTGACTCTGGGAGCCATTGTTTTCGCCGCGATTCTCGTAGTCTCGTTATCGATCGCAACGTATTCTTTGATCAATTGGCTGGCGACCGTTTGGACCTGGATTGGAGTCGAGCTCGCCGAAAGGACAGGCTTAAGGCCATTCGCTGCATCCGGACTCGCTCCGACGCGGGACATTTTGCTTTTCATGGGCGCGGCCGCCGGCATCGGTTTGCTGATGGCTCATTATGTCAACACGAATAAGTTTTCACATCATGCTATGTATCGGAATCGCTTGATTCGCGCCTACCTCGGTGCTTCGCGCCGGAGCGCTGAGCGGCAACCGAACAAATTTACCGGGTTTGATTCCGATGACAATGTAAATATGGCTGAGTTGCGACCCGAGACGCTTCACACAAAGAGCTTTACGGAGCCGAACGGCTTTCGTAGTTTGGTGAACAGGTTGAGGGAAAAATCCGATCCGGCTTCGGCTTACATCGAGTCTAAAGCTCTGGAATTCGCGACTAAGCAACTTTTGAAACGTTATGATCCCAATCGCGCGGGCGACCACTCCGGCAAAGCGCTGGAGAGCGCACTAATTAGAGACCTCAACAAACATTTACTGCAAAATCCAATAGTTCCACCCGACATTCAGAAGGCCCTTGCCATTGACCTGGAATCGGTTTCCGCTCCCAGCGTCGAATTTGTGAAACGTAACAGGCTGGCCCTGGAGGCGGTATTCAAGGAAGAAATTCGTCCAGCGAACCTGTCCAGCCGCCGTCCCCTTCACATCATAAACATGACCCTCAACCTGGTGGGGGGCGACCGACTTGCGTGGCAGCAACGAAAAGCGGAGTCGTTCACCGTGAGCCCGTTGCATTGCGGAAGTTTCCAAATTCCTGATTCGGACGAGCGCACAGGACCTGTCTACGGCTCATACCGGCGCACCGTCAAGTACGGCGGCGAGACGTATGGTGGCATTAGCCTGGGTACCGCTATGGCGATCTCGGGCGCCGCCGCCAGTCCGAACATGGGTTACTACTCTTCGCCGGTGGTAGGGTTTCTGATGACGCTGTTCAATGTGAGGATGGGTTGGTGGCTGGGAAACCCGGGACCCGCTGGGAAGGATTACTATAAATTCTCAAGTCCAAAGTCGGCCGTCTATCCGATCATCGCCGAAGCTTTGGGCTGGACCGATGACCAGAACAACTACGTGTATCTTTCCGACGGCGGGCACTTCGAGAATCTTGGCCTTTATGAAATGGTGTTGCGCCGGTGCCGTTTGATCGTAGTGAGCGACGCCGCCGGCGATCCCGATTTTCATTACAACGATTTAGGAAACGCCGTCCAGAAGGTCCGCACGGATTTAGGCATTCCGATCGAGTTTGGACCGATGAAAATCTTTCCCCGCCGCGACAAAAAACCAGGCGCCTACTGTGCCATTGGAACTATTCAATATTCTTGTATCGATAAAGGGGAGCCTGACGGCAAAATCATCTACATTAAGCCGGCGTTTTATGGCGACGAGCCGCGCGATATTTATCGCTATGCGATGACGCATGAAACTTTTCCGCAACAAAGCACCGGCGACCAGTGGTTTGACGAATCACAATTCGAAAGCTACCGGAAGCTGGGTTCGCATATCGTCGATAGCGTCTGCAGGGGCGGCGTGTCTGGAAGTTCGTTCCATTTAGATGATGTCGAGCTTGATAAGTTCTTAGAACAGGCCACAACGCGATCAAGGTAAGAGTCTGACTGCGTGACGTGATTTTCTACGAATAAACCGCGCAAAGCGGCGACTTCACTCATCAGCGTAGTGAATATTGCGCCAGCGTCCGCGGGAAAACGCGGACGCCTTCGGGCATTTTCTCCATTGGAATCTTGTTTGCGCCCGTGAGAATGTCGCGCGCGGTCATACCGTAAACCTGCGCGTTGTCCTCGTTATCCGGCTGGATAACCACGCCTTTTAGTTCAAGTCCCGCGAACGCGCCTTTACTGCGCGAGTAAGAAAGAATCTGCGCGTTCAATCTCAGATCCGTCGAAGCACTGGCTGACCTTCCAACCGGGCCGGCAGCGGCGCTGCCCTCACCACCAATTTCTAACTTATTGCCGAGCAAACTTCCGACCGCTTCTTCATTCATGAACAAGAGAACGTAGTCAGTTGACGAGGCGCCAATCTGCAACCCAATGCTGCCTCCGGTGAGATCGAAAAATGCCGGTGCGCTCCATCCGCCAGCGACGCGGCGGCTAATGACACCCGAGCCTCGTCGCCCGCCCACGATAAAGCCGCCCTTCAAGACACCGGGAAACACGGCGACGGCTTCGGCGCGCTCAAGCAGGTCGCGCGGAATAGATTTCTCGCGCCTGGCCATGATCTGCTCGAAAACGCGGGCGGCGCGTTCGGACTGCTTGGCCGCGCCGAGAGCTTTCTTTGTGCTGCGCTCGCGGCTGGCCTGCGCCAAAGCGGTAATGGGAATCAGCAGGACCAGCAGAACCAACCATCGATTTGTGAATCGCTGCATCTTTCTCCTTATCACCCTCCAGTTGGACTAATTTGGAGTGCGCCGGCTTGACGGCGCTATCTTCCTTTGCCGCGTTGGGAGAAGCGGCGTCAAGCCGCCGCACTCCA
>DATEPF010000106.1:0-4061 GCA_035273325.1 Pyrinomonadaceae bacterium | reverse complement strand
AAGGAGGCAGAGATTCTTCGCTTTCTGACACAAGAGACTGTCATGATGCTAAACGACCGCTCGCGGTCGAGTTGGGACGGGAGTATAGTCAAAGAAGGAGCCATTCGTTATCACCCTGAGACGTTGCGAGCTGCCGCGCGACGCTCGGGTCATTCAACACCAGCCCTCGAAGATCAGATTGCGAGGGTAACGCAGGCAGCATTGGCCGTTTCCGAGCCTTTCAACTTAGATCGAGGAGATATATTGCTGCTTTCCAATTACAGGACGCTGCACTATCGTGGTGAGTGTTCGGTAGTGTTCAAGCAATTCCCAACGGAGTTTGCCTCGCGCAGCGTTTTCATCCTTCATGCAAACCAAGAACTGAAAGACTAATGAGCAACGAGATCGAAATTGTCGGAGCGCGCACTAATAACCTTCAATCTGTGGATGTCCTTTTGCCCCTGCGCCAGGCGACTATGATGATCGGGGTTTCTGGCTCCGGCAAGAGTTCGCTTCTGGCCGACACATTAGCTACGGAAGCTAATGTACGCATGCGACGATATCTTGGCGTGCATCAGCCCCACCTGAGCGACGAAGATGTACCAGCTTTTGTTGGTCCCGTGCCAGCCTGCGTGCATTTCAGTCAAGGGGCTTTTCGTGCATCTGTTCGTTCCACAGTTGCTACATCCAGCGGTCTATTAGCTCTCTTGCGCTTCTACTTCCGACGATATGCCAAGCCCTGGGCTGAAGAGGTGAAGAACTTCGTGCCATCTCCGTCACCTTCAAGCTACGGTGACTGGATACAAAATAACTACACCGGCTCGCTCTCCGTTTGGACTATAGTGGAACGCTGGGAGCGGACTGACGGGATGCGTGCCGCCAATCTCTTGCGTCGTCATGGCCTGAAGCGTGCGACAGTTCGAAGCGAAACGGATACTGCGGCACGTAGCGAACGCGGTCGAGAAGTGGATCTTGAACATTTTCGTCCTCTCTCAGAAAATATCAAACACCTGATCGAAGCTGAGATTGGAAGCACAACTATACCGAGCACAAGCGATGAGCTATCGTTGCTGTTGCAGCAAGCGTTTGATATAGACGGCGATGTTATTGTTGAGTTTCATCAAGGAAAGCTCCTACCTGAGGAACTACACACCGAACGCGGTATTTTACTCGATAGCATACAGCACTGGGTTCATCCGAAAGTGCAACGCCCCTTTGCCCCTCCCAGTGATTCGCTGTTGTCTTTCAATTCTCCATCGAATCCTCGAAGCGGCGCTTGTCCTGCCTGTCAGGGATTAGGACGAAAGCGCACAGTCACCGACACTGCCCTTGTCATTCACCCTGAGCGTAGCTTGCACGAGGGCGCTTTATTATTGTGGACTGAAAAGAATTATCGCTATGTCAATATTCAGCATGAGACCATTGAAGGTCTACGCGGCTTGCGGGATTTTGACCCAGACCTTGCCTGGAAGCGGCTCGGCGAGGACGCGCGTCATCTCATTCTTCACGGTTCAGGACAGGAAGCAGTCGCTGACATAGACCGAAAGACAGGCCGTAAGATGAATCCACCACGTCCCTTTCCTGGCTTTGTTCCAGCCATCCTTCGTCGCGCCGAAGGCAGTGGTGCGGGTGCGCGTGCGCTTGAAGCATTAACAACCGAAGGTCCATGCCCCGAATGCAATGGCACACGCTGGTCCAGGGCTGCACGCGCGTTACGGTTAGGCCGATGGAATTTGCCAGCCCTGCTCGGGGTTATATTCGATGAGCTTGAACAACTCGCTGTTCCCCGAGGGAAACTGAAACATGGGCTACCTAAGGAGGCACGTTCGCTCGCTGCCAGTCTGCATGCAGCTTCTGAGTCCTTTGTTTCGGCTGGGCTTGGACATCTCGCAGGTGAGCGTGGCATGACAACTCTTAGCGAAGGTGAAAGTCGTCGCTCTCGGCTGGCGGCGATTTTGCGTGCTCGCGGGCAAGGGCTGGCGTTATTGCTCGATGAACCTGCACGCGGTCTTCACGAAGAAGATGTTGCCCGTCTCGCGGATGCTCTCACAGAATTAAAACACCGCCATACGCTCATTATAAACGAACATCGTCTCTCACTGGCTTCTATTGCTGATCATGTACTGGAAATCGGTCCGGGAGCAGGCGAGCAGGGCGGACGCATAGTTAATAGCGGATCACCGCAGCATGTTTTTACATCGAATTGGCATCCGCAAATCGAACGATCACAGATACCGACCACAGCACATGACTCTTGGCTCACGGTGGAAGGCGCGAGGATACACACACTCTCGAATATTACATGCCGAATACCGCTCGGTCGTTTGGTTTGCATCACAGGCGTGTCGGGCTCAGGAAAATCAAGCTTTATAAGGGGAATCTTACTGCCCGCTCTGGCCCAGACCCTGCCCGAACGTGTTGAGAGTGAAGGGTTCGCCTGGCCTGATGGTATATGGGAAAACATCACTGGCACTGAAAGTATTCATTCCGTATTGGCGCTGGAACCTCGCACATCAAGTGCTCAGCGCCGCAGCACAGTTGCTACCCTGCTTGGAATAGCAGAAGATCTGCGACGTATTTTTGCCAAGTCACCGGAAGCACACAGGGCAAAACTGACTGTTACAGATTTCGGTTGGAATGCGGGTCGTGGACGTTGCCAAACATGCTTAGGTCTGGGCGAAATTGAGGACGGGGAAAGATGGGTATCTTGCCCTCATTGCGGTGGTCGCCGTTTTGGAGAAGAGGCATTGGGGGTACGAGTTGAAGGGCTGAACGTCTCCGATCTTCTCAATCTCTCGATTACAGAACTATACAATCATCCGTTCGCAGCCTTAGCGGAATGGCGACCATTGATCGAACAATTAGTAGCACTGGATCTTGGATACCTCACACTTGGGCGTCGAGTCGACCGCTTGAGCGGTGGCGAGCATCAGCGACTCAGAGTGGCGCGGACGTTAGGAGTAGAGTATCCCGAGGGCTTTCTATTAGTGCTTGATGAACCTTCGGCGGGTCTCCACCCTCGGGACATAGTTCAACTACTAAAAGTGCTGGACCGTGTGGTAGCCGAAGGGCGCAATACAGTAGTCTTAGTAGAACACAATCTCGACCTTATTCGCGCTAGTGACTGGGTGGTAGACTTCGGCCCCGGCGGCGGACCCGCCGGTGGCCGTATTGTTGGCCAAGGTCCACCCAGTAAGATAGCCAAGCTTGATACACCGACCGGTCGGGCACTCAGTAAGAAAAAGTCCAGACCTGCGGCTCGCCGTAGCAAAGCCATTGTTCCAGATGAGAAACCTCACGCTGTTGACTCTGAGGCTAAAGCCCGTAGCGGACGGCATTGGCTTAAGCGCCTTCTGGGCGAGGAGGCATCCTCAGAGGAACTCGACCCGGTGGACTTTGATGGATTGGCCGTAGAATTCGATGACAAAGCCGTGCGACCATACGAGATTGGTGGACTCGATGTCGAGATCGCACGTCTGTTACTGGATGAGCCGGACAATGTGGCCGAACAGCCAGAACGCATGGCCCAACTTTGGTCCAAAACGCCTAAGGCGCAGTTGCGGATTCATCCTCTGATCGAGGAGATGCGCGTCTGGGGAGATAAGATTCCCACTTCAGTGCTTCGTGCGGCAGAACAGCGTATCAAGCACATGGGGCTTAAGAACGATTCCCCTATTAATAAGCAAACCAAGCTGACCACCATGCGGGCGACCGGCAAACGGTTTCAGCCGATAGCAGAAACTTGGGCAGAGTACATTCGCTGTGTACAGGATGCGCTGGGCATTGGTGGAGGGTACGTCGAATTATGGGAAAAGGGCCAAGGTGTCCTTGCCACCGTCCAGAGACGACATCTTGCGCTTGAAGTTCCGGCGATTGCGCCTCTCTCTGCAAGTTCAGCGAGTTTGGTGCGATCACACACAACCGGACGATGCCCATGTTGTTTGGGAAGCTGCGGGGTTCCAGTATTCGATGAATCTCTCGTAGTGGAGCATCGGACAGCAGACCCAACCAGTGAGCACTTTCTTCACCCCGAAGCTATTAAGGTTTTGCGTGGCATACGTAGGAGCATTCTTCTTCCGTTT
>DATEPF010000105.1:0-16553 GCA_035273325.1 Pyrinomonadaceae bacterium | reverse complement strand
ATGACAGACAAGAATGTCTGTCCCACCTATGTTCCATCCAATCCTCGTCATTGAAGACGATCCCGACATTTCCGAGAGTTTGAAATATAACCTCGAGCGGGAAGGCCTGCATACCGTACTCGCGGCTACAGGTGAGGCGGGGCTGACAGCTGCACTGAACGAAAACGAACCACCATCTTTAATCATCCTCGATCTCATGTTGCCCGGCATGAGCGGCGTAGAGTTGTGCCGCAGACTTCGACGCGAACCGGCGACCCGCCGGACGCCGATCATTATGTTGACCGCTAAGGCGTCAGAATCAGATCGCGTCGCGGGCCTGGATCTGGGAGCAGACGACTACATTACGAAGCCGTTTTCTGTGCGGGAATTGCTGGCGCGTGTACGCGCCGTCATGCGGCGTAGCGACGACAATAAACCGAAGACTTATGAAGACGACAAGTTGATGATCGACTTTGATGATATCCGCGTCGTATGCTGCGGAAACAGAGTCAGGTTAACGAACAAAGAGTTCACTCTTTTGTCGGTGTTGGCGAAAAGTCCGGACCGAGTGATTACCCGGCAGCAATTATTGGATAGTGTATGGGGTTACAGCTATTACGGAGACGCACGGACGCTTGATGTGCATATCAGGCGCTTGCGACAGAAGCTGGGCGACTGCGGTATCAGTATCGAAACAGTCGTCGGAGTAGGTTATCGCTTCGTCGGCACTAGTGGCATCTCCCGCGAATAAGTATTGTTCACATGAGCAAGCGCAACGCATTACTGATCCTGGCATGTGCCGTTGCGGTTGCAGTTTTTCTGTTGGTGCCCTCCTCGGCCGTACGCCTAGCCGGTGCCGTGCTGGTCATTCTCCTCGCGCTCGGTTTTGTTATTTATTCATACCGAAATTCGCTTACCGCCCAACACTCGGCGGATTCACATCTATCTCAAGACAATTCACAGGCAGACAGTTTTGCATTTAGCAAGCTGTTTGAAGCCACGATGAGCGGAATGCGTGAAGGGCTGTTGGTGGTTGATAAAGACATGCGCGTGGTGGCATCGAACCCGGCCGCCCACCGCCTGTTTAATCTTTCACGTGGAAACCTCGCGGAGCAGCGCCTCACTGAGCTGACGCGAAACCCGGCAATCTACGGGGCATTTCTTGATGCGCTCAAAGGAATCGAACGGAGTGGTGTAAAGGTGCAGACGCATGGACAGGATCGCTTGATCTTTGATTTGCGCGTGGTTCCGCTTGGCGGATCCGATGAAGACAACGGGCAAAAACCGGCGCGCGGCGCTCTGGGTGTGTTTGTGGATGTAACTCGCCTTGAGCGTCTCGAGCAAGTGAGACAGGAATTCCTGTCCAACGTTTCACACGAGATCAGAACTCCGTTAACTGCGATCCTGGCTTTTGTAGAAACTCTGGAGACCGGCGCCATCGAAGATCAGGAGGCGACGCGTCGCTTTCTTCCCATCATTCGTAAGAACGCCCTGCGCATGCACGATTTGATTGATGACATATCGGAGCTGAGCGCGATTGAAGCCGGCAATGTGCAGGTCCGGTCGGAAAGGGTGAGACTGCAACCGGCGGTGGACGAGGTTCTTTCATCGCTCGAAGGGAAAGCGGAGGCGATGGAGGTGGCGGTGAAAAACGACGTAGGTGTCGATGTGAATGTTTATGTAGATCCCCGCCGCCTCGAGCAGATGCTCACTAATCTCGTTGATAATGCGATCAAGTTTAACCGGAAAGGCGGCAGTGTGAGCGTCAGATGGGACCAGTCAGCGGATCGCAGTCGCGATCGAATCATCGTGGAAGATACCGGGGAGGGAATCCCGGCGCACCATCTGGAACGATTGTTTGAAAGGTTTTACCGGGTGGACCGCGCACGGTCACGTGAGAAAGGTGGCACCGGGCTGGGACTGGCGATTGTGAAACACCTCGCGTTACTGCACGACGGTGAGATAAGCGTTAGCTCCGAGGTCGGAAAGGGAAGTGTGTTTTCGATCGAACTGCCGTCTCGCCCAAAGAGATAGAATCGTAGACAGTCAAGGTTCTGGTATAACGAGCGGCGTGTCATCAGGCACGGGCTCCTCACCTTCGTCCACATATACCATCACCGGACGATAACGCTGCCTCAGTTCGGTGTACGCTTTTTTGACTTGCGCGACGTCACAACCAGTCGGGCCTTCGAGTCCATTCGATACGCTGAAACCGCTGAACTTAGTCATAACGGTACTGCGGTCTTTGCAGTTGTAGCAGTCCTGCAGCCCGAAGCTGTGTCCAAGCTCGTGCGCGATAGCACTTGTCAGTGATTCTGAGGTTCTCATTCCTGGATCGATGACTATTGAGGCGTGGTGGATGATGCGCGTGCCGTTGATGCCGAAGGCCCTTATCTCACCACCATGCCGGCTTTTGTCGTTATGAACATTTCCGCGCTGAAGAGTAAGACAGTTTTCACAGTCACGCGGCGCGTCGGTTGGGCCAGCATAGATGAGCCGTACTTTTGATTCTGTCGTTTCCGAAACTGCGTCCCACATATTTACTGCCCGGGTCAGGGATGAAAGCTCTTCTTTCGAAAAATTGTTTTGCAGAACGAATACATAGATCTGACTGTCAGGCGGCCAGGTCCAGAATCCGGTTGCGGCGGCGCGGGAACCGACCTTGCAATCTTTTACCCGAGTTTGCGCCTGGTTGATTCCGGTCAGGCTTGTCAGCAGCAATAACATAGCCAACCACAGAATAGATGGGCCGGGAGAGCTCGTTGTAGTTTCTTGCCGAGAGTTCATTTTTACCTGCCTACAGCTACGGCAATCGTTTGGGTTGAGGAGGCGGCCACCTTGCGGTGTTCGTTATAAACTCTCCGCACTACTTCCAGATCACATTGCGTAGGCGAAAGCAAACCGTTGTGCCGGTTAATTGCAGGGAAGCTATTCATGATGCTTTTTTTGTTTCCACAAGATGGACAATTATCCAGACCCAGGCTGTGTCCGAGCTCGTGCGCCATATAACCTTGCAGGGCTGTAGGGTCGACAGTGGCTTGATCAAACTCAATCCAGGCAGAGTTTAGCCAACCGTTTTGCTCGTAATGGACTGGATAAAACGTTGCGTAAAATTTGGTTTTGACCTTCGGATGTTTACGGGCGATCGTTAGACACTTACTGCAACTAACCCGGCGTTCGGTCTCACCACCATCAGTGAACGAAACGCCGGCCCCGACTTGTTGAACGCCCTGGTTCCAATCTTTCATCGCCGCCAGCAGCGTTTGTCGCTGTTCGCGGGTAAACATACCGCGCATGAAATAAACGCGAACCTTGCTGTCCGGTGGCCAAACATAAAGACTGACGGGCGGAGCGGACTTTTTGGTTTTGCAAGCTGTCGCTGCGCGCTTCGAAAAGCGGGGTGAAACGTCAGGAGCGTTCAACGATTCTGAGCCTTCACTGCCATCCTCGACATCCTTGATGGTCACCTTACCGGCAAACAATTTGTAATCGTAATACCGCACCTGGACGCTGTAATGAACGTCAAACTGCGGAAAATGCAGGATGTCATCAGCATGTGTCCGCGTCGGAAACAAGAGCTCGCCCTGCGGCGTATCGCGCCACGTTTCAAAAATGGGGAACCGTTGCTTACCTTGCGGTTCAACTTTTCCGCGGACCTTGACGATCTGAAAAGTCTTCGCGTCGATCCAGATTCGTCCCACGAAAAATCTGTTTTTCATTTTGTGCGGATTTGGTTTTACGTGCGGGGTGACATCGATGGCGAAGGTCTGCCGGTTAACCAAAGTTTCCGCTCCCACGAAAATTAGCCGGTACTTGCTTTGTTCGGTCACATCTATTCCCAGCAATTGCGCCCCAGCTAAATCCTGAATGTCTTCCTTCGTGATCTTCATCCTTTGCAGAGAAGGAGCCGGGTGATACACGACGCGTTCAATCCGATTTCCGCGATCGTCAAAAATGAATTCAGAACGACGAATGTAGTCTCCGTTCGGTTCACCGTCGGGGCCGATTGTTTGAAGAAGCACGTCGCGCTTGAACATGTGCTGATTCATTGAATCGCGAACCAGCTTTTCTGCTTTTACAAATTGTTCGATCACGCGCGCGCCGTTCAACGACGGAGGTGGAGGCTCCGCCACTTCCACCATAGTCGCCATCGCGTCGGCTGGGGGCAGGTCCGTCTGAGATTGCTGTCCTTGCACGTTTATCATCGCTCCCAGAATTAACGCAGTGCTGATTTGTAACCAACCGGAAGCCAACTTTGACATCGCAAAATTCCTTTCTGGATTGTGAGGGCCTCGACGTTGAACACTGGGGCAATTTGTTTGAAGGCAGGCAATCTGCCGCGCCGCAATGCCCCATACGCCGGCTTTATGTGCAGCAAGTGAGCTGCGCCAGGTAATGGTGCACCGGGCGTGCCAACCAGAGGATGATTCACAGCGAGATGTTATGGGTGTGCGTGATTCTGAATGGCGGCGGCCACGGAGGAGGGCGACGATTGAGTATCGTCGCAATTGTTTTTCTGACTCTTCGTAAGCGGCAGGGGGTTAGAACTACGAGGCTAGACTGATGTGGTGGCGCTTCATAATGCGATCGAGACGTTTTCTATCGATACCGAGGAGTCGTGAGGCGGCCTGTTTGTTACCGCTCGTGTAACTGAGTACCTCTCTGATGTAGCGGGCTTCCATAACTGCGAGCGGCACAATCTCACTGGCCGATTCCGCAGACCGAGGCGGCTCCGCGTTCACGTCCGGTGAGTAATTCTTTACACGGTCGGGCAGATTATTGGCACGGATCACCCCGTCACTTAAGGCTGTTGCCAGTACAACTGCGTTTTCGAGTTCACGAATATTTCCGGGCCACGGATAGCGCTGCAATAACTCGATCGCTTCAGCAGAAAAGGTTACCGGAGTCTTGATAGAGAAAACCTGTTCAGCAAAACTACGGGCGAGCAACAGAATGTCCTCCGGTCGCTCGCGCAGAGGTGGCAGCCGGATCGAAACGGCGTTTAACCGATAAAAAAGATCCTCTCTAAACCTTCCTTCGCGCACCTCCTCTTCAACATTTCTATTACTAGCTGCAATTACGCGAACGTCCACTCGTAGTGTTTCGTTCGAACCAACCGGACGGATCTCTCCCTGTTGCAAGGCCCGCAGTAGTTTCACCTGGAACGCGGGTGAGGTTTCCGTGATCTCATCCAGAAAGACCGTACCTTTGTCGGCGGCGGCCCAAAGACCTTTCCGATCACGATCGGCACCAGTAAAGGCGCCTTTAACGTGCCCGAATAATTCGGATTCGATCAATTCGGACGAGATCGCCCCACAGTTAACAGTGATGAAAGGGAAGTCTCGACGCGAACTGCGGCTGTGAAGGGACGAACCGATTACTTCTTTGCCGGTACCCGATTCGCCACTTAACAAGACCGGAAGATCCGTCGACGCATATCGCCCCACTTTTTTCATCACGTCGATAAACGCGGCACTGCGGCCTATCACACGCAATTCAGGTTGATATTTGGTAGCGGCGATTGGCGAACGTACACGCCGCCTTTGGTAGTTGAGAACTTGTTCCTTCAGCGCCCTCGAGATCGACTCGACGTCCTCCACTTCGAAAGGCTTGAGAATGTAGTCGTAGGCTCCGAACGAAGAAGCGTCCAGCGCCCCTAAGGCGCTGGCGTAACCCGTCATCAGGACCACCGGCGTGGCTGGCATCTGTTGCTTGAAGCGACGCAACACGGCAAACCCATCTTCGGGGCCGCCGAGGCGTACGTCGCAGAACACCGCACCCAACGGCCTGCCGGTTAATTGTTCAAATGCTTCTTCCGCAGACCCTGCTTCTGTAACTTCCCACCCATCCTGCCGCAGGACCTCTGCCAGCAGCGAGGTTATGCCGGGGTCGTCGTCAATTACTAATGCTTGTAGTTTTGCCCGCATGTTCTCCTCGAAAAGGCCCATGTAAATACACGTCTACCCGCTTCTTACGCTGAGCGCAAAATGTTAGGGAGGTTGATCTGTCCTGGGCGGCGGGAGTGCGGTTGCGTCTAGAATAACCGAGAGATATTTAGACGTAAAGCAGATTACGTGTGGCCCATTGCTAACGCTTCGATTCGTCGAGATGACGGAGTGTGTCTAGTATCAAGTTGGTGTTGCTCGACGCGGTGATGCGCACGGGAAAGTCGGTGTCCGTTTTCTGAAACTGAAAACTTCCGGTGGTAATTTCAACGATCCTTTTGAACCCATCTTCACCGGATGCCCCACCCGACTCTGCGTCAACAATCCGGCCGTCGTTAAAAAGTATTCGGCCTGACTGTGAGTCGCTGTTTAGATCCAGTGAACCGGTAATCCTGGCGTTTTCAATTACCTGGATCACGTCAAACACATTGATGATGGCCAAATCTCCAGCCAGCGTTACGTAATCGACTCGTGGCGGGCGTGCAACAGGGGCCGCTTCGGGCCTCAAATCAGGACGACGCGCACGACGTACGGCCTCCAGTCCGCTGGCAATATTCAACCGCGGATCAAGTTGTTTCGCTTCCAGAAGTCGATCGTAGGCAGTGTCGAATTCCTCCCGCTCTGTGTAAAGACTGGCCAGCGACAAGCATTGTCGCGCCGCTTCCTCTTTCTGCTTTTGTGCGATCGCAATCTCGCGTAAACGTTCGCGCAGAGCAATTGAGCGCGGGTTACTCTCCAGCGCCACCCGCAACCGTTTATACGCGCGTTCGGGCGCTTTGTATTTCAGGAACAATTCCGCGTCGAGCAGGGCGCTGTCAACTTCGCTGAGTTGTTCCTGTTGTGATGGAAGGTTCGACATTATCGGACAAGACTTGGCGAAGTTTATCACGGGCCAGCCTCGTTAGTGTTTCGTGAAGTTCGTGGACCGCTTTTTAGACTGCATGAGAGCGATCGACAAAACCTCCGAAATCCAAAACAGCCACTGGCCTTTTGAAGAATAAGAAATATGATAGATTGTGGCGCACAAGTTCTGCGAACTTTTGAAAGCGATACACGTCTTATGAAGACGGAGCCAGGCCGTCGCGCCCATCGCCGGCGTGCGGTACAACTGGAAGTGACCATCAAGTTTCGGCCTCCGGCATCCTTCACCAAAATAGGTGATGCCGGCCGGTTAACTTTAGTCGGGCGCACGCGCAACATCAGCGAGTCCGGAATGGCACTGGTAGTTTCTGCGAGGAACATCGATCGCTACCTCAATGCTAAAGACAAATCATTTGACGCCGAGTTACGGCTTCCGGATGGTCTCATCGGATTGGAACTCGAAGCGGTCTACTTCAAGAAAACACTAAGCGGCGCCATCGCGACCTACACTATCGGCTCCCGGTTCAGGGAAGCCGGTGGGCAATCACATGCCCGCCTCGCACAATTCCTGCAGACGTTGCCGCTGTCTTCGAACTAAAACTAAAAATCGATTCGAACGCCGATGCGGACCTGACGCGGGCGTAGTGTGCGGGTTGTGACAAGGAAGGAATCGATAAACGCCTGGCGCTGTGCGGGCGTTGCGGCTGGCGAGAGAGCGCTGAAGTTTATGAACTCGCTTCCGAAACTGAACACAGTCTTATTGAGGACGTTGTCTAATTCGATCACCGGTCGCAATCGGATGCGTTCAGTCAAACAAAACTCGCGCGTGATGTTTAGGTCGAGGAAGAATTGACCCGGTCCCAATCCGGCGTTGCGAGGGAGATTTCCTGTTTGGCCGATCGTCGGGATGGCAAACAGATTGAGTATTGCCGGATCGATCGGGTCGCCCGGTCCACGCCAACGCAACAAAGATGTATCGCCGTTGAATATAGGGCGATCGTTACCCACGTCGTCCAGGTTCCGGTCGACGCCGCCAATGGAAATATTAAATGGCGCGCCCGAAGTAATTCTGAGTATTGGTGAGAAGCGCAGCTTGCCGAGATATCTCGGAGTGTCAAACGTTCCTGAGAATACAAAACGATGACGACGATCCAGAAGGCTGCGCGCGCGTTCGCGACCAAAGTCACCGACGACTAACGCGTCCGATGTATTGACCACGCCATCGTCTTCCAAAAACGAGAGGGTATACGCGCCGCGAAACGACATGCTGAACGACTCGGTACGCTTAAATCGTTTGCGCAACTCGAGTGTCAGTCCGTGATAGATACTGTTGCCCGCGGACACAAGTTGTTCGACTTCAGCGCGGCTTGGATCGGGGCGCAGTCTATTTAAAGCAGCCAGAGCAACCTCGACGGCCGTAGTGGAAGTAAAACTGTTGAGGTTGAAAATGGAAACCGGAACGCCAAACTCGATTACGCGGACTATTGCGTTTGGGTTTGAAGGATCGGGCGGCGCAAAAACAAAACGTATTAGTTCCCCGGCCGTCGAGGCGTTATAGAGAGGACGTGGGCCCAGTACGCCGCTACGAAAGTTTACAAAATCCTGAGAGCCGAGAAATTCGGAGAAGTTGCGAGAGCCCGCCGGAAGCCTCGGAGCGTTAGAGTTGAATTCCCGCCACAGATGCAGGCCGCGATTAAAAGTGTAGTTGGATTCAAAAACAAAACCACCGGCTAACTCGCGTTCGAAACCTACGTTTGCCTGGTAACTCTCGGGAATGCGCAACTCCGGATCCAGGCGCCGTGAGAAGCCGAGATTCAGGGTTCCAAATTGTTGTACGAGCGGAGAATCGGCAGTCAGGGCCCCGGGGAAATGCAGGTTCGCACCGATGAAGTTGCGTCTGAAGTCAGCACTACCGATCTGTCCGGTAGCCGGATCGATCAAATCGTTGGTGTCAAAAAAGAGTTGATTAGCGCCGAGCGTGAAGTCGTCAATAGTGCGAAGCAACGCGCGGTTATAAAACATGCCGGCGCCGGCCCGAATTACAGTTTTACCTGACTTGAACGGATCGTATGCGACGGCAAGGCGCGGTCCCCAGTTGTTAACGTCATCGACAATCGATTCACGTTCCCAACGGAGCCCATAACTGAGCACCAGGTTTGACTTGAGGCGCCATTCGTCCTGAATGAAAAACCCGAGATAGGTATTGTTTTGCGTGGACTCGGCTTGAAAGTTTTGCCGGAAGCGACTGGGCGTATTGGCAATGAAATCCGCTGCACTGTCGAAAGAGAAAGTGCCGGAGATGTCGGATAAGTCTATGAAAGTTGAACGGACTTTCTGAACGTCTCCGCCGATTTTCAGTGAATGTGATCCGGTGACCCACGACATCACGTTCTGAATCTGCCAGCGTTCTTCACTACGATCGGTCGCTCCGGATGTAGATGACCCGGCGACCAATGTGCCCGAGCGCTGATTTGGATCAGTAGAGGGCAGTGGGTCATTCAACGTGATCAAGACAACCGGCCGGCGGCCACCTGAGGTCTGGACGCCAGGAGTCAATCTTGAAAACTGTACGCGCGCTTGATTCACGACGTTGGGGGAAAAAACAAAATTGTCAGTGAAGGAAAGCGCGTCAGTGCCCCTGGTTCGGCCAAGCAACGCCTGGGCCAAGCGGTTGCCGCCGCCGAATTGCCGCAGGTTATTTTGGCGTCCCATCTGGTAAAGGATGGAACCGTGGTGGGTCTCGGCAAACTGGTGATCTATTCGGGTCGTGAAGATGTTGTTTTTTGACGGCGTGCTGACGTTCTGCACAAACGGAGCGATTCCTTCGGCAGACCGCAGCGGACCGATCGCGTTCGGCGCCGTCACTGTTGGACCAGGAATCGCAAACAACGGGTTCGGCTGAATAGGAACGAGCGTATCGATCGTTGCCGAGTCGAGTTGAGTGTCGTACTCGTACGCGGAAAAGAAAAAAGTGCGTTTCTGTCCATCGTAGAAAGGTAGCCGCACCGGACCGCTGAAGGTGAAGCCAGGATTGTGCTGCTCGAGTGGTAATCGCGGAATTCCCCGAGCCTGATTGTTTGAAGTGTTTGCGTTAAAAATGTCATTGCGGAAAAAATAAAAGAAGCGGCCGCGATAATTGATTGAACCTCCGCGCGTGCGAATGTTGATGCGCCCACCCGAGGCCCGGCCATATTCGGCCGAAAACTGGTTCGTGATCACCTGCACTTCTTCCACCGCTTCGACCGACGGTTGGAAGCGTTCGCGAGCAGCGCGATCGTCATTCTTGTCCAGGCCATCAATCGTGATGTTGTTCGAGTAAGCGGGACCAACGGAGAGTGAAAACGTGCCTGACTCCTCGGGAGTGCCGGAAGCATTCGTATTCCGATCTTCCGCGAGATCTCGAGTTGATAGTGCTTCTTCGGAAACTCCCGGCAGGGTAAAAATCAGATCGAGAACTGAACGCGAAGCAATAGGCAATGATTCGATTTCGCGAGTGGTAACCGTGCCGCCAACTACCGTGCGCGTCGTGTCAACCGCGGGAGTTTCCGTGGCCACGATCGTCACCGGATCGACCGTTACACCTTGCGGCGCGAGCGTGATTTCAAGTTGCAGGTTCTGTCCTGAGATGAGAGTCAACTCGGTTCGTTCCTGTGGTCCAAACCCCGTGGCGGAAACGCGCAAGGTATAAACACCTGGCTCAAGCTCGATGATCAGGTAACGCCCGTCAGCACCGGTGACGACAGGCCGTACAGCCCCGGTCTTAACCAGAATTGCCTCGACATTGGCGCCGGGAACAACTGCTGCGTTTTGATCGACAACGCGTCCGCTGATCGTGGCGTTGTCGAGATCCTGCGCCGCCGCAGTTCCTGGAACAAGATGGAGGATAAGAAAGAGTACAGTGACTTTAATGAGGACCATTGCCTCGCGATTTCTCATCTTGTGTTCCAACAGCGGATGGGTGATCGCAATGCAGACCTGAATCGTCCACGTGCTGTGGCGATCCTTAAGAGTGAGGGTTAACTGTGTGGGGTAGGCTACTCTCCCGGTTCATTTACTGCACGCGACCAGCGCGGTAGCGAGAAACCAGGAAATGCAAGAACTCTGTTAAGGCGGGCGAACATACTTGACTTATCAAACGCGTCCCTCTTTAGAACTTCTGACAGCCCTCCAGGCTGCAGAAGTTTTAGCCCATTACGATTGATTAAGAAGTCAAGTATTAACGCCCTGTTAAGGGAGTTTTAGCCGCGTGAAGCCGAACCGCGGCGCAGGGCGGCAGCGCGTGAGATGGGAACGAGTGCGTCAGTAGTGCCTTCTGCGGGAGGTTCAGCGAAATTCGTCAGCTCTTCGGCGTGAGATTGAAGGTATTGGAAGAAGCGCTCAAACTCTCGCTGCATCGCGTCCATCTTTTCGCGCATGTTGAGAATGATTTCCACTCCGGCGAGATTGACGCCGAGATCGCGCGTGAGCGAAAGAATGAGTTCCAGGCGCAGCAGGTCCGGGTCGGTGTAGAGGCGCGTATTGCCTTCTGACCGCGAAGGCTTAAGTAATCCTTCGCGCTCATACATCCGCAGCGTTTGGGGGTGCAGACCATACTGGTCCGCTACAGCGCTGATTGTGTATGTTTTGGCTTTACGTTTCATGACTTAGTGATTCGTGTATTTCGTGGATCGTATTTTCCCGCCGGTTAAAAAAACGATCCCCGAAACACACGAAACGAGAACACTACTCCAATCCCATTTCTACCCGCGGATTCTCTGAATTCAGTTTCGAATACTGCTTCAACAGTTCCTTCGTCTCTTCCGAGATTACTTTCGGCAGCATCACCTGCACTTCCACAAACTGGTCTCCGTGTGCGCCCGGATTTCGTAGCGACGGTGCTCCCCGCTGTCGTAATCGAAACTTCTGACCAGACTGAGTGCCGGGTGGAATACGAAGCTGGGCCTTGCCTTCCACCGTCGGTACTTCAATCTTTGCTCCCAACGCTGCTTCCGGCACAGTCAGCGGTACGACCACGTAAATGTTGTCGCCTTTGCGCGTGAAATATTTGTGTGTCCCGACGTTGGTGATGATGTGCAAATCGCCCGGAGGCGCGCCGAGCCGGCCACCCTGGCCCTTCCCCGGAATTCTTACACGCGAGCCGGTTTCGACACCTGCCGGGATTCGGACTTTAACGTTTTCTGTTTTCGGGATCGTTCCTTTGCCTTTGCATAAAGAACATGGCGAACGTCGCCGTCCTGTGCCGCCGCAGTCAGGACACTCCTGAGCGAAACGCAGGCGACCTCCTGCCCGTTGCACCTGGCCGGAACCGTTGCATGTACTACAGACCGTCACTGGTCCACCAATGTCTCCCGCACCGTTGCAGCGCGAACATTGTTCCGACCGATTGACGGTAATATTTGTGGTGATGCCTTTGATCGCTTCTTCGAAGCTGAGGGCGAGCGGCATCTCGATATCCGCACCCTTCTTTGGCTGTGGACGTGGCGGTTCCTGTTCTCGCGCGCCGCCGCCGAACAGATCCGCGAAGATGTCGCGAAAGCTGCTTCCAGATGACGAGGCGCCGCCGGCCCCGGCCCCGGTGCTCCAATCGAATCCGCTGAAATCAAAATTGGGGGCAGCGCGCCCGGGGGTTGGCCCGGCGCCACGCGCGGCGGCGTCGGCCAGGTTGTCGGAATACTGCCCAAAGCGATCGTAGACCTTACGTTTCTTGGGATCGGAAAGGACGTCGTGGGCTTCGGTAGTTAACTTGAAGCGTTCCTCGGATGCTTTGTCGCCCGGGTTCACATCAGGGTGATACTTACGCGCCAGGCGCCGGTAGGCTTTTTTGATCTCCTCCGGCTTGGCGTCGCGTTTGATGCCCAGTACTTCGTAATAGTCTTGTTTAGCCATCGTTAAAAACTGACGCGGCAACGATGGGACACGGAGACGCGGCGAATGCAGAGTCTTCCCGCGCGTCTCCGTTTCTCCGCGTCACCGCGTCGAGTCTTACTTGTTTTCGTCGACGTCGACGTATTCAGCGTCGATGACGTTGTCGTCGCCTGCGCCCCCCGCAGTCGAAGCCCCCGCCGCCGAAGCCTGCTCCTCGCCTGGTGTCTCACTGCCACCACTGGCAGCGGTTTGCTGATAAAGCGCTTCCGCCATTCTGTGTGAAGCGGCCTGTAGCTGGTTGAAAGCCTCGTTCAACCGGTCGACGCCGCCTTCAGCCAAAGCTTTCTTGCCTTCAGCGATCGCTGTCTCGACTTCCCCTGCAACCGCTCCGACTTTTTCGCGGTTGTCGTTTAGGGTTTTCTCCATCTGGTAGGTCAAACCGTCCAGACGGTTGCGCGCTTCAATCTCTTCGCGCTTCTTAACGTCATCGGCAGCGTGCGATTCAGCATCACGCATCATCTTGTCGATCTCTTCTTTCGATAGACCAGACGATGACGTGATCGTTATCTTCTGTTCGCGACCGGTGCCCATGTCCTTGGCCGAAACGTTCACGATACCGTTCGCGTCAATGTCGAATGCTACTTCTACTTGCGGCATGCCGCGCGGCGCGGGTGGAATACCAACCAGGTGAAACTTTCCTAGCGTGCGATTGTCGCTCGCCATCGGCCGTTCACCTTGCAGCACGTGCACCTCCACGGAGGTCTGGTTGTCAGACGCCGTGGAAAAGATTTCCGACTTGCGCGTAGGAATGGTCGTGTTGCGCTCGATCAACTTGGTAAATACACCACCAAGCGTCTCAATGCCGAGGCTCAGCGGAGTTACGTCTAACAACAGGATGTCGGTCTTTTCACCAGACAACACGCCGGCCTGAACAGCAGCGCCAATGGCGACCACTTCGTCAGGGTTTACGCTCTTGTTTGGCTCTTTACCAAACAGATCGCGCACCATCTCCTGCACTTTGGGAATACGAGTAGAACCACCAACCAGAACGACTTCATCGATCTTTTTCGAATCGACGCCGGCGTCCTTAATTGCCTGTTCGACTGGTCCTTTCAGACGGCTGAGAATTGGTTCGGCCAACTGCTCAAACCGCGAACGCGTTAGCTTCATCGCCAGGTGCTTCGGTCCGGATTGATCTGCGGTAACGAATGGTAAATTTATTTCTGTCTCCATGGTGCTGGAGAGTTCGATCTTGGCTTTTTCCGCGGCCTCCTTCAGACGCTGCAAGGCCATCTTGTCGCTGGAAAGATCGATGCCCTGATCTTTTTTAAACTCTTCGATGATCCACTCGATTAAACGCTCGTCAATGTCGTCGCCGCCGAGGTGAGTGTCACCATTGGTCGATTTCACCTCGACCACACCTTCGCCAACTTCAAGGATCGAGATATCAAACGTGCCCCCACCGAAGTCGAACACTGCGATGGTCTCGTCTTTCTTCTTGTCCAGGCCATAAGCCAGCGCCGCCGCCGTCGGTTCGTTGACAATGCGCATCACTTCGAGCCCGGCAATCTTTCCGGCGTCCTTAGTGGCTTGGCGCTGAGCGTCGTTGAAGTAGGCTGGAACGGTGATCACCGCCTTCTCCACTTTTTGTCCGAGGTAGTCTTCGGCGGACTGCTTCATCTTTTGCAGGACGATTGCCGAAATCTCCGGTGGGCTCCATTCCTTGCCTCCAGCCTCAATACGCACATCGCCGGTGCCCGCAGCCTTCACCTTGTACGGCACCTGCTTTTTTTCTTCGGTCACTTCATTAAAGCGCCGGCCCATAAATCGTTTGATTGAATAGACGGTATTCTCGGGGTTGGTGACCGCCTGGCGTTTGGCCACCTGTCCAACCAACCGGCTGCCGTCTTTGGTAAAAGCCACCACCGACGGGGTCGTGCGCCCGCCTTCAGAATTAGTGATGACGGTCGGTTCGCCACCCTCCATAACGGCAACTACCGAGTTGGTCGTTCCCAGGTCGATTCCAATAATCTTGCTCATATCTTTAACCTTCTCCACAGGATATTTGGCCTGTTGCCAGGCCCGCTAAAATTGAGTTGAATGCAGGAGTAATATAATACCTGAGTGTCTCATTGTCAACTTTTAAGAGCCGGGTCGGAGGGTCCGTTTTGCGGGGTTATTCCGCGTTTTCGGCGTTCTGGCGCCGATCTTCGTTTAGCAGCCGCGAAGCGAAGAATATGTAGTGAAGGCCGGAGGTGACGGCGAACGTGAAGATAATGACGTAGAGGGTCGGCAGATAATAGCCGGTGTAGACGGGCACGCTGGCAGCGAACATGATGATAGCGATCGCGATTATCTGGACGGTTGTGTTCACCTTGCCCAGCCAGGAGGGCCGGAATCCGCGGAAGCCGGTCATGACGTTGATTGCGGCGGCGCCGACCACGATAAAAACGTCACGGCTGATGACGGCAATCGTTACCCAGAATGGTATCGGGAGGTGGCTGGGGACCGGTTGGGGAAAAATGCTGCGCATCGAGAGCACGATGAATGCGGTCACCATCATCAGTTTGTCAGCAATGGGGTCGAGCACGGTGCCGAGCTGAGATTGTTGTTGAAAGCGCCGGGCAAGTAACCCGTCGAGTCCATCAGTCAAACCGGCAATAACAAAAACAGCAAGGGCCAGGATGAATCGTTGGTAGAAGAGAAGAGTTACGAATACAGGAATCAACACCATCCGAAAGACGGTGAGCATGTTTGGGACGGTAACGATTCGGGAGGAGGCCATCGAGACTTGTAACGGGTCACTGACTGCGGCGCACAGACCAGTTTGCGTTACGCAGTAATTTACTCACGCACTTCTTAACTCGAGCAACGTAACTTCAGGCGGGCAGCCGATTCGAACTGGGAGAACGACTGTGCCCAAACCGCGGGTTACATAAATTTGCGTGTCACCTTGCTGGGCGAGGCCTTTTAACAGCCGGCGCCGCGGCCGTTCGGCAGGAGATTTTTCTCCCCGTAGACTCACTTGTCCGCCATGAGTGTGACCGCTGAGCACCAAATCGACTCCAGCACGTGCTGCGCGGCGCAGGATGATCGGGTTGTGGGCCAGGACTAACTTCATTTCCTCTTCGCTGGAACCGGCGAGTGCTAATGAAAGATCCTCAAGGCCGACCATCGCATCGTCGACGCCGGCGAGCCAAAATGCGGCTCCATTCTTTGCAAAGCGCATCCCCTCATTAACCAGAACAGTAATTCCTTCGGCGCGGAACAGATCGGTAATCAAAGCCGCGTCGGTCCAGTGATCATGATTGCCGAGCACTGCGTAAACACCATGACGCGCACGCAAGCGTCCGAGAATCTCCGCGCAGGGAGCCGCATACTCGCGCTCATGGGAAATGTAGTCGCCGGTGAGGGCAATGATGTCCGGCTGCAACCTGCTGGCAGTGACGACCGCACGTTCTATCTGTTGGCGGCTGGTAAACGGGCTGTGATGGATATCAGAAAGATGAACGATGCGAAAGCCGTCGAGTTGCCGTGGCAAGCGCTTTAGAAAAATTTGTTGATGTTCAATTGTGAGCCGGTGGGGCTCGGTAAACGCCGCGCGCGCCGCCCTGGTTAAGTTGAACGCCAGAGTGCGCAGAGGAGTTTCCGGCGCACCGCCGATTGGCGGGACACGTCCGCGCTGTTTCCATCTGGTAAGGGCCGGCATAGATCTGTCTGGGGGAACCGCTTGCGAGGGCGCCTTAATCTCTCACGACTCAAGGCAGCCCGAAAATTTGGCGCATTATAGTGGCCGAGTATCGAGGTGGCAAACGCAACCCACCAAAAGGGCTCAAGAACAGGTAACGGATCACAAGAACGGGTAGCGGATCAGAGGTGCGACAAAAACGGCTTGCCCTCTGA
>DATEPF010000104.1:0-7785 GCA_035273325.1 Pyrinomonadaceae bacterium | reverse complement strand
ACCAGTATCAGGATTAGAAGACTTCCTGCCAAAGCGATTAACTCGGCCGGGCCAACGGGTCCGCTTTTACTAACTTTCTTAAACTTATCTATTCGCACGTCAAATCGCCGGCGATTGCTGGTCGTTACAGGTGGCGTAGGGTCACTCATTGGTTACCTCCTACGGCCTCGTTTGGCGCAACGGATGCGATCGGTGAAGTAGCGGTTGGCGCTCCAGCACGCGGCATATAGATGACAAACAATTCATACTCGGAGCCGACTTCTCCTCTGCCCCGTTGAAGGTTCTGCGATCTCAACTCCGCACGAAAGACACCACCACGATCCATGCCGGCGATCATGTCTGTAACCACGTTTGGACTTTTCGCGACGACCGCGAGTTCCAATTCGGCCAGTGTCTGGGTGCCTTGCGTGGAAACGCCTCGCACGGCTATTCGCTTCACCCGAACCGTCCCGGGCAGCGCCGACTCAAGATCAGCGAACAAGCGAGACCACGAAAACTGTTTACGATCAACCAGAGCATGGGCTGCGGCCAGCGTCTGTTTTTGCTCAGTCGTCAACGATTGGCGCACCGCCTCGGCTTGTTTCCGTAACGCCAGCTCCTGCTGTCCCAGCGCGTTGATATCTTTTTGCACCGCACTGGCTTGGGCATTTGCGCGGTTGGTGGCCTGGAGAATGAAAACCAGGCTGACGAGGGAAACAAAAATGATGACCGCTGAAATAATCCAGGGTAAAGCCCGGTTAGTAAATGGTTTACTAGCTAAGTTGAGTTTTGTAGTCACTGAGATATATCCGGTTAAGCAAGGGAAGACGGATGCCGGAAGCATACACGGGTCAATTCGGCGCGTGCAACCGGCGAAGCTGCTGCACGTTGTACACGCTTGAGCCGCACGCGCGTTTCATAAACCGATACAACTTATGAGTTCCTGCGAGGCGGAAGGAGGCGTTCGGTAACGGACGCGGAAGGGCGGTAAGCGCAACTCTGGTTGCGACCGCTGCGCTTAGCGCGGTAGAGCGCTGAATCAGCAAGCTCAACCAGCTCGATAGGATCCGTAGCGTCATCAGGATAGGCGGCCACACCAATACTGATTGTGATCTGGTGGGTAGCAGGAGCCTCCGCGGAACCGAGACGGCTGGCGGAGAACGCGTGTTCGGCTACCGCCAAGCGAACTCGCTCGGCAGCCACCATTCCCTGAGCGTAATTCGCGTCGAGTAGGAACGCGGCAAACTCTTCCCCACCGAATCGTGCCGCGACGTCGCCGGCACGCAGCGCGGCTTTAATGATGTGTCCCGTTTCTTCGAGAGTCTTGCTGCCGACCAGATGGCCGTAAGTATCATTGACGTCCTTGAAGTGGTCCAAATCCATCATCAGAACACAGAACGGCAACGCTTCGATTTCGGCGCGTGCAGATTCACGCCGAAGTTCGGAAAAAAACGACTTGCTGGTTAGCAATCCTGTTAGTTCGTCATGGGCCAGCAAACGGTGGATCTGTTGTTGAAACTCACGATCGATCTCATCCTGCATATCAAAGCGAAACAGATGATCGCCGATTTCGATCTTGTCGCCGTCGTTTAAAAGCGCTTCTGTTATAGCTTCACCATTCACTAAAGTTCCGTTGGTAGAACCAAGATCAGTGATTTTATACGTAGTAGCGGATGAATCGGGGTCGGCGTTCGTCGTGATGCGGGCGTGAAGGCGCGAAGTCCGAAAATCGTTGAGGCGGACGTCAGCTTCCAGAGCGCGACCGATCATTACCTGATCGCGCTCAAGTGGGATTGGTACCGCCATCAGCTCGCCACGAAGAGAAACGAGGGCAGGACGCCTTTCCATCTGCCGTTTTCTTTCCTTCGTGTCCGGGTCCGATTTTGCGGCGCCAGACCCGTCCGCTGCGACAATTTCGCTGGGCATGTTTTGGAACAGGAGACGCGAACGACCAATTAACTGGGCAAACGCCGCGTATCTTATCCCGCGTTACCGACGTGAGCAATTTATTTAATCATTGCCTTTAGAGCATCACGCAAAGGCGTTCGTGTGGCGCTTACACTCGTAGTTGGATAAAATTGCAACCAAAGGAACCATTCTCATCAACTTATATTAAGGAGCCTTCGTGCAGGACCAATCGTCCACAGTTTGCGCCGAGTCAATTGGCAATCTTTCCGTTGAAAGGGTGGCGGTTGCCAATCTGCCTACTGAGTGGGGAGACTTCAAAATTGCAGGTTACCGCTCATTAACCAGCGAAGAAGAATTTGTAGCGCTGTTCAAAGGTGAATTACGCCGCGACCGGGCGACCCTGGTAAGAATTCATTCTCAATGCCTGACCGGCGACGTCTTCGGATCCACAAAATGTGACTGCGGACAACAACTGCATGAAACAATGAAGATGATTGAGGCGGAAGGGCGCGGGGCCGTCGTTTACCAGTTGCAGGAAGGTCGCGGGATTGGCATTCTTAATAAAATTCGTGCTTACGCGTTACAGGATGACGGCGCCGATACAGTTGAAGCGAACGAACAGTTGGGCTTAGCCGTGGATCTCCGCAATTACAGGCAATGTGCTGAAATACTTTTCGATCTGGGACTGTGTCACGTGAAGGTCATCTCCAACAATCCTTTGAAGCTTCAGGCGTTGGAAGAGGCCGGACTAAAAATTGTCCAGCGCGTTTCAATCCAGGTTGAATCGACAGACAAAGCCGAACATTACCTGCGGACTAAAAAGGACAAGTTGGGCCACCTGCTCGATTTCAACGTTAGTTAATCCTGCTTACTGCGAAGGTCCTTAATTGCCGTACGCGTTCGCTCGGCGTCGGCCGCCTTCGGGACCAACTTCAAATACATTTCCAACTCGTCGGCCGCGCGTTTGTAGTCTCTTTGTCCCCAGTAAATGCCGCCGAGGTATTTGTGTGCGATGGCCACCTCAGGGCTTTTAGAGTTCACTGCTACTTCTAATTCCTTCTGCGCTTCCTCAAGCTTCTTTTGATTCATGAATGCCATGCCCAGATACATGCGGGCCACGGAGGACGCCGGATTTTTCTTCAAGGCTTCAACGAGATGCTGTTCTGCATCGACAAAATTTTTAGAATTAAGCAGCGCGATACCTAAATTGAGCCGCGGCTGAAAGTCCCCCGGAGACAACTTAACGGCGGTTTGCAGTGCTAATACAGCTTTCTCCACCTCCGCCAATTTCAGATACTGCACGCCGACTTCGGCATGCGCCTGCGCGAAATTCGGATAAGCGGCAACCGCGGCACTAAGGTGTTCAACGGCCTTCTTACTGTCAGCCTTGCGAACCGCGTCCACTCCTTTGTTGTAATGATCTAAAGCGGCGGCGGGAACTGAAGCGAATGCCGGATTAGCTGACGGTTTGTATTTGAGATACAACGGAACATCGACGATACGACCTCCGGGGCTGCCATCCTCCCGATCGATAGACACCCGTTCTCGGGAAGTTTCGAACAACGCATCACCTTCGACTAAGACGGTGTACGGTCCGGCTTCAAGTCCGGTGAACATAAACTGGCCGTCTTCATCTGTGACAGAGACGATCGCACCGAATGCGCCGGCGCTTTCCAACCGCACCTTCATTCGTGTTTTTGCGCGTTCGTCAGGAAAGAACACGCGGCCTTTAATGACGTGGTTTCCTCCGGACGAGCTGGGAAGGCCGCGGCTACTGCCAACACCCTGAGCCTGAACGGAGAAACAGAAACAACCTAGTAAGAACCCGAAAACTGAAAAGGCGCTGTAGAAGCGCCTTGTCAATGATAGATGATTCATGAAGAACCCCTCGAGAAAAGGAAATTAGGAGATTAGCTTTTGACTCGTAGATCCTTAATAGTGGCGCGAATTTGCTCCGCGTTGGATGCTTTCGGCTCCAGAAGCAGATATTGCTCTAACGATTCCGCAGCGCGTTTGTAATCACCGGCGCGCCAATAAAGACCACCCAGATAATAGTGAGCTTGGCCCACTCTGGTACCGCCCAGCTCAACGCATTTTTGTAGCGACGCTTCTGCTTCGCTGTAACGTCTCAGATATACCAGAGCGATCCCCAGATACAGGTGGGCGGTAACTGCGGAAGCGTTCTTTTTTAAGGCCTCTCGTAGTTGAGTTTCGGCCTCGGTGAATTTTCGCTGATTGAGGAGCACTATCCCGTAATTAAGCCGCGGCTCAAACGCTTCTGGTGCCGTTGAGACGGCCGTCTGAAGCGTCGCGGCACTCTTGTCGAGTTGCCTGGTTTTCAAGTACTGCACGCCTAACTCGTTCAAAGCCAACACAAAGTTTGGATACTCCTGCAGGGCAAGTTTTAATTGCTCGATAGCTTGTTCGTTATTTCCCTGACCGCTTGCCTGCA
Organism: Pyrinomonadaceae bacterium; assembly: GCA_035273325.1. Lineage (GTDB taxonomy): Bacteria > Acidobacteriota > Blastocatellia > Pyrinomonadales > Pyrinomonadaceae > PSRF01. The sequence continues at coordinate 3,446 of DATEPF010000104.1, read as the reverse complement.
GGGCCTGTCGGTAGTGATTGACTGCTTTGGAAGGCAAGGCCGAGAGCGTCGCGTCGAGGACTCCGGTCATTGTTGGCGCGGAGGGTTTAGCCCGAAGATAGACCTGGACCGTGAAAGGCCGGGCGAGCGGAATAACTGTCCCCGGACTGCGCCGTGCGGAAACGGTTGCCGGCTCAATGAAAACGTATTCGCGCGCAGTTTCAAAGAAATCCCCACCATCGATGATAACTGTATAGCTGCCGGGTCTTAATGACTGAAAGCCAAAGCTCCCGTTAACGTCAGAAAAAACCGTGATGTCTCCGGCACCAGGACTCTCTAATCGAATCTTCAAACGAACATCTGCTCTCTGACCGGAAGGAAAAACTACTCGCCCCTTAATAGAATGGCGCCCACCGGTCCCTGTCGAATCTACTCCGCCAACTTGAGCATAAGCCGGCCCGCCAGCCCAGAATATTAGACAAAGGGAAAGAGAATAGAGGAGGTGTTGCACGTTCTTGTTCGCGCCACTTTTGCGCATCTTTAACTCCCTTCCTAAAAGGCTAAAGAGTTTGCGGCCGGAAGCCACTCGAAAAAGTTACAGGGGATGGGCGAAGACTATCACAAAACAAAAGGGAGGCGTAATTGCTTACGCCTCCCGCAAAAGTCCTTGTCACGCCAGGGGCGTGATAGGAGCCAGTGTTAGAACTGGAACTTCACGCCGAGGCGCAGTGCCGATGGGAACTGGAAGATCGTTCCCGTTCCGTAGAACGGATTCGGAACTGCTGGAATGCCAGGCGCGCCGCTGTTGATGAGGAAAGTCTCATCTTCGCGGACAGCGCGCTGGCTGTTCAGGACGTTGAACCAGTCAACCTGGAATCGCAACTGCCTGTTTTCACCGAACTGAATCGGATAGTAGGCGCCGAGATCCAGATTGTAAGTTACCGGGGTGCGGGTGCTACCGGTCAACGGGTTGATGGCCGTACCGCGTGGAAGACCGAAACCTTCGTTATCTCCATAGAGCGGATGCGGAATCAATTGGTTGAACGGAATTCCCGATTGCGCCCTGAACGAAGCGCTCGTCAGCAAGCCCATTGGCCAGCGATAGCTGCCATCGAACTTGAACTGGTGCGGTCTATCGTTCGGAAGGCGTCCATATAGACCGTTGAGCAAGCTGACCAGATCGAACAAGCTGGTGATGTTCGGGTCAGACTGGCCGTTATCGTTACGGAAGAGGCCTTCGTAGTTACCGGTCAGGCTGGAGAACACATAAGAAGCGATGAACTGATAGTTGTTCGAGAAACGCTTCGTCGCTGCGAACTCCAAGGCGCGATAGTAGCGACGCGCTGGTCCGAAGCAAGCACCGATAAAATCGCAAGCCAGTTGTTCAGTCGTGCCCGGGCCCATGCGGCCGGGGTTGAAGATGAAGTAGGTCGTACCGTCGTCAAACGAACCGTCTTCAATAACTTCATCCTGCGCGCGGTAGATGCCGCGGAAACTGAAGGACAAGTCCCTCATGCCCGACGGACCCCACTCGAGACCCGCTGTCCATTCATTAACTGACTGCGGATTGAGACCTGGATCGATTGGGGTGGCGTGGTTGCCGAGGTTGCCAAAGTTGGCGCCCGGAATGCCAACCGCGCCCGTGCCGTTCAAACGGCTAATGTTTAAGTGGAAGTCGTTTTGGATATCGCTACCCGAAGCGCGAACGTTGATGTCCAACGGAATCGGCGTTTCGAGGAAGCGAGCAAAGTTTGCGAACAGCTTACCGCGGCCTTCGCCGGTGAAGTCCCAGCTAATACCGAGACGAGGCTGGAGGTTAGCCATAAAGTCATTCAGCTTGATGTAGCTGACGCCACCCAGTGAATAGGCTTGCTGATAATCCCAGCGAACACCGAGGTTCACCTGAACGTTTCGGTGAGCCTTGAGGTCGTCCTGGATGTAGAAGCTTTCGGTATTCGTTTTCGTGAATTCACCATTAGTGTTGAGACTGAAGTCACGTGCACGAACCACGTCCAAAAGCAGGAACGGATTGGTCGGGTTGATGGAGACGTTACCAGTAACTGCATTGGTAACTCCGGCCGGGCCCTGACCTGCAGCAATGATCGCGTTGACTCTGTCCGTACGCGAAGCACTGGGACAGGTAATCGTCGCACCACTACGGGCGCAGATCGCCCAGCGGTTTTCAATTCGGTGCGGCCCCGCGGGGTTGCCGACGCCAAAATCAAATGCCGGACCAGTCGAAGTGGTATTGATGTTGTAACGATTCTGGTTCCATTCGAAACCATACTTCAGAGTGTGACGACCCCAGATGTTTTGCATGCGGACTGCAAACTCATAGCGGTCGCGGTCCTGCTGAGACTCCAAGCCGAAGCCGCCTCTGACGAAATTACGCTGAACCGAACCACCGGTGCCCTCGACGAATGCCTGACGCAGGCCGCCGATGTCTACTGTGGTTTCAACCGGATTTACGATGGCGCCATTGCGAAGAACTGCGAAACGGTCGGTTACCAGAGTTTCGTCGAGTTCAGGAGTAGTATTGGCGCGTTGGAAGTGCAATCCCGCTGAAAACTCAGCGATCCAATTTGGTCGAATCGTGGAGTTCAGACGGAAGGCGTAGTTGATGCCACCGGTTTCCGCGGTGCCGCGGAAGCTGGCAGGATTAGCACCGAAACCGGAGAAACCGAAGAGGTGACCTTCCTGCTTGGTGTAATCAGCAAACGTTGAGAACGTAAACGTGTGATCCTGATTCGGGACGAACGTAAGTTTACCGGCCCAGAACGGCGTGGTTACTTTATTCTGCACTTCCTGCAGGAAAGTTTGCGTCAGGAAGTAGTTCTGGCGTCGTTGCGGGTTGAAAGCGCCGAAGAAGAAAACCTTGTCTTTGACGATGGGACCACCGATGTCTACGCCGGCGTCGATTTCGTCAAAGCCGTTCGGGGCAGCGCCCGTGAACGGGATGGCTTCCGGCTTCACTGAACGGACAAACCCTTTTGTTGTGAAGTAGCCGAAAACGTCACCACGGATGTCGTTGGAACCACTCTTGGTTACGACGTTGAAAATACCACCAGTGGCTTTGCCATACTCGGCACCGAACGCACCGGTCTTAATTTCAATCTCCTGCACGAATTCAAATGGCAGGTTGGCGCCCGAACCACCGAACGCGGGGTCGGAAACGTTCACGCCGTCGAGAATGTAGTTGTTCTCTGGACCGGAAGATCCGGCAACTGACGGGTCACGATCACGACCTGACGAATCTCTCAAGCCCGAGCGAGTAACGGTCGGCGCGATCGAATAAAGCGATTGCACCGTGCGTTGTGTCGGGAAGTTTGAGAACTGTTCGGTCGAGACGTTGGTTCCCGTGGTGTTCTGGGTAACGTCGACGGTCGGAGTTCCGGCGATAACATCTACTGTCGCCGCGGCACCAGCCGGAGTAAGTTGAACTATCACGGTGGTAATCGTGGACAGAT
>DATEPF010000103.1:0-7349 GCA_035273325.1 Pyrinomonadaceae bacterium | reverse complement strand
GTCGATTGATGCCGACCTAAAGTGGCCCTCTGGACAGTAGGCAGTGAGCAGAAGGCAGGATAACTGCTTTCTACCTACTGCTTTCTGCTTTCTACCTACTGCTTTCTGTCTTCTGCCTTTTGTCCAAGTCCGCCTTGGCGTGAACCTTTGCCGCGGCCCCGTCGTAGTAACTCCAGTTCGAATAGGAGCTACCTGATTTGCCACGCATTACCGAAAATCCACGCACGCTGGCCCGTCTAACCGGTCTATTTTTTCTGCTCACCATCCTCGGCGGCATCGTCGCCCAGGCATTCATCAGTCAGAGACTAATTGACTTCACCGATGCGGCCGCGACAGCGAACAACATCCTTTCTCACAAAAGCCTGTTCACGTTGGGCTTCACGATCTATCTGATTGAAATGGCGTGTCAGGTCACCACGGCTACGCTGCTCTATCAATTGCTCAAGCCGGTAAACCGCACCGTTGCCTTACTGGCCGTACTGCTCGAACTCACAGGGATCGGCATCAAGACCGTCGCGCGCGTCTTCTACATCGCGCCGCTTTGGGTGCTACTTCCGACGGAGGGTGGCGCGTCGCCAATTCTGCAGGGCTTCACGCCCGAACAGGTGCAGTCGATCGCGCTCACGTTGCTCAAAATCAACGATCAAGGAGCGGCGGTCGCGCTGGCGTTCTTCGGCTTCTCAACACCGCTCTTCGGCTATCTGATTTACCGTTCGACGTTCCTGCCGCGCTGGTTGGGAATGCTTGTGATGGTTGCAGGTTTAGGCTGGCTGACGTTTCTCTACCCGCCGCTCGGTTACCGCGTGTTCATGATAATAGCGCCGATAGGACTGTTAAGTGCCTTAGTTAAGATCCTCTGGTTGCTGATCCGCGGCGTGGATGAACGAATGTGGCGAGAGCAAGCGTCCGCCCCAGCAGCGTAACGAGAATCCGCAGATTACGCGGATTACACGGGTTAGAATTGGCCTATCAGTCGCTGCCTAAGCTTCCCGCTTTTCGTTTCCCGTTTGCCTATCTTTCTAATCTGCGTAATCTGTGGATCCTCTCTAAGGAGGATCTAATAAAACGATTTCCATCGTTATCCTGTGCCTGCTGCTAACGACCCTCTGTGTTCCGCACAAGATCAAACTCCGGCAAAGCCTTTGATTAAGCTGGCGGCTATAACGCTTCTGGTTTGGGACTAGGAGGCAGTGATCCGCAAAAAATGATTTGTAAGTTTTCGGTAAGTCTATAAACTAGCGGGCCGATGACCACCTGCCTCGCCTGCTCAGCCTCAGTTCCTGAGACCAGTTCGCGCTGTCCTTCCTGCGGCGCGGCGTTGACGGGAACGCAGGCCACCATTCGTCAGCCGCCGCCGAAAGAGAAAAGTAAGACGACCAGCTCTCGCTCCACCTCAACCAGTTCGCGCGGCGAAGGCAATTTGCTGGCAGGAACAGTGCTGAATGAGCGCTATCGCATCACCGGCTTACTCGGCCGCGGCGGTATGGGCGAAGTCTATAAAGCCGAAGACCTCAAACTGAATCAAACGGTCGCGTTGAAATTTCTGCCGGAACATTTCGCCGAAGACCCGGCTGCGCATGAAAGGTTTATCGGTGAAGTTCGCACCGCGCGCCAGGTTTCGCACCCAAACGTCTGTCGCGTTTTCGATATCGGAGAGGTCGACGGCGCGCAGTTCCTTTCCATGGAATTCATCGACGGCGACGATTTGTCGTCGCTGCTGCGTCGCATCGGGAGACTTCCTCCTGACAAAGCCGTTGAGATCGCCAGACAGCTTTGCGCCGGACTTCACGCTGTTCACGAGGCGGGAATCCTTCACCGCGACTTCAAACCGGCGAATGTGATGATTGACGGGCGTGGGAAGGCCCGACTTACCGATTTCGGCCTCGCAGGTTTGGAGAGCGAGTTGAAAGAGGGCGCTATTGCCGGCACGCCGGCCTACATGTCGCCTGAACAGATCACGGGCAAAGAGCTAACGCCGCAGAGTGATATCTACTCGCTCGGTTTGGTGCTCTATGAAGTTTTCACGGGCAAGCGGGCCTTTGCAGGCGATACCATCGGTGAGCTGCTGCGCAAGCACAAGACCTCCGCGCCGACCACCCCTTCGGACGTTATCAAAGACATCGACCCGCTGGTCGAGAAAGTAATTCTTCGCTGTTTGGAAAAGGACCCGCGCGATCGTCCTGCTTCGGCGCTGCAAGTAGCGATGATGCTACCAGGCGGAAATCCTCTCGAAGCAGCAATCGCGGCAGGCGAGACCCCTTCCCCGGAGATGGTTGCGGCCGCGCCAAAGAAAGGCGCGCTCAAGCCCATCGTTGCACTTGCTTGTCTCGCGACGGTCCTCGGGCTTTTCGCTTTCATCGCTTTCTTCTCGGAAAAGGTTAGACATCACGAATGGATACCGCTGGAGAAATCGCCGGAGGCTTTGACGGAACGCGCCGATTCGATCGTCAAGAAACTAGGCTACACAAAGGCTCCGATTGATACCGATTACGGTTTCGAGAACGATTTTTTCGGTTACGCCCGCTCGGAACAATCGCCGGACCATTATGAAAGGCTCCGCAGCGGACAGCCCCCGGCGATTTATTTTTGGCATCGCAGCAGCCCGCGCTATCTCGAACCCTGGTATGACGTATCGGTTTTCCTCAATGACCCGCCGAATGACGTTACGGGAATGACCAAAGTCATCCTGGATGTGCGCGGGCGCTTGCTCGAATTTCAAGCCGTGCCGCCGCAGGTTAAAGACAAAGCCCCGCCTACACCGACGAGTGAAGTTGATTGGGCAACACTTTTCTCGGAAGCAGGTTTGGACATCCGCAATTACCGGCAAACCGAATCAAAGTGGACACCACCTTTTTTTGCTGACGCTGGTTTGTCGTGGGAAGGCACGCACGTTGATCACGCGAAAATTCCCGTCCGCATCGAAGCTGCCGCCTATAAAGGTAAGCCAGTCTATTTTCAGGTCGTCGCGCCGTGGGACCAACCGCTGCGGCAGGAAGAAACCGTCTGGAGTGCGCGTCGCAGAGCGGCCGCGGTGATCATTATTTCGGTTCTCTTGAGCGTCATTATTGCGGCACTATTTCTCGCCCGCCGCAATCTGCGGCAGGGGCGCAGCGACACGAAAGGGACGTTCAAGATTTCGGTTTTCGTTTTTCTCATGGCTCTGGCGGCAAGCCTGCTTAGCGCCGACCATATTCCCGATCTAACCAAAGAAATTCCGCTGTTGTTCAAAATGGCCGGATCTTCGCTTCTTGCCGCGGTGACGATTGGATTGATTTATCTCGCGCTCGAACCTTACGTCCGGCAGCGTTGGCCGAGTTTGATAATTTCCTGGAATCGTCTGTTGGTTGGCGACTGGCGCGACCCGCTTGTCGGGCGCGACATTCTTGTGGGCGGCATGTTGGGGCTTAGTCACACTGCTGCGATTTATATAGCGACTCTTTTACCGATTTGGACTGAGGGCAGGGCTGTGCCGAATGCCGGCTTGAACATTTCGTACCTTGAAAGTGTCAGGCATCTTTGGGCAACTTTTATAATCAATTTGCCATTCGCGGTGTTCACGTCTTTCTTCTTTTTGCTGCTTCTGGTTTTACTGGTGATCGTCCTCAGAAAACAATGGCTGGCGACCTCCGTATTTTGGATACTGCTGTTCTCGGTTCAAAGTTTGGCGTTTGGGAGAGGAACTCATTGGGCTGGCTTGCTCGGCACCGCGTTGATTTCCACTATCATAGTCGTTAGCGTCGCTCGATTCGGACTTCTGGCAATGATTTCGCGGGCGCTCTTTTTCGACTTGAGCCTCCATAACCCGATCACGTCAGATTTCTCGAGCTGGTATTTCGGCAATACAATTTTTGCAGCCGTAGTGCTGTTTGGTTTGGCGATTTACGGCTTTTACATTTCGGTGGCCGGACAGCCTTTGCTCAAAGGCAAACTACTTGAAGAGTGAGCAGCCAGTAGGCCAGCCCTCAACCCACGGGAGAACAACATGACAGCCATGACCAAAATATCTGTGAGGGCTCTGGCCCTGGGAGGGAAATTCGTCGGCCAGCACGTGGGCTTCGCCATGATTGATATTTACGGACCCGACGATGCCGATAAGCCTTTGGCGTCGGGTCTGACCGATCGGGGTCTGGTCGCCAATACCGATGGCTCCGGCGTTACGGCTTTGATCATGGACCAGCCTTATCCCTGGGGTTACCCGGTACGTGCGGATGATGCAACGGAGTTCACCGCGGAGATTCGTTTGACCAATCCCACAGTACTGACTTTCGTGGCCACCTCGGTGGCCGATCCTCGGATTTCGGTTTCGTGCAAACGCCTGGTGATACCGGATCTGCCGCTCACTGGAGCGATGGCGGTGGTGATTGTCATACCGGGCCTATTGACCGCGCTAACTGAGCCTACGTCCGCAGCAGCAATTGTTGAGGGAACCGCCACAACCATCACAGCTCAGGTGCGCATGATGTGTGGCTGCATGATCGACAACCTGTTCTGGCCGGCCGCTAATTTCAACGTGCAAGCGATCATCAGCAAGGCCGGCAAAAGGGATGAGGACCACACCTTAATCTTGAGCTATGCGGATCAGCCCAGCTTGTTTTCAGCACCTTATACTTTTCCCGGCCCCGGAGACTATTACATTCGAATTGTTGCTACTGAATTCAATGGCAATCTGGGCGGAACCTCTCCAATTATGGTTGGCGTAAAACAGAAGTGATAAAGCAAACGCACCAGGTCAATCTCAGTTGAGATTAAACCAATCTAAGTTGTATCAATGGATCAATGATTCCATCCGTTGGTTACTGCTTACTGCTTTCTTTGCGTGTCTTGGCGTCTTTGCGCCTTGGCGTGAACCCACCCGCTATCCCGACCCGTCGGGATACTGACTTCATGCGGTCTGCCTCTCGCCGTCTGTCTTGTGTTTTTTCAGTGCGCGGAGCGCACGACGGCATAAAGCCTTCCACCCCATGCTGCGGTGCGCGACGCGCACTTGTGTTGCTGCTTACTGCTCGCGACCTCTGGTAAAGTAATCGACTGAAGATCTTGATTAAGGAGAGGGACTCTCTAATGAAATTAACGCCCTATTCTCGAAACTTAAAACGGTTGACGGGCTTTAGCCTGTTGGCCGTCTCCACCATCTGCCTCTTTGTTTCCAGCGTGGGTAGCCAACCGGCTGCCGGCGCGGTGTCTGCCCAAGACGACTTCAAGGCCACGACGGTGTTTCTGGTGCGTCACGCAGAAAGGGCCGACGCCCCACGCGAGGACCCGCCCCTGCTGGAAACGGGAACCGCTCGCGCGCAGTTACTTGCACGCATCCTGGGAAAATCCGGAATCAAGGCCATCTACACATCTCAGTACCTTCGCACCAAGGCCACCGCGGAACCCCTCGCAAAGCAGTTGGGCATCGCAAGCGTCGTTATCTCGCTCAAAACGACCGTCGCCAATCCCAGACAGGTTTCGCCGGCGTCTATTCAGGAGATAGTAGAAAAGATTTACCAGAGACCCGGTGAGAACGCGCTGGTAATTGGACACAGCAACTCAGTTTCCGATGTGATCAAGGCACTCGGAGGAGATGTAGTTCCCACTGTAGACGAAAAAGAGTTTGATGATTTATTTGTGGTGACTGTCTATGCCAAAGGTAAGGCCAGGGTTACTCATCTGAAGTATTGAACTGTTTTCACGCCGAAGGCGTGACAGGGAGTAGCCATGGGTAAACGAGCGCAGCGAGCTACACCCCTGGGTCGCGTCCCCCGAAATATTCCTCGCCTTGAAGGGGCGAAACAAAGTTTATCTTGGCGTCTACTCTTCCGGGCGGGGATTCATTTTGTAACCAATCCAGGGAGTGTCGCACGCTGCTCACGGCCGTTGCTTTCTGCTCCTGTCTTCTGAGTCTGTGTAATCTGCGTAATCTGTGGATTATTTCCTGCCCCCTGCCCCTGCCCCCTGCCCCCTGCTCACTCGCTCAGCCACTCATCCAGATAATCTCCCGGCAGAGTCTCAACTGGTTCATGTCCTCGCCGAAAAATACGCGCCCCGGTAGATCCCTTCAAAAGCGTCTTGCCGTTTTCAATTCTCAGCATTGCACCTTCTCTTAGGCCGACCACCGGTGTTTCGTTATCTTCGAGGAACTGAATAATTCTTTCTTCGCGCGTCTCTCCCTTGTGAGTCGAATTCGGGTCCGCATCCAGGTAATGCGGATTAATCTGAAATCGAACCAGACCGAGTGCGTCCAGGGACGGCGGCTGCACGATGGGCATGTCGTTGGTTGTTCTGATGGTGGGCGCGGCGACGTTCGAGCCGGCACTCGATCCGATATAAGGCATGCCCTCACGGACTCGCTCGCGAATGGCCTCGAGCAGCTCATGGTCGTAGAGAGCCTTCAGCAGACGGAAAGTATTGCCCCCACCAATAAAGATCGCTTCAGCCTCACGAACGGCTTTCGCAGGTTCGGTCGCCGTATGAATCGAATCCAGTTGGTAACCCATCTTTTCAAATCGCGCCCGCGCCTGGGCTGCGTACTTGTCGCGATCGTGGAGCGCGAACGGCACAAACAGGACTCGCTTCACCTCTCTGAGAAAGTCGGATATCTCGCTCGCCGCATGGTCGAGATAGCCACTGCCGTAAAGCGTCGAATTGCTGATTAGTAGAAGACGAATTGAGGTGTTTGATTCTGTATTCATTCTAGGCGTGGAGTATAGACAAAGCGCCACAAGCACGCGATCTCTGACCTCTGATCTCTGACCTCTGATCTCTGACCGCTGATCTCTGCTTCAAGCAAAAGGGCTCCGTTAGAAGGGAGTTCACGTTTCCCTCTAACGGAGCCTGTTAACAACCGCGTTGCGTGCCATCCCCCAACGGACGCCCTACGGTTGAACTTGAATCTGACCTTCGCCACTCCTTACATCCGCGAACGGATAAGCGGAAAGCGGAAACACCGTACAACTTGTTCTGTTGCCGGGAATGATGTTCGTGGACTGGACGCCCTTGTCGTCTTCGCGCTCTGCGTCCGTTGCCCACCATTGCATGAAGGCGCCTCGATCCTCTTCAAGCTCGGCATCGGCAGGCACCCAGCCGCTCTCCTCAGGCTGACAGAAACACCAGGTCAATTTATCCGGCTCTTGCGTTCCGTCGCCGTTGTCTTCGACCACCAGTTGCACCCACTTGCCGATGTAGCTTCGGTTACTGGAATCCGCGATAGTGCCGCTCATCACTGCCCGGTTACGGTCTATCGTGAGACTGTCAAGAACTGCCGTCATATAGAATGCCGCCGGCGGCTCTTTCCCTTCTTCGTGCACGCAATCCGGGTCCTGTTCTGAAACCCCGGCCTCATCTGTGAAAGTCATTTGACCGGTCGT
>DATEPF010000102.1:0-39041 GCA_035273325.1 Pyrinomonadaceae bacterium | reverse complement strand
AAGCTTTGTACAAAGTGGCGATGCGGCCCGCACCTTTCTCAATGACATGCGTGAACTGGCTGTTGAATCAAATCGGTTATTTTCCGACAAGGACGCAGCGGATGATGCCGGCGGCCTCGGCACGCCGGCCAATCCAAGATTTACCTTCATTGATAACTACAATGGCGATCCGGTCAACCTTGGGCCAAATCAACAAGGCAGCGGCATTCTGATTGTGACCGGCGAATTAGTTACGCAAGGCACAACAGATTTCCAGGGAATAATTCTCGTTTTGGGCCGCGGCAAGATGGACCGAAACGGTGGCGGCACTGGATTGATGCAAGGGGCGATTTTAGTCGCCAAGTTTGATCCTAATGGTGCGCCCGGCGACCCGATTGGACCTCCCTGGTTCAAAATTGATGGCGGTGGTAACAGCAACATTGCCTATGATTCGGTTTGGGTCCGCCGGGGCATGGATCTGACTGGTTTTCGTGTACTCGGAGTTCGTGAGTATAACTGCCCGGTCCCGTCAGTATCTGCTATTCCCTGTGTTGCATCGTGAAAACTGCATTGGTATTTCCCCTCTAACATGACTGCCCCTGTCTCAACTCACCCATTCGAAGATGCCCGCGGTATTTCGATACTCGAGTTGCTGATCGTGATTGCGATGATCTCGGTCATTACTGGCTTCGCCGTAATAAAGGTCGCCGAAGCCCGGCAGGATATGACCAGAGAAAACGCCGCGGTGCAGCTAGCTGCGTATCTTGAGAAGGCCCGGGTCGACTCCGTTCGACGTCACCCGACAACCGCGGTTCAAATGGCCCAGGTAAGTATCCTTGACGCAAATTCCTATTCCGTCACTATCGACAGTGACTGGGACGGTGCCCTGGACGCTCCCCGCGTAATCAGTGTGCCCGCCGGTTCAGGCCTTCAATTTAATACCCCATATCCTCGAACGATCTATTTCAATTGGAGAGGCAGAACGGTTGATGCTGCTGGTAACCCTGCCACTCCGGATTTCGTCTCGCTGACTCACAGTTACGGCACCAGCAGGATAGATTTGACGCCTGCAGGGCAGCCTTCCCTCGTCGGCGCCCCAGTAAGTAGTCCTGTCGTTAACTCGGCTGCACCCACACCCTCGCTTCGTAGTACAACGCAAGTACCATGACCCGTATCGACAACAAGATTTGTTTAACCAATGCCTCAGCGGAGGCTGGTGCCAGAGGTGTAGGCTCGGCGCCTGGCTTTACCCTGCTCGAAGCATGCATTGCGCTACTTCTGATGATGGTGGTAGCACTCGGTTCAGCGAGTCTTTTCTCTTTTTCCATTTACAACAACTCGGGTGGCAGTGAACGAGCTACTAGTATGGCTATGGCCCAGGAAGCTCTCGAACGTCTGCGTAGCGCAGAGTTTAGTAGTACCGCCACGGATGCAAGTTTGGCAGGAGGGACCACGGTTCAAAACGGGGTAATCCGCGACAGCCGAACCTACACACTCACTCGCACGATCGACGATGATCCGACAACCGCAGCCGTTGACGTAAACGCTGGCTCAAACCTGAAAACCATCACGATCGCCGTAATGCCGGAGCGAATTGGGGGCGGTTGGGCCTTCGGTGCAGGAGGAACAGTTACGCTGATCACTCAACGAGCCCGCACCAATCACTAATCAAATGAAGAACCAAAAGCTACAAAATGTGGTTTCTAAATCCTCAGGCTTTTCATTGCTTGAGTTATTGATTGCACTGACCATCACCCTGGCAATGATGGCCGCAGCCAGCACGTTACTTGCCACCTCTCTGAGAACACGTACCCGCGAGAACCAGCGATCCAATGCCTTGGCAGCGGCACAACGCGCACTCAATATAATGTCGCGCGAGATTGGGAACTCAGGTTACGGCCTTACAGACAACGGAATCGTGGTCGCTGATTCAGATGCAAACTCCATTCGAGTAAGAGCAAACCTCGACAACGGACCTAACCTTAATCAAACGAATGAAGACGTGCGGTTTGTACTCCAGGACGATAATGACGTGATTGTTCGCGTTGAAAATGCCGGCACTTCGGGTGTGCTTGCTACTGGCATAACGAGTATGACCATCGAGTATCACAGCATAACCGGTACAACTGTCGCCGCAGCGTCGGCTGAAAGAGTCCACATTGATATACAAGTTGCCCTCCCGGCTAGTCCACAGCAACCTGCGGCACTTGTGCGGTTGACGTCCGACGTAGCTCTTCGCAACGCCCCAACAACTCTCGATCAATTCTAAGTTATGAAATCTCTCACAAATACAACGAAAACCGGTGAACGCGGTGCTGCATTGATCAGCACGTTATTGATTGCTGCGCTGCTATTGGCGGCGGGCGGCATGCTGATTCTCACTACGTCGATGACAGGAACAAATACCATCGACGCTGCTGCAGAAATGCAGGCTTACTACGGCGCTGAGGCTGGTCTGCAGGCTACCCTGAACGTGCTACGCGGTGGCGTGCAACCAAATCCATTATTTGCCGCGAATCCGGTGGGCGGTGTAGCCGCCGCAAACATAATTGATTTTCGGAAAGCACTCACCCGAAACACCTCTAATTTGGCGGCCGATCCCGTCGCAGCCGATATTCGCTTGTCGCGTTGGCTTACTTATAACTACACGCCGGCAGGCGGTACGTATGCTGATCGCGTCGCGATCAGTCCTGGATATACTCCGTTCAACGGAGTTGCCTATAGCATTCAACTCGACGATCCAGACGACACTCCGGTTGGCACTCCACCACAACGCATGATTATCGAATCAACGGGTTATGGCCCAAGGAACGCGCGCAAAACGCTCTCTATGATGGTGAGCGCAAATGGACTAAACATCACAGTGCCTGCAGCACTGGTTATTCGCGGCCATGACGATGCGGCGACACCCGCTTTCATCGATCTGGGGAACAGCAACGCTAAGACGTACTCAGGTGCCGACAACGCGGGTCTTGAAGCAGCCAAACCATCGTTGGCAATAAGCGGTCATGATGTCACCACCGCGCAGTCTGCTTATGCCGACAAGCCAGGAACAGTTGCTAATCCCAAATTCAATGTATTGGACCTGGCACACGATCCCGCGCCGGTCGGTTCCACAGTGGTCGACACCCCGTGGTTTCTTGAAACGGCTGATGCTGCTCGTCAATTTCTTGTGCTAGCTGAAAACTTAGCAAACTCATGCGTTGCGCCCGGTTCGCCGTGCCAAAAGCGGGGGGTCGTGGTGAATTCACTTAATGGCGCCGCTGGTTCGGCGGCCTCGCCACAGTTCACAATAGTTAAAGGCGACTGCACACTTTCGGGGGGCGCTGGTATGTTGATCGTAACCGGAACCCTCAGATTCGACGGACCGGGACCCAACTTTGATGGATTAATCCTTGTTTTGGGTGGGGGAACCTTAATTAAACAAGGCGGGGGTAACCGGGACATCTTTGGCAGCGTTATGGTAGCGCGGTTCAATGCGACCGGAGGCTTTCTGACTCCTACGTTCAACTATAGCGATGGTGCCGGGAGCTCCAATTTGCAATACGACTCCAGCGCCGCCCTTGACGCAATGGTAATGACCGGCGCAACCGTGTTAGGTGTGGTTGAAAAACTTCCTGAGTTATAGCGAATACAAAAATCATCCTCAACGCAGGAGCGCAAGCCAAACGGCTTGCGCTTTTTTTTTGGTGACCGTCTGTAACCAATGTTGAAATTGAGCTGCTTGACACATGCGCAGTTCGCATGAATGATGAACCGATTTTTCGATCCGAGACTGGCAACGACAACCTTTCGCACTGCATGCCCGATATTCTTCTCGTTGAAGATAAAGACGGCTTAAGACGCGTCCTGCGGTTAACGCTGGAGAATGCCGGTTACTCAGTCACTGAAGCTGCAGATGCTCGCGCTGCGTTAAACGAAATTGCCGCACGGCCTCACAAATTAGTTTTAACCGATCTGCGAATGCCAAATGGTTCGGGCCTTGACGTACTGCGGGCTGCTCGCGCCACAGACGGGACCATCCCAGTGATCGTGATGACAGCATTTGGCTCCATTGATGAAGCTGTTCAGGCGATGAAGGATGGGGCGCACGACTTTCTTCAAAAGCCGGTAGATTCGAACCACCTCCTCTTACTCGTAGACCGTGCGCTCGAACAGGAAAGACTTCGAACGGAGAACATTCTTTTGCGCGAAGAATGGTCTCGCCGCTATGGCTTTCCGAGAATCCTTGG
Organism: Pyrinomonadaceae bacterium; assembly: GCA_035273325.1. GTDB lineage: Bacteria > Acidobacteriota > Blastocatellia > Pyrinomonadales > Pyrinomonadaceae > PSRF01. Next base: position 34,830 of record DATEPF010000102.1, on the reverse strand, counting down.
TGAATCCGACGCCATCAAACGCGCGGTCGCTGAAGCTCAAAGAGTTGCACAAACTGACGCCACTGTTTTGTTGCTGGGCGAATCGGGAACAGGCAAAGAACTTTTCGCGCGCGCAATTCACCATCTTTCCGCCCGCCGGGACAGGGCCTTCGTAGCTTTCAATTGCGCGGCAATTCCCGAAACGCTAATTGAAACTGAGTTGTTCGGCCACGAACGCGGCGCATTTACCGGCGCGTCGGAACGACGGCTGGGCAAGTTTGAGTTGGCGGCCAACGGGACTGTTTTCCTTGATGAAGTCGGCGAGTTGCCCCTCGCCTCCCAGGGGAAACTGTTGCGGGTCATTGAAGAGAAAGTTGTTGATAGGATTGGTGGCAGAGCCCCGATACCAGTCAATGTCCGAGTGGTTGCGGCAACCAACAGAGATCTGCGAGCAGCGGTCGACAACGGTGAATTCCGCAGCGATCTTTATTTTCGGCTCGCAGTTTTTCCGCTGGAGATTCCTGCGTTGCGAGAGCGCGGCAGTGATGTAGTGCTGTTGGCAAAACATTTCGCGGCTAAGTTAGGAAAGGAATTACGAGGACGCGAAGTTTCCGTAAGTAACAACGCTTGCAATGAACTTATGGCTCACCGCTGGCCAGGCAATGTTCGAGAACTCGAAAACGCGATCGAGCGCGCCTGCATTTTGACGGATAGCCTTGTGTTGGAACCAGTTGATTTAGGGTTGCGGGGAAAAACAGCCGCTGCTGAGGTCGAATCTTTTGATCTTTCCGGTTCGCTCGCCGAAGCGGGACAGCGAGTTCTGCGCGCAGTCGAACGACAAAAGATAATCAAGACCTTGGAAGCGGTGGACGGCAATAAGATGCAAGCTGCGGAAAATCTCGGAGTAAGCTACAAAACACTGCTCACAAAAATAAAGGACTACAATCTCTGACCGCTAGATGAAAGACTCTTCAAACGACGACGCCGAGCAAACTGCTAACGGTCCAACGGCGGTCTCCCAAACCCCATCAACCCCCCCTACTTCCCTTTCGGATTCTCCGTCTCAGGTTGCCGGTGAGAACGTTGAACACGTCGGCAGTGTCGCCGCTGGGGTTCCTTTCGACGGTCCACCGGAGACGTCACACCCTTCGTCAAGCCGTTCGGCTTTCCTGGTCGGTGCGGGAATTCTGATCAGTCGAATCCTTGGACTGGTTCGACAACGTGTGTTTGCGCACTACTTCGGCAACTCTGCTGCCGCCGATGCTTTCTACGCCGCGTTTCGAATCCCGAATTTCCTTCAAAACGTTTTTGGCGAAGGCGCTCTCTCCGCCTCGTTTATACCCGTTTATGCGAAGCTCTTAGCAAAGGGTGACGAAGAAGAAGCGTCACACGTTGCGAATGCCATACTTGGGATCCTTTCACTGATCACTTCGGCTGTGGTTTTGTTGGGAGTACTCGCTGCACCGTATTTGATCGACATCATTGCTCCCGGCTTCGAGGGAGAGCGCCGTGAATTAACAATTAATCTCGTGCGCATACTATTTCCCGGCGCCGGGCTGCTGGTCCTGTCCGCATGGTGCCTGGGCGTTCTAAATAGTCATCATCGATTTTTCATCTCGTACACTGCCCCGGTTGCCTGGAACGTCGCGATCATCTCTTCACTGATAATTTTTGGTGGCCGGGTTGGCCAGTTTCCGCTAGCAGAGGTGGCCGCGTGGGGCGCGTTAATTGGCAGTGCTTTGCAGTTCCTGGTTCAGCTTCCTACCGTTCTAAAACTATTGCGACGCTTACGTCCGGTGATCGATTTGACCACCGTTCATGTGAAGACAGTTGCGAAGAATTTTGTTCCTGTCTTCATGAGCCGAGGCGTCATTCAAATCAGCGCTTTCATCGACGAAATCATTGCCAGCTATCTACCGATTGGTGCGGTGGCCGGTCTCACCTTCGCACAAAGTTTGTACACACTCCCAGTCAGTCTCTTTGGAATGTCGGTGTCCGCTGCCGAATTGCCCGCGATGTCGCGCGCGCTGGGAAGTGCTGATCAGGTAGCCGAGATTCTCAGAAATCGTTTGAATGCCGGCTTGCAGCGAATCGCGTTCTTTATTGTGCCCTCAGCGGTAGCCATGCTCTTTCTTGGTGACGTAATGGCGGCTGGTCTTTATCAAACCGGGCAGTTTCAGCGCGATGCAGCAATCTACGTTTGGGGCATACTGGCGGGATCGAGTCTCGGTCTGCTAGCCGCCACGCTCGGTCGACTCTATTCATCAACGTACTACGCACTGCACGACACGCGGACTCCGCTCCTTTACGCCATTGTTCACGTGCTGCTGACAGCAATACTCGGTTACCTCTGCGCCATCGAGCTGCCGCCACTAATCGGCGTCGAAGCAAGATGGGGCGTGGTTGGACTCACCGCCTCCGCTAGTGTGGCAGCCTGGATTGAATTTATTCTCCTCAGGCGAAAACTGAATCAACGCATTGGGGCGACCGGACTGTCTCTGCAGTACCTGATAAAACTGTTCGCCGCGGCGATTGTTGGAACTGTGGTCGGGTGGGGTTTTAAACTGCTGTTGGGCCCAATACATCCCATTCCGGTTGCTGCAATTGTCCTGGGAGGTTACGGACTAACCTACTTCGCCGTAACGTATGCACTGGGCCTTGACCAAGCCGGCACCGTGATTAACCGAAGCCTTCGATTCCTGAAATTACGCAAGTAGGGACGCACACGCCGCCGGTTTTCCTGGAAAACTCTCCTCCATTAAGCCTTTTCAATCAGAGAAGGAATTCACCTACAACCTCTGGATCGATTCCAGAAAAGCAGCTGATTCCAAGATTCAGCCCCGACCTTTTAGGAGGAAATGAACGAATGAAGAGGTTTTTATCCAATGGAATGATGGCGATAGGTGCCGCCATTGTCTTTTCACTGGCGGGCAGCACCGCTCACGCTGACACGTTTACCCTTAACGGTATTAATACCGGCGTGTCGGGTACCGTCAACATTACACAACTGAGCAATAATCTGCTCACGGTGACCGTTACCAACACCTCTACTGGAATCGTCCAAGGCAAAATTACCAGTATTGGTTTTGACTTGCCCGGCTCCGGCAATAATCCGTTCACACTCGTCAATTCCACCAATGGTAACTACAGGCTGGTCACTGGAGTTGCTGGAAATGCAGCTGGAATTAATCGAACGTTTGAGATTACGTTGCTGACGGGACCGAATTTTAATGGTGGCGGCAACCCTGGTCGTGGAATTATTGAAGGTGCGACGGCAACATTCACGATTTCAGGCGATTTCACCGGATTCAGTATGGAGCAAATCGCTTCGGGTATGTTTCTCCGTTTTCAGGATGTAAACGCAGGCGGAGGTAGCGACGTAGCGCGCTGTGCAGGTTGTGCTCCGCCACCTGAGGTTCCTGAACCAGCAACAATGGTGTTATTAGGAACAGGTTTGGCTGGAGTTGCAGGCGCTATTCGAAAACGCCGGAACGCGCGAAGTTCCTCGTAGTAGCTGTTCTCCTAACTGGCGGTTAAGAAAGCCGAAGCGAGACTAACTCGCTTTGGCTTTTTTAATTCACCAGTTTTCTGAAAACTCGAACGCATTAAGAGTATCAGTTAGGTATCCTGGACAAACGGACTGGTTGGCGCAGCGGCAGAACAAGTGGCAAAAGAGGTAGGCGGCCTCCGAGCCGCCTTTTTTTATGCCTTGCGATTGGAACGTGCTGTTTGACCGTGGTATTCCTGCTACTTATTATCCAACCGTGCTGCCGGTTATCTCAGCCAAACAGATGCGAGAAATTGACCGCCTCACAAGTGAGGAATACGGCGTCCCTTCCCGTGCGTTAATGCAGGCTGCAGCAAATGCATGTTTCCTGGAACTCAATAGAAGATATTCCGCAAAACTTGCTGATCAGAACGTCCGCATTGTGTGCGGGCCTGGAAACAATGGAGGCGATGGTGCAGCCCTGGCGCAGTTGCTTTCTGCCGCAGGCGCAGAAACCGAAGTCATCCTTCTCGCCCGAGTGGATGACACTCGTGGCGATGCCCGCACGAACTTCGACAGCGTTCAAAAGCTCTCAACCGAGCCGGAGCGCCACTTAACCTTCATTGAATGCAAGACCGTAGAAGACTGGAAAGCTCTATCTCGGCCATTCACTTCGTTCACCATAATCGTCGATGCATTGTTGGGAACGGGCCTAAGCCGTCCACTGGAAGGCATTTTTGCGGAAGTGGTTCACGAACTTAACGCTGCGAAAAATTCCAACAACGCGCCGTTCATCTTATCTGTAGACATCCCGTCAGGTCTCGATTCGGATTCTTATCAATTAATTGGCCCCACCGTTGCGGCTGACCTCACAGTCACCTTCACGGCCCCCAAAGTCGCAAACGTTGTTTCTCCGGCTTCGCATTTGAACGGCAGACTTGTGGTCGCCGATATTGGTTCTCCCGCCCTTCTACTAGACGGAACGATTTCAGATCTTTTTGTGACGCAGGAAGACGATGTTCGTCGTTGGCTGATCGCAACGCGGTACACGCTGGACTCGTTTAAGAACACTCACGGGCACGTTCTGGTGATTGCAGGCTCGCGCGGTTACACCGGTGCCGCGGTCTTGTGTGGGAACGCCGCGATGCGAGCTGGCGCGGGTCTGACTACCATTGCCACTCCCAATTCGGCGCACGCTACGATCGCAGCAACAGTGATGGCCGAAGTGATGACTACGGCGTTGGCAGAAACTGATCGGGGTGCAGTAACCGAATCAGCGATTGACTACGTGTTGCAGTTAACCGCGAGAGCAACTGTGGTGGCGATTGGTCCGGGACTTACTAGTGAAGACGAGCGCACACGCAACTTCGTGCATTCGCTGATTACTCGACGCAAGACTACGGTTGTAGTTGATGCTGACGCACTTAATTGTCTAGCTCCCTGGTCAATAACCCCGAACAACGCAGACGAATTACCCATAGTGTTAACGCCCCATCCTGGAGAGATGTTGAGGCTACTCGGAACTACGGATAAGTCAGCGCTGAACGATCGTGTCGCCGTCGCGCGAAGCTTCGCCACCAGGAATCATGTGATTCTGGTACTCAAGGGTTCACCGCCTTTGATAGCGGCGCCCGATGGTCGCGTGTTCATAAATCCTACGGGTAATCCTGGTCTCGGAACGGCGGGAGCTGGCGACACTTTGACGGGTTTAATTGCGGGCTTCCTCGCGCAGGAGTTTGCGCAAACAAAACATAAACCCGACGTCTTGCAGGCGACTATTGCCGCGCTTTATGTCGGTGGATTAGCCGGCGATCTGGCGGCGCTTGAACTTGGCATGAGGTCAATGATGGCCTCGGATATCCGCGGGAGAATCGGCGATGCTATATGTTTGTTGGATCCGGTCGGAGAAGGATGTAGCGAGTGACGAGTATTCAACCCGGGCAGTGGATCACGAATAATGCCGAAGAAACATATCGGGTGGGCGAAACGATTGGCGCGCTACTCAGCGGCGGTGAAATCCTTTTGCTTGATGGACCACTTGGCGCAGGCAAAACAATGTTCGTCAAAGGAGTGGCAGCTGCGCTCGGGGTTGATGCAGACGAAGTAACCAGTCCGTCGTTTACATTGGTCAATCCTTACGATGGACGGTTACCCTTGTTCCATATCGATCTTTACAGACTTGACGAAGGAGCCCGGGCGGCCGAAGCTGTCGATCTGGAAGAACTGTTGAGTGATGAACGGGCAGTGATCGCCATTGAATGGGCCCATCGTTTGGCAACCTATCGTCTCCCATCAAACGCGTGGCGGATCGATATAAACGGGGACGGAGACGAAGCGCGTGTTATTCGTATTTCTCGAGCCGATTAGCTGCGTGTTTGTGATTCCAACGATTAAGAAAACTCCGAGCATCTTGACTAGCGGCGAGTCGCAGAATATAAGCTAACGACGAATCGCGTTGAGGAGCACATTATTTGTTGACCCACCTTGAAACACCTGAAGATGTTAAAAGCACCAAATCCCAAACAAAATCACTGTCCCTTTCGGCGTTAGTTGCAGAACTTCAATCTCAGAAGGGTATTCCGAGCCGGGCGCAGATTCATAACTGGCTCGAAAACGCGGAACTCTCGCCCAACGACTTAGCGCCTTACATCGGTTTTAAGGAAGGCAACTACTGGCGTCACCGCGTTTGCCGAAACGAATTTGTTGAGATGCTGGTGCTGTGCTGGCGTCCCGGGCATCGCACTCCGATTCACGACCACAACGGGTCTCACGGTTCAGTTCGCGTCCAGGAAGGCAGGCTTTGGGAGACGATATTTCAATACGACGAAGTTGAAGGCTTGCACTACCAGTCGGCGCGAGACTATGCACCGGGAGCGGTTACCGGTTCAGATGTTCCGGACATCCACCAGCTTGGGAATCCCGACGTCAGTGAACAAAACCTCGTTACCATTCACGTCTATGCGCCGCCACTTGGTGTTCTTCACACTTACAAACCGGGCAGCACAAAAATAGATCTCTACACGCCGGAAGATATTAATGGTTAGATTTACGGGTTTACGAAAGTTGTGTAGTGCATGCTTTGCCCGTCAGTAACCACCGTAATCATTCCTCTGTTGCCTGTTCGCAGAATCTGCGCACCATTCTCCTGCCAGCGTTTAACAACTTCGTGATGCGGATGACCGAACACAGACGGTTCTCCCACTGACACGACTGCTAACCTGGAACCGGTCGATCGAACAAATTCTTCGGTCGATGAGGTTCGACTTCCATGGTGGGCAACCTTGATCACATCTGCAGACATGCGCTGATGTTCCGCAACCAGCATCCGCTCGGTTCGAGCTTCAATGTCTCCCGTCAACAGAATCGAACGGTTACCATATTCGGCGCGGATCACCACCGAATCGTTATTTCCGGAGGCCGCCCGCGCGTCGACTGAAGGCTTGGGCCATAACACTTGCAGGGAAATATTTCCGATTCTTAACTCATCCCCCGCACCGATCATTCGAAGGGGGACGGCGTTAGTGGTCAGCGACTTCATGAGCTTGTCTAACTCCTGATCACGTTCCGGGAACCTTGCGACGAACGCCGCTCGTACTCTGAAGTTGGCCGCAACGTCATTTAAGCCATCCATGTGATCGGCATCGGCATGCGTCGCTACCAGGTAATCAATTCTGTCCAGCCCACGCCACCAAAGATATTCGGAGACAACTGTTTCGCCGACGCTGCGAGCCCGCACAGATTCGTCATCATCATTCTGGTTGAATGGCCCCGGTCTGCCACCGCCATCCACGAGCACCGTTGTATTGTCAGGTAGTGTGATGAGCGCTGCATCGCCCTGACCAACATCCAGAAAATCAACGCGTAACTTTCCGTGTGCGTGGTGATGGCTGTATGGATGAAGTATCAAAACAGCAATGCCCACGAGCTGCGCACATAGCGAGACCCAAAAGAGCCACCTCGATCGCTTTGCACGCGTCGCAGGTTCTAAAGGCCGCCACCTCATTAAGACAAACGACAGCGTCGCCAACGGCACGTAATAGAGAACGTAGAGTGAAAATAATGGCCCGCTATGTTCGGGGACTCTGATAGAAGCGACTTGCGCACTCGTAAACGGGTCGACGCTGTGGACCATCAACCAATTCAAACTATTTGCACCGAGAAAGAATGGCTCGGATAACATCGGGCTGACTTGAGATACCAACACGCCCACTAAAGCCGCAACAGCAACACCGGCCATTGCTACGCCAACGAAAATGTTGAGAACGAAGGAAGCCAGCGAAAAGCGATGAAAGTAAATTATCAGGAATGGTAGCAAGGTAATCTGGACGCTAATCGAAACCAGAAGCGCTGCGAAAACAAACCGGACTAATCTTTGGCCGTGGATTTTTTGCAACGTCTCCGCCGTCCCATTCTTAAACCACCTGTACTCGTAACTAGCGCTGCGCAGACGTTGTACCGCTGCCGCTTCATTCCAGTACAGAGTCTCCGCAAAACGCCGGATCCAACTTGCACACTCGGGCGGGTAAGGAGACGCACGTGAAGGCTGCCACGAACCGATTGCAGAGAGTGTATGGAGAATAGGCCATGCCACTACAAGTATTGCCAAAACAGAAACAAAAGTGAGTTGAAACGACGGGTCAAACAAACTCGATGGTTTCCACAGCACCAGTGCGATAGCCACGGCCCCCAACGCATTCAAGGGCGACGCGCGCCGTGCCATCAACGGAGCGAACATTATTACGGTGAACATCAACGCCGCTCTCAAGATCGAAGGCTCGGCGCCAACCCCAATTGAATAACCCCAAACGATTGCTGTGGAAACCATGAACTGGACCGATCTGTTTTTTGTGAAGCGCCGGATGACGATATATACAACACCACCAAGCAGAGTGATATGAAGGCCGCTAATAACCAGAACGTGAAATGTACCGCCGGTGCGAAATCGCTCTTCAACGGAAGTCGACAGGTTGTATCTATTTCCCAGCAAGGCAGCGTCCAGTACGCCCGCCGTGTCCCTGGAAAGCCGCGCATCGATCTGTTCCTGAAGCTGATTACGCCAATCGTAGATCCAGGCTAAAGGAAGGAACACTACGTCGTCGTCTAGTCGTTCTATCAAATGGAGGGATTTGATCGAAGCGCTCGCGTCGTAACCTTTGCGGTCAAGATATTCAGTGAACGGAGAAACCCCTGGATTCCGAAATTTATCTGCGCGTTCCAGAATCGTCATCAAGCGAATTCGCGCACCGTGCCGCAAATGAAGACGTTCGAGCCGGTGAGTGTCGGTCGAAATGGGCGCTGTCAGCGCCACGACGCCGGTGGCAGGTCGTTCGCAGCCGGCAGCGCTGATTCGTTCGACATTTATGGTGACGTGAAGAGCATCCCAACTAATCTCCACGTTTCGTTGCAGTACGCCTGTTACTTCAACGGGCTCACCCGGTGTGATGACGTGGTCCTGAAAGAGACGCTTAACCCGATCTGGTTCTATTGCTCGCGTTTCAAGTAACCCTAACGTACCGCCGCAGAAAACGAACGCGAGTAGTAATGAGACGGCAGCGGCCCGGATCCGGTCAAGAATTAGTAAGAGTGTGCAGACCAGGGTGCCGAGCAAAGCGCCGGCCAGAACTAAGCCAAACGACAATCGCGTTTCACTCAGCAGAATGCCACCGCAAAAAGCCGCGCCGAGTTGCGCAAGAGGGAAAACATTCGCTCGCCGTTTTTTCTGGTTCACGTCGTCTTAACAAGTTTTCCCCGGCGCTGAGCATAGCCGACGGTTAGTCGTCGTCGGCGCCATCAACCCGGAAGCGTGCTATCAAGGGTAAGTGATCTGAAATCGTTGCTTTGTACTTGCCACACCACATGCTCGGCAGCAGTGCCTGCAATTGTTGAATTCGAATGTAGCCGGTCCACTCGCCTGTGTGCTGGCGCGAGATTGAAAATCCGTCGAGCAGGTTTCCTTTAAAGTCACTGGCATTGAGGCACTCGCCAATGTGAGATGGCCCACTCAGCGTGGAAGAGATGAACTGAAGGTATTCATTGTTCTGTTTGCCGGGACTGAGATTGGCGAAGTTTCGCTGGTCCTGCGTTGGCACCATGTTGTAGTCGCCCATCACCAGCACATCTTTCTCACCTATGGCTTCCGTATGAGCGGAGATGAAGCGCGAGATGGCACGCACCTGACACGTGCGTATCTCACGCTCCTCGGTTTCGCGCCCTGATTTCAAGTGCACGGCGATCAAAAGAAAATCGAAGTTTCGGATTTTTACGTCGAAGGCCCATGCCTGCCGCATACGAGTTGGGTCACCTTCATCAGAACCCGGTATGGAGCGCCTGTTTGTAACTGAGATGTTCGGACTGTCTTTGAACAAGACTGCGATCATTTGCGGCACTGGCTGGTTGTTGTCCATGTCCACTTTATAAGTCGAGCCATTACTGAATGGCGTCGCAACGATCTCATCGAGCGATTCGCGGGAGTTCACTTCTGACAAGGCAATCACGTCCGGATCTATTGCCGCGATCGCAGTGCGCAGTTCGGCGGGCTTGTTTATTTTGTGCACGCCCGCGTTATCGAACCTGACGCCTTGCTGGTTCCAGGCTGCGATTCGAGCGAAGGTTTGGCTGAAAGAGGGACCGGTGAAGACAAGAGAAGCTGAGGCGACTACGCAGAAGATCAGGAGACGGCGAAGCATATGCAGATCCTTTCGGGGTGAATCACAGTAATGCCTGACTGCGATTACTGAGGGTGATGCCGGCCGACAAACAGTGTCGAACGACCAAGCGGTTACTACGCGGCGAGGAGGCGTACTACAGTCTCGACGTGATGAGTCTGCGGGAACATATCAAATGCATTGACAGTGTCAAGGGAATATCCGCCCGCTAAAAGTTTTTTCAAATCGCGAGCGAGGGTCGCCGGGTCGCACGAGACGTAAACGATTCGCGACGGCTGCAGCGCGAGTAGGCCGGATATCACTTTGTTTTCAGCGCCGGTGCGAGGTGGATCCAATAACAACAGATCCGGTTTGCCGGCAGCTTCATAATTCGCAAGCCAGTTGCCAACGTCGGCAGTAGAGACCTGCACATTGTTCAGGCCAGCGGACACCAGGTTCTTTTTTGCAAACCTCGTCGCGCGTTCGTTCCCTTCGACGCCGATCACGTTTGAAAACCGTCTAGCCAGCGGAATCGTAAACAACCCGACTCCACAGTACAGATCGATCGCGGTGTGGCCTCGCTCGTCGCCAATTGCATCCTGAATCAATGCAGGCAAGAGTTGATGATTGATCTGAAAAAAGGATTTGGCGCTGAAGTGGTAGCCCTCACGGGCGATCGTGCGCGTTATTTCACGCGCTTCAAGTCCAGCCAGGGGCGGATCGACTGAAACACCCTCATCGCCCGCCACTGCCGCTATATCTCTTACGCTGCTGGCAGTCTCAATCGCAGAGCGGAGACTTTCCAGAGTTTTTTGCAACTCCGGAACCAGGACCCCACAGTATTCAACATCGCAAACTTCACGGGAACCTCGAACGTAGTAACCTAACCACTTTCGTTCAGCGTCAGTCTGCCACAGTGCACGCGCGCGATACTGCCACTCGGGGGAACGATGAATCTTGATATCGACGGCCTCGCCAATCTTCGCTATTCGCTGAAAACAATCCTGAATGATATCGACCTTCGCCTGTAGTTGTCCTTCGTAAGTGAGCTGTTGAAAGTCACATCCTCCGCATCGGCCAAAATATGGACAAGGCGGTTCGACGCGGACCGGGGAGGGTTTAAGGATCTCCTGTATTGAGGCGAAAGCGACTTTCCCCTGAATACGATCGACTTTGACGCGCACTTCGTCGCCAGGCGCCGCAAGCGAAACAAATAGTGTCAACCCGTCTGCGTGGGCCAACCCAACGCCGCCGGGCAGCAGACGCTCGATGGTAACATTCAAAAGAGACTGACCTGTGTCACTTTTTTGCATAAGTGGTCCGAAGCCGAGATGAACAAAGGCGAGTATTGTTACAAATAGAACAAGCTGAGTCGCGGAACGCCATACTGCTCGCGCAGACGCTTCAAGAACAGATTCTCCAACGTCTGCTGGTAAACTGTGGTCTCCATCTGTTTTCGATATGGCCGCAACTGCTCTTTGGTCTCTGCTTTTAAAGCCGCCACCTTATCCGCATCGATCGCTTTCGTCATAACATCGCTTAGCATTCGTTCTACTCCGCTTAACGATTGTTCCAACTTCCGTGCGTCCAGATTCGTCGACGAGAACTCCTCAGTTAGCTCTTCCATTCGCGCAACGGCCCGGTCCAACACTTCAGCGAATTCATTTAGGCTGGAAGAAGTTTGCTTTTCACGAGCTGATCGAAGCGCTGCGTGGCCACGATGGAGGTGTTCGAGAATAGCTGTGCGTGAGAACGGCTGCCGCTCGTCGGCCTCAGCGACTTCTTCTTCACTACCGGCCCCCACCTGAGCCTCACGCCATTCTGCGAATTGCGCTTCAACTTCTTCCTGACAATAAAGCAAGCTCTTGACAGTGCGTTTGCGCGGCTTCGACTCCCAGGAATCAAAGGCCTTTTCAATTGCACGCAGGACAACGTGGAGCGGTACGTCCATCTCCTTCCAACTTTCAATCAACGCCCAGTCCATCGGACTCAACAACAAATGTTTGTCGCGACGGCGGATAAATGCGTCTTCTATCTCAGTGAAATAATTGAAGTAGTTCAATGCGGGAATTCGGAAAACAGCGGTGTCATTCTTCTTCACTAACCGTTCGTTCGTAAATCAGTCTTAGCCCTTCAAGCGTCAGTGTTTCATCGACCAGTTCGATGAATTCGGAACCCGTCGCGATCAATGAAGCGAGACCGCCTGTTGCAATCACTCTGGGAGTTCCACCCAACTCCTGTCTCATTGTGCGCAGCACGCCATCAACCAGTCCGACAAATCCGTGATACAAGCCCGACTGCATCGCGGCGACTGTGGACGTGCCAATAACTTTTTGCGGCCGGCGGATATCGACACGCGGCAGTTTTGCGGTGCGTTCGAATAGCGCGTCCGAAGAGATCATGATCCCGGGCGTGATTGCCCCGCCAACGTATCGCCCTTTGCTGTCTATTGCGTTGAAGGTGGTGGCCGTTCCAAAGTCAACCACGATGCAAGGCGCTCCATACTTCTCGACTGCGGCAACTGCATCAACAATCCGGTCCGCTCCGACATCGGAGGCCGGCTCATACAGTATTTCTAATCCGGTGTCGGTCGTATGATCGACGAACATTGGTGTTAGATGAAAATACGTTTCCGCCATTGTCTTCAGAGTGTAGTTAAGCGGGGGGACCACTGACGCAATAGCGATCGCATCAATCGCTTCGAAATCGAGTTCGGCTAATTGGAATAGATTGCGCGCGTGCACACCATACTCATCAACTGTGCGCGACCGCGCGGTGGTAAGACGCCAGTGCGCAATCAGTTCCCTGCCGGCGAAAACTCCAAGTGAAGTATTTGTGTTACCTGCGTCAATGACCAGCAACATGTTCGGGTTCTCGCCTTCTGTCGGAAGTTAGTAGTTCTTCAATAGCATCTGCGGCGGCGCGAGCGCCGTTTTCTTTCTGAACCTTCAGCCCCACCTCGACTGCTATTGATGCGTAATTTTGGTCCGCAAATAGCGCTTTCAATTCTTTGGTGACGGTCGCTGCATTGTAACGCGGCCGGGGTAACCAGCGCCCACATCCCAATCTGGCGACACGCGCCGCATTGTCGAACTGATCGTGTGCATGAGGCACCACCAACTGCGGTCGGCCGGACTTCAAAGCTTGCCCGGTAGTGCCGATTCCGCCACTGTGCACTATGGCCGCGGCTCGGGAAAAGATCTGTTCAAACGGCGCATACTCAAACGCGGCTATCGCTTCCGGCAAAGGTTCAACCGGCATGTTTCGTTGATGACCGATCAATAGCAAGGCGCGATGTCCTACTGCCTGCGCGGCATTTAGGGAGTCACGATAAAAGTTCTCCGCGACCCAAAACGCGGATGAACCCAACGTGAAAATAATAGGCGATGGTCCATTATCGAGAAACCGTAACAGCTCCGGTTCGATTTCTGTTTCACCAAAATCGTCACGCTTGTCATAGAAGGCGAAACCCGTCACTTGGGTGTTCGGTGGCCAATCGCGCTGCGGGCCACCGATCGTTGGAGAGAACAATGCAAGTGCTCGTTGAGGTGAATGTTGGCCGTCGAGCAATGGTTGCTCGCCACGAGGTAGCCCCAACTCAGTTCGCAACTCGTAAACGGCTTTCATCGTGTGGTCCAGCCGATACGCAGCTATTCTCCGAAACAATTTACCCAGCACCGGGCTCAGCTTAACCAAATGATATAGCGATGGAATTTGCGGGGGGACGGGGGGCTCATAGGCGGAAAAAAAGGAGATCGGGGCCAGCACAGTTGACACCCAGGGTAAGCCGCGCTTTTGCGCCACAATTGGACCAACAAGCGGCAAGAGATGCGTTACCAGCAAATCGGCGCCGTTCACTGCCTCGTTTAGGTCGTTATAAACTTCTCTTAAATTGCCGGTAAACAACTCGATAACTTTTTCAGTGCCTGTCTTCGGATCGATCAGGTCTGTCGATAACTTAATTAGCTTATCCGGCTCATCATATGAAGGCATGTCAGGCCGAATCGGCAGGAAGTCCACACCAGCGACATCCATTTTTTCACGGTAGACTTCTGCCGTAGCTATCACGGGATGATGTCCCCGCGCTTTCAACTCGAGAGCTATAGCCACGTAAGGATGAATATCGCCGAATGAGCCGAACGTTGACAGGACAATGCGCTTCCCTGTCATCTTGAAACACGCTCCGCCGCGCGCACACTCGAAATGTCTGCCGCGCGAATCACCTTTCGTGCGCCGTTATCAAGTTCAACAATCAAACCGCCGTCACTCTCCAGGCCGCGTGTCGTTGCTTCAAAAACTTCATTGTCCTCCGCAACTCTTATTCGTTTCCCATTGCAGTAAGAGGAACGCGCGCACCACTGCGCAGTCACGTCGATTGCGCCGTTTGTCTGCAAACTTGCATACTTTACGGACAAGTTTCTGACTAAACTTTCCAGTACCACCTCGTAGTCAACTTGGTTTCCAAGTTCACCTTCGACGGAGGTGGCGACGGCCTGCAGTTCAGGCGTGAACGAATGTCCCGTTAAGTTGATCCCAATACCTATCACCACAGCATCACCGGTTTCAGTGCTAACCGTTTCAGCCAAAATACCGCACAGTTTTTTGTCTGCAACAACAATGTCGTTGGGCCACTTGATATCTGTTTGCAAATTACAGCTTTGCAACAACGCGTCGTGAACGGCGACTGCGCTCATCAAGGTCAAGAGCGGCCACGAACTTTGCGCAAGCCGCGGGCGCAGCACGATGCTGAAATAGAGTCCTGCACTCTTTGGTGACAGCCATTGCCGTCCCAGCCGGCCGCGACCGCCGGTTTGTTCTGCGGCAACCACGCAGAGACCTTCGGGCGCGCCTGCAATCGCCCGGTTCGCGGCCTCGAGATTGGTGGAAGGCAATGAATCAAAACGTAAAACTGTAGCCGTGAATGACATGGCGCTCGGTAATCAAATCGCGGAACGTTGCGCCAGTTCCAGCGCGTCCTGGGCGAGCTGTTTGACCATTACATCAAGATTGCGAAACCGGGCGTCCTGCGTCTGACCTCGGACATAACGAAAGTAAATCTGTTGAATCACGACGGCGACTTTAAACCGGGCAAAGGTTTCATAAAACACAATTCGCGACAAATTGCGACCGGTTGCCTTTTCGTATTGGTCAATAATTTCTTCACGCGTCAGCCACCCCGGCGCGTTTGTAATTGCGCGCAGTGATCTGTTGGTTTCAGTTCCTGTCATGGTCCAGTAAGCGAGAAACAATCCGACGTCGATCAGTGGATCCCCCACCGTGGACATCTCCCAATCAAGAACGGCAGCAACACTCGTGGGGTCCTGCTCATGCAGCATGACGTTGTCCAACTTGAAATCGTTGTGAACAATTGTCGCGCCTCTGCCATCATCCGCTGGAATCCGTGTACTAAGCCATTGAATGACTTCTTCCATATCGGGCAACTCGCCCGTCTTTGAGCGTTCCCAGCGGTTCGCCCAACCCGACACTTGTCGCCCCACAAAACCAATTGGCTTGCCCAAATGAACAATGCCCGACGTATAAATGTTGACCGCATGAAGTTTTATAAGCGTCTCCACGACGGCTCGACTCAACGCGCGCAACGTGCTGGGATTGTCACCAATTTCCGGCGGGACCTTCGATCGCAGAATGATTCCACGGCGCCGTTCCATCAAATAGAACGGTACGCCAATAACGCTGTTATCCTCGCAAAGCAAAATAGGCTTCGGAGCCAGTGGGAACAGGGGATGGACCGTTGCTAATAGTTTGTATTCGCGCGGCATGTCGTGCGCCGTCGGCGCCACCGGACCAACGGGTGGCCGGCGTAAAACAAACTCATCCGGGCCGTAGCGGATCAGGTACGTGAGGTTTGAATGACCGCCCGGGAACTGGCCTATCTCAAGCGTCGTTCTATCAGAACCTAAGGCAGTATTCAAATACGTTCGCAGTGCCTCGACGTCCAATTCCTCGCCAGTTCTGACCGGCGCGCTGTCAGTATTTGACCGCATCGTGTGCTTGCGAAGAGAAGTCTTTCAGTATTCGAAGAGCTACTGCCTGCCGATGCACTTCATCAGGTCCATCGTAGATCCGCGCCGCTCGTGCATCGCGGTAAAACATCTCCAACGGCGTGTCTTTCGAATAGCCCAATGCTCCGTGCACCTGGATAGCACGGTCGATCACATCGTGCAGCACGCGCGCGGCAAAAAACTTGATCAGTGATATCTCCACACGGGCATCCTCCTCGTGGTCCATCTTCCATGCGGCTTCCAATGTCATCAAGCGAGCAGCTTTTATTTCAGCGGCTGAATCGGCGATCCAGTTTTGCACGGTTTGTTTCTTTGCCAGGGGTTCACCAAAAGTTTTTCGTTGAAGTGAGTAGCTGCACATCATTTCAAAACTTCTTTGCGCCGCGCCCAGCCAGCGCATGCAATGTTGAATACGCCCGGGACCGAGCCGTGCTTGTGCGAGTTTGAAACCCTTACCACATTTGCCGAGCAGGTTATCGACGGGGACGCGACAGTCTTCGAAACGGACTTCGCAGTGACCACCAACACCGCCAGAACCCATCACCGGGACCGATCTGACGATCCGAAAGCCTGGGGTATCGGTCGGAACCAGAATCATACTGGCGCGTTTATGTGGTTCTGCTTCCGGATCAGTAACAGCCATCACAATCGAGAAAGCGGACCCAATAGCTCCACTGATGAACCACTTATGACCGTTGATGACCCAATCGCTTCCGTCCACTGTCGCAGTTGTGCGTAAGCCGGTTGGATCAGAACCGGAAACTTCCGGTTCGGTCATTGCAAAACATGAACGGACCTCGCCGGACGCCAACGGCCGCAGGAACCGTTGCTTCTGGTCGTCCGTCGCAGCAATGATCAAGAGCTCAGCGTTTCCTGCGTCAGGTGCTGCCGAGCCGAAGATACGCGGGGCAATCACAGAACGACCTATGATTTCGTTAACCAACGCTTGTCCGATAAAACCAATGCCCATGCCGCCCCACTCACGCGGCAGATTCGGCGCCCACAGTCCTCTCTCTTTAACTTTCTCCTGCAGCTCGCGTTCGATCTCTTCCGGCAGTCCTTCATGTTCCACCATTCGGGCTTCGTTGGGATAAACATGCTCCCGCATGAACTCGTCGATGGCCTGACGGGCGCGTTCCAGCTCTGGGGGAATACTGAAGTCGATCATTTGGATGAACCTTTAGGCAGCGATTGACGACGGCGATCACGGCGTACACAAAATGCGAGAACGGAGTCTCGATTGTATCGTGCAAGCCGACTTGTTAACCAGACCTGTATCGTTAACTAGATACTGCATGACTACGTGCGGTGCGCAAAACGCTTTTGGTGCGTTAACATGCCGTCCAGCCATCTAACCTGTTTCTTAGTTCGGGAGGATTCCACCAATGAAGTTCCTTGCCGTCTTGATCCTGCCTTTGCTCGCAGCCACGGTTATTGGTCAGCGCGTTGCGGGTTTGCCGCCAGGCACAGTTGTGGATCTGTCCCATCCGTTCGACGCGTCCACTGTGTACTGGCCCACAGCCGAATCTTTCAAACTGGAAAAAGATTTCGAGGGTACGACTGACAAGGGTTTCTACTATTCCGCTTATCGATACTCATCGGCCGAACATGGCGGAACGCACATAGACGCCCCGGTTCATTTCGCAAGGGGCCGCAATTCGGTCGATGTAATCCCACTTAGTCAACTGATTGGCCCAGCCATCGTGGTCGATGTGAGCGGACACGTTGAGAGGAACCGCGATTACCAGGTGACTGTGGATGACTTTAAAAACTGGGAACGGCGAAATGGCAGAATCGCGAACGGTTCTATCGTTCTACTTCGGACCGGTTTTGGAAAGTTTTATCCGGATCGCAAGAAGTATCTGGGAACGGACCAGCGCGGGGAGAAGGCGGTGGCTGCTCTTCACTTCCCGGGTTTACACCCGGAGGCAGCTAAATGGCTAACTACGAATCGGAACGTTAAAGCTATTGGACTGGACACTCCAAGCATCGACTACGGCCAGTCGACGCTGTTTGAAAGTCACCGCATTCTTTTTGAAAAGAACATCCCCGCCTTCGAAAATGTCGCCAACTTAGACCAGCTGCCCTTGAAAGGATTTTCGGTCGTAGCGCTGCCGATGAAGATCAAAGGCGGTAGTGGTGGTCCATTGCGGATGATTGCGATTGTCCCCGGTCGCAGATAACTAAATGGATCTTCGAAGCATCGATTGGTTTCCAATAAAGCTCTCCTTCGCGGTTGCAACTGCTGCAACGATCATCGCGTTGATAGCCGGGTCGGCACTGGCGTGGCTCCTGGCGCGCAAACGCTTCCCCGGTCGTAACCTCGTCGATTCACTAATTACTCTGCCCTTAGTTTTGCCGCCGACCGTTCTGGGATATTACCTGTTGACGGTGTTGGGCACGCGGTCAGGCCCCGGCAAATTTCTTTACGAACGATTCGGTATTCGACTGACGTTTACTGTCGGCGCGGCCATCATCGCTGCCACGATTCACGCACTGCCACTCGTGACGAAGAGTTTGCGCGCTGCGTTTGAAGGCGTTGATAGCCAGTTGGAAGCTGCTGCCAAAACGTTGGGACTCAACGATCGATTGGTTTTCTTTCGGATAACACTGCCGCTAGCGTCGCGAGGTGTGTTGGCGGCAACCGCGCTCGCTTTCGCGCGCGCACTGGGAGACTTTGGTGTCACGATCATGATTGCCGGAAATATTCCCGGTCGAACGCAAACTGCTTCGGTCGCAATTTACGACGCTATTCAGGCAGGACGGGATAATGAAGCTTTCACGCTAGCTGTGATCGTTTCATTGATCGCGGTCGTAATGCTTTACTTCATTAACCGCTTTGGTAGATTGCGCTGGTAACTTACGCCAGGAAGCCTTTAAAGCTCGTCTCAGTCGTCGAGTATCCGGGAAAAATTCGGTTTAAGTTCGTAGCTCCCAAATGACGCCGGCTGACTTCGGCGAAAACGTCACGAAAGTCCGTGGTTAAAGCCAGGTCACGCCCGTCATGCAGTTGCTCGTTCTTTAATCCGGGCCATTGCCCGTAGACCTTACCACCGCGAACGCTGTTTCCGATTACGAACATCGCGTTGGCATGTCCATGATCTGTTCCCCGATTTCCGTTCTCGCGAACTGTGCGTCCAAACTCCGACATCGTCAGTATCACCACGTCGTCCATACGCTGGCCCAGATCAATAAAGAGCGCTGCAAGTCCGTTGCTAAACTGCTGTAACAAATTGCTCAGTTGACCGCGAGCGTTTCCCTGGTTGACGTGTGTGTCCCAGTTAAGCCCCTGCGTATCAGTAAACGCTACTTCAAGACCAACACCGGCTTTGATCAACTGAGCAATCTGCAGCAGTGAATAGCCAAACGGAGTACGCGGGTACTGCGCGCCGTTTTCCGGTTGATACTGCGCCGGGTTTACCTTTTTCAAGTAGTTAACTGCCTCAAACGTTTCCCTTCCCGTACCGGTTAATGAATCATTGAGCGTCTGAGCATAAATTGCTTCAAAGCCACCCTGCACACCGGCCGAGTTGTTGCCGGCGCGAATCGAAAAATCCGATAGGTTAGACATTGCGACGGTCGCGGCTTTCCCTTGCATCGCCCGCGGTAGTGCTTTGGTCAACGATACAGCGCGGAACGGACTCCGGTTGATGTCGCTCCTTGTTTGCAGATAGCGGTTTAGCCAACCATCGGGCGTGCCCTTGCGGCCAGGCGTAGCGGATTCCATGTAATCCTGAGCATCGAAGTGCGAACGAGTGTTATCAGGAGACCCAACCGCGTTAACGATGGCCAGACGCCTTGAATCCCAGAGCGGCTGCAGTGAAGTCATCGAGGGATGAAGGCCAAAAAAGCCGTCGAGGTCTATCGCACCCTGCTCATTCGCCGGTTTTTGAATTGCAATGGCCGGACGCAAATCGTAATAAGCACTATCGCCGTGTGGAACCACCATGTTTAGACCATCGACAGCACCGCGTTGAAAAATTGCGATTAGCGTCTTCCGTCGCGATCCGCGAGCGCCCTGCCCCAACACCGCTCGCTGTAGAAAAGACGGTGTTACGCTCGCCGCGCCAAAACTCGCAAGTGCTACGCTTCCTGACTTAATAAAAAACCTGCGATCCATGATTCCGCCTCTCTACTGTCTCTGAAACTCCGGAGAGCCTAAAACCAATCCCACCATCTTTGTAACTGGATCAGAAATATTCGCCTGGCCGGCAGCCGCTTGCTGGCCACGACGTCCACCAGGTTGCCGCATGGCGGGTCCCTTCGTCATTGATTCATTTGACTGTCGCGACTGAATCACCAGCGGCTCATTCGTGTTGTACTGTTTTAACAGCGCGCTCTTCATAACCGGTGAAAGATCATCACCGATGATCGACTGGGCAATCACATCTATGGCCTTGTCTGAACCACCGTCCGTGACTGCAAATCGTTTGAGATCAATGCGTGTTCCAGGAATACGATTGCTGGCCAGCATGAGTCCAAAGTTCATTCGCTCCAGCAGTCCGCCTGTATTTACCCAACTCTCGGCGTCGTCTGAATAGCCGTTAGGTGTTTGATAACCATAAAGAGGTTCGCCCATCCGAGCGATCCACTGATGAAGTTGCGGTCCTCCGTTCGTTTCTGCACCTAAGGCGCGGATAGCGCTGATGGTCAGTTCGAACGGACGCTTAACTTTGGCGCGGTACGCATCCTGGGAATAGAACTCTGGCGAGAAAAATATGGTTCGCAAAGTTTCTCTTATGTCACCGTTCGTTTTAGTGAAGGTAGTCGCTACACGTTGAACCAACGACGCCGGGGGATCATCTGAGACGAAGTGCCGGACAAGTTTGTTCGCAATTGATTTTGCAGTCGACGGGTGACGCGCGAGTATGTCGAGCACCATCAGCCCATCTTTGAATCCGCCACCAGCCGGTATCTTTTGGCCCAGCACGACTTTCTCGCCATCATCGTGCGCGCGTGCATTGAAAAAGAACTTGCCTGCATCTGTTCGCGCCGCTTCACCGAGAATGGCCGATGCCGCCGCGCCACCGCCGCGAGGTGCGAAGATTGTCCAGCCAGTAAAACACCGCGCTACCTCCTGCACGTCTTTCTGCGTATAGCCACCATCAACGCCCAGAGTGTGAAGTTCCATCAACTCGCGTGCATAATTCTCGTTTATTCCACGCCGCATTCGTTGCGTCTGCACCGGACGCGCGGTCGAATTCGGAGTCGTTCCGTGAATGCCGCGACGTCGTCGTCGCCCCTGGTCCATATTCGGACTAACACTTTGGAAGTTGTCGAGGTAGAAAAGCATCGCAGGACTTTGTGCCGTCGCCACGAGCAACTCAGAGAACTTGCCCATGGTGTGGGGTCTAATTGTGTCGCGGTCGTACGAAGTCAAAAGCCACCGGTCCGCGCCTTTACCGAAAAAGACATTGAAGTGGTTGCTCCAAAAATCAACCATCACCTCCTGCAGCTGGCGTTCGCTGTAGACAGCGCGAAGAATTCGTGACGACTGTAACTCGGCAATAATCCGCTGCGGTTGTCCCAAACCTTTCTCACGATAGTATTCACGCAAAGCTTGCCGGTATTCGCGGTTCGGTTGATTCGCTTCCATGCTGGATGAACCTGGAGTTTCTGCGTTTGGCTTCACTCGGTTCTCGCGCGCTTCAGCAAGTTGTTCGGGAAGTTCTCCACGTCTTTGAAGTTGCCTCAGCAATTGACCGGGCTGCGGAAAATGCTCGTACAGTTGCGCGGTAGTCATTTCCAAAGTGGCCAGGTGTTTCACCTTGGAATGAACCACGTCATCATTAATTTTCTCCGGACTAAGTTGTTGTTTGATGTAGTTGTCGAGCCCAATCGCCTTCACTCGTGCCACGTCACCGGGACGCGCGCCGAAACCCAATCGATTCAGAACGTGCAAGATCCGTTGTTCGTCTTTAACTTCGGCCTTCGCTCTATTGGTAGAGTCAACATGTACCACCGGAAGCCCGCCTGCAAACGTGACCCCAATCGTCAACGAAGAAATAATCAGTCGAAGCGAACCGCAGACTGCGGCCTTAAATTTCAGAAAACTCATCAATTCACCTTTAATTCAACGATTTCCGGCTACGGGAGAGAATTATCGACAGCCCTTAGACGCACGAGAGAGGGCGAGGGTTGATTAAATCTTTCGAAGCGATCTAACGGTCGCTAACGTGCTACCGGTCGCTAACGCGGCTTTGCCCCAAAAGTCGAACATTGGGACGTTCGTGTTATTTCGTGTGTTTCGTGTATTTCGTGGATCGTACTTTTGCAGACTAAAAAAAACGGATCCACGAATTACACGAAACGTGTTGAATTCGACTTTTGTGGCAAAAGCCAGCTAACGGACTGGTTTTGGGAAACTTACCGGACTGCGGTTGCCGTAATGATCAATGGCGCGAACGCCAAAGAAGAAATTGTCCTTTGAGAGGCTTTTCATCGTATAGGAAGTGACTTTCCCCACGAATAAAACGTTTGTCCAAACCGGAGCAGTAGTGTCGCGCCAAACAATCTCGTACCCGGCGAGATCAGTTTCCTGATTCGCTTCCCATTTGAGATCGGTATCGTTAGTCAAACGCGCCGTTACTAAGCCAACACCTTTCGGCCGGGCAGGGGCCAGCGCCAATTGAGCGAGTGCCGCGGCATTCACTCGCGCGACGTTCGCGGCATAGTTGAAGTCGACGAACTCAGGTAAATCGCCGTACTGAATGCCATTCTCAGTCCGAACATTCTGGTGCTGGTGACGGTAGTCTTCATTCGTCTCCGTAAAACGAACAGCGGGATATCCTCGTTCAAGGAACGGCCTGTGATCGCCTCCACGCAGATAACGATCACGGCGGTAGACCATCATCACCCGCATGTTGCGAACATAACGTTCGGCTGTTTCTTTGATGAAGCGAGCTAACTGACGAGACGTGGAATCGTTTTCACCGCCGACGCCTCTGCGGACATTTGCTTCTTCAGGAGTTTCGACCGTCGGCACTCCTTCAGAAAACACGCGGACCGTATTTCGATTCCTTACTCCGTTTCCCCCCAGGGAGTTACCAACAATGTCGTTGGTAAACATTCCTTCAATGTCCAGGTTTTTCTGTTTCGCTTGTTCGGCAAAATAAGTAGCACCATAAAGCCCTTGCTCCTCACCGGCAACCGCCATAAAAACTATGGTTGCATCAAACTTGTGCGACGCCATGGCCCGGGCCATCTCCAATACGACTGCCGTTCCCGATGCGTCGTCGTTTGCGCCGGGTGCATTACATTGTCCATCGACAGGACTACCACACATCGAATCGTAGTGACCGCTGACTACGTACATTCGCCCGGCTGACTCCGGGTGGGTTCCTCTGAGTGTCGCCACCACGTTTGTGACGACTGTCGGCGAAGGGATGCGATCCCCCTTTGGTTGTTCAAATGACTGTTTTTCAACGGTCATCCTTCCGCCAGACGAAGCCGCTATCTTTTGAAATTCGGCAAACAGCCAATCTCTGGCTGCGCCAATTCCGCGGTTCGGATCAGTTTGGTTTGATAACGTGTTGCGAGTTCCGAATGAAACCAACTTCCGAATTGACGTTTCAACGTTTCGAGCGTCTACAGTGCGGACGATTCGGACAATCAGCGGATTCAACCGCATCGTCCGTGGTGTCTGGTTCACAGGTCGTTGACGTCGTGACTGGGCGGTTACAGGTGAAGCAGTCAAGGCGGTGAAAACAAGTACGTAGGCCGCGACCGCCGCAATCCGTGTGATCAGCATGGGCTCGCTTTCCTTTGTAGTGAAGTGGCCGGCAATTTAACACTTAACTCCGAGGAATGCGAAAGGATGCAGTGAAGGATGAGGTTAGTGGAATTTGTAAGCGCGGCCTTTCCAAACAACGACCACTTCCCCACCGAGTTGTTCAGAAAACGTTCTAAGGCCTGGCTCGTCCGCGATCAGCGCTCGGTATTGCTCGGAACCGCGCTTTACGTTCGTTGTGGTGCTTGATTGTCGGTATGCAGAATCAATCCACGCATTGTTCTGACGAACAAACCGCTTGCCTGACACCGTTCGAGTTTCAGCATCGTCGCTCGTGTCGCTCTTGTTCTTGTCCTTGTTCTCGTATGCGCGGCCGTCGCGCATTAACCCCTGCACCTTACCTGGTTGGGGCTGATTAGCTGCGCGCCTTGTGGCAGTTGCTGCTTTGTTGCGGTCAGCAAGAGAATCACTGTCTTGTGGCTGAGATTCGTTGACCCGCAGTGCTTCGTCCTCGCGTTTTCGCGGTTCTTGTCTAGCCGCAAATTGCTCTTGATCGCGTTCTGCTGATTTCTCGCGCGGAGGCGGCGGAGCAGGGGCCGTCACGTCTGGTGCGAATGTAGGAAGCGACTGCGATGGTTGAGCATCGGCTTCTTTTTGCAGGGTAGCCGGTCCTTCCGACGGTGGTACGCCCGCTACCGAGCCTGCACCCTCACCGCGCCCGGCTTCAGGATGAGAATCCCTGGCGATCGGTGCTGTCGGAGTCGCGAATGCAACAGTTGGTTCAGTTGGTGTTGATGACGGCCCGGGAACTGTCTGGTTAGCCTGATCTACATTCGGGGGCTGCCGTGACGGATCATGTTGAGCGATGAACTCACCAGGACCTTCCTGCCGCAGCGCTATCACACCAATTCCTATTATTGAGACCAACAGGACCGCGGGTATCGCAAATCGCAGAACCGGGTTTGAGAAGAATCCGGCTAGTTGCTGCCAAAAGGAAGCTGCCTGTTCATCCTCCGTGGCAACGCGATGCGCGGTGAAACCTACCGACTGTGTCAAGCCAACGACAATGCGCCGGCAATTTGTGCAATCCGCAAGGTGGGCAGAATAACGGGCACGGGCGGGCTCTGTGACGACCCCCTCGGCGAAAGCATTTAATTCATCCGCATCCAGGTGTGATTCCGCGTCGACATGTGCGGACACTACTCCGCTGTCTCGCCGCGCGAGCGATCGTAACATCACGTCCATCTCATTTAGGTTCGCTGGTTTCATGCCTCCGTACCCTGCAATCTAAGAACGCTCACGGGATGCTGCGCTTGCGGTGTCTCCGCACAATTCTGTTTGAAACTTCTGGTTACTCATCCTGCGATTTCATTCTCTTTGTTCGCTAATGTCTTGTTGGTACTTAAAAGTGGCTCAATATCCGTCTGGAGGTTAAGCGCCAACTCCGAGAACGCTGCGTCAGTTTCAGATTTTGTCCATCCTTTTTCGTTTATCAAAATAGTTTCCACCTGTCGCCGAAGTTCTGTGTGTATACGTGTCAGCCGTCGACTCGCGGTCGCTTCATGTACACCCAATACGGCGCCGGCCTCTTTCAACCGCAGGCCATCAAAGTAATAGAGCTTCACCAAAAGACGGTCCTCAGCGGTCAGAGCCAGCATCGCCTGTGACAACGCCTGTTGCATTCCGGCGGCTGCGAATTTCTGCGAGGTTTCGTCTTCCGGATTTATTACCACTGCCCGATTCGACAGAGTGTGTTGATGACCGTTCTGCACAATACGATCGAAATCGGAGTCCTCTTCCGTCTGCACGAGCCGCGACTGTTTTCGGTGCTGGTCAATCGCCAACTGAGCGATCACGGCACGCAACCAACCAGCTAGTGACCCGCGCCCGGAATAGTATGCGAGTTTTCCCGTGGGCCGGCCATCAGCACCGCGACGAAGTCCGTGGAGTTCCGCCCATATTGATTGTGCAAGATCCTCCGCGGCCTCTTCGTTTGCTGAGGCCGATCGGGCCGCTGATCGTACGGTCGGGGAGAACCGTTCAACCAGATCATCCCAGGCTTTTTGATTACCTTGTTCGCAGGCGACAATCAAACACAGGTCGTCAGCCTGCAGCGTGTCTATGAGATCTGTGATCGCGCCTGGCAAGGCGTCCTCGCGATCTCGCAGAAGATGTTTTTGGACTGTGGTTCTCACCCGCACAGCCAAAGAGTCTGTCGGAACGCCATAATCGTCGGCAGCGCGAGCCGACAGACGCTTGGCGCCATCTGCACACAACCTCTCTAACTGTTCCAATTTGTGGTTCACAACCTGAGATTCGCCGTCGGCAATCTAAATGCATGCTAACACGCGCGAAGATAGGGATTCGTTCGCAGCCTGGCAACCTCTTGGATGGTGATTATGCACAGTAGTTGCCGAACGGACCGCTCTTTGACACGCTTGGTAGGGTGGGCTAGATTCAAAAAATTACCGATTAACTTAAAGTTCTAAAAGCATCAGACAATGTTACGCGTTACAGAAATCTTCCGTTCAATTCAGGGCGAGTCAACTCACGCTGGAAGGCCTTGCGCTTTCATCCGACTGACAGGGTGCCCGATGAGGTGTGTCTGGTGCGATAGCGCATACACGTTTAGCGGCGGCGAACATGAAACGCTGGACGCAATCATGGAAAGGGTGCGCGCATTCGGTTGCAACCTCGTTGAGATAACGGGAGGGGAACCGTTGGCCCAGGACGAAGCATTTACGCTGATAGAAAGGCTGTGCGACGAAGGCTACGAGGTGCTGGTGGAAACAGGTGGTTACTTTTCAACTGAGCGTGTGGACGCGCGCGCGAAAGTGATCCTGGACGTGAAGTGTCCAGCTTCGGGCGAGGCCCATCGGAACCACTGGCCGAATCTCGAGCGACTTAACCCGGAACACGACGAAGTGAAATTCGTAATCGCAAGTGAAGAAGATTGGCTGTACGCGCGGCATATCATTGCAGAGTATCAACTGGAGAAACGGTGCGCGATTCTAATTTCGCCCGCTTGGAATCAGGTGGACCTGCAATTGCTCTCGGAATGGGTCGCTTCCAGTGGCTTGGATGTTCGCATGCAGTTACAGCTTCACAAGTACATATGGGGACCAGAGGTGCGAGGTGTCTAATGGGCGGGCACGACGAATCTGCATTTCAACCTTCCATCGTTAGTGACGATTTGCCACTTGCAGTCTGCCTTGTATCCGGCGGGATGGATTCATGCGTGTCGGCTGCTATCGCAAAACAGGAGTCGCGAACTGTTGCGTTCCTTCACATTTCCTACGGTCAACGTACCGAGCATCGTGAACGTCAAGCGTTTGAGAAAATTGCTGATTACTACAACGTGGACAAACGATTGGCCGTGTCGATCGAATCTTTATCCGTTATCGGAGGTTCGTCATTGACTGACGACAGCATGGCGGTTTCTCACGCCGATCTGCATTCCCAAGCGATACCCAGTAGTTATGTCCCGTTCCGCAATGCTCATTTCTTAGCGATCGCGACCAGTTGGGCAGAAGTTATCGGAGCAAGCCAGATTTATGTAGGAGCAGTGGCAGACGATTCTTCAGGATATCCGGATTGTCGTCCCGAGTTTTATGAAGCATTTCAGCGTGCCGCAAACTTAGGGACTAAGCCGGAGACTTCTATCAGTTTCAGAACCCCGGTCATCGACATGAGTAAACCCGAGATCATTCAGCTTGGGCTGCGCCTCGGGGCACCGCTGCAACTTACCTGGTCCTGCTATCAGTCCTCGGAGCTCGCCTGTGGTGAATGTGATTCTTGTGCATTAAGGCTTCGGGCGTTTCGATTGGCAGGTACCGAAGATCCGATTTCTTATGTTCTTGACAGCAAGAGGTTTGCTTATTAACTTTAGGCGCTTATCGAACTGAAAACTACAACCAGGGGCTGAGCCACAGCATCAAACGACTCTCCCTTACTTCCCGGCGATTATTGGAGGACTTTCTAATGTTCCGCAGATATCTCTCATTTACTTTTACTTGCGCCATCCTGATTTTTGCGTCATCTGCGTTTGTTTCCGCACAGACCGGGCAGTTGCGCGGTAGCGTGGTTGTATTACAGGCAGACGGTACTTCAACTCCGGCGGTTGGTGCCGCAGTTGTTGTGTATCGAACCGACATCGCCGGCAAGTATGAAATAAAAACGAATAAAACTGGCGAGTTCGCATTCGCTGGTTTACCGCTCGTTGGTACCTATCTGATCGCTGTCAGTCATACCGGGGCGCAACCGACTTGGATCGGCGGTGTAAAAGTTGGACGCGACATTGACTATAAAGTCGAAATGCCGCCGGGCGATGGCCGGGCGTTTACGGAGGATGAGATCAAGTCGATCCGGACCCAAGGCAAATCACTAGCTTCGTCTGGCACGACTGAATCCAAGGAAAACTCAGACGACAAAGCCAAGCGCGCCGAACTGGAGAAAAAAAATGCAGAGATAATGGAGAAGAACAAGAAAGCCGAAGCATCCAATGCGACTGTTCAGCGGACCTTTAAGGCCGGCAATGAGTTTCTCAAAGCTAAGGATTACGATCAGGCGATTGCACAATTCGACGAAGGTTTGTCATCGGATCCGGATCATCCAGGTGCGCCTTCACTCATGACCAACAAGTCAGCGGCATTGAGGTCTCGTGCCGTCAATCGTTTCAACGCTGCGCTCAAGGCACCCGATGACGCAACCAAGAAAGCGGGATTAGATGCAGCCAAGAAGGATTGGCGTGACGCTTACGAAATAAGCTCAAAAGCGGTGGAGATGCTGAAAGGAGTCGTTGCCAGTTCAACCCCCGACAACGCTCAGAGTGCAAAGACAAATCTGTATTTTGCTTTGTTAGTGAGAGCCGAAGCAGCGTCGTTCTTCGTTAGTAAGGTTGATAGCACGCAGGCGCCCGCTGGCATTACAGCATATGAGGAATACATCGCAGCGGAAACTGATGCGGCGAAGAAGGCCCAAGCTCACCACGCGCTCGCACAGATGTTGTTTGATGCCAACGATTTCGATCAAGCCTTGGCCCAGTATCAGAAAATCCTGGCTACTAACCCAGACGACCTCGTAGCTCTTCTTCGATCGGGACAAGCTTTGTTCAACATCGGTGCTCTCAATAACGACAAAGCCAAGTATCAGCAAGCCGCTGATTTCCTGGCGCAGTACGTTGCTAAGGCGCCTGACTCGGATGCTTTAAAGTCGGACGCGCAGGCAATACTTGAGACTCTCAAAGCTCAAGAGAATGTTAAACCGGCGTCGACACCTACCAGGCGGCGGCGACCTTAGCCAAGATTAATTTTGGTGAAATATAGGCCGCACGTTCAGATACGTGCGGCCTTTTTGTTTTTGAACGAATTCTGGTGAAATACTCATTCAGTTCCTGGAATGAACGCTTGACACTTTTTGCGATCAACTTGTACTATGCATGCCCAACGGTGTTAGTCACCGTTCCGCTGTCCAGATCCCACCAGCTTACAAGCTGACTTCCGCTGAAACGCTGGCCTTTCGTAAATAACCAAACAAAGACTTCCAAAATCGGGGTACAAATGTCGGCCAAATTAGGCGAAATTCTCGTCCGGGAGAATCTCATCAGCCCGCAACATCTGCGCGAAGCTCTCGATTATCAGCGGGAGCATGGGGGTCGTCTCGGCTACAACCTTGTCAAATTGGGGCTCGTTTCCGATGACATGATCACGGCTGTTCTGTCGAGGCAGTATGGCATCCCCTCGGTAAATCTAGACCTTTTTCAGATTGACCCACACGTCTTGCAACTGATCCCGCAAGAAGTAGCTCAAAAATATTCGGTCCTGCCACTGTCAAGAGTTGGCGCCAGCTTAACTTTGGCGATGGTTGACCCCACTAACGTCTTCGCGATGGACGACATAAAGTTCATGACGGGGTTGAACGTCGAGCCGGTCGTAGTCGCAGAAGCAAGTATCCAACAGGCGATTGCAAAGTATTACGGTACTTCGCGCGAAATCGAACTCGCTGCGGTCGGCGTCGACGATGTTGTGTTTGAGCCGGCTGGAGCTAAGGCGAGCAATGGTGGTATCACGCACGCAGATCTCGTCTCGCTAGATACAATCGATTTTGATACGGACCGTGCAGAAGATGTGGAGGTTGTAGAGGACAACGAAGAGATCGACCTCACTACTCTCTCCCGGATCAGTGAAGACGCGCCTGTTGTTCGGCTCGTCAACGTCCTGCTCGTCGATGCGCTACGCCGCGGAGCATCCGATATTCACATTGAGCCGTATGAAAAGGAACTGCGGATCCGATTTCGTATTGACGGCGTTCTGTACGACGTAATGCGTCCCCCATTAAAAATGCGCGACGCTCTGATTTCGCGCGTTAAGATCATGTCCAAACTGGACATCTCCGAAAAGCGGCTCCCTCAAGATGGCCGAATCAAGATCAAAGTAAAAGTTGACGCGAGATCGCGAGAACTCGACTTCCGCGTTTCGACTTTGCCCACACTGTTTGGCGAAAAAGTTGTACTTCGTCTGCTGGACAAAGAGAACTTAATGTTAGATATGACAAAGCTCGGTTTCGAGCCCGAGTCGTTAGTCAAGTTCCAACGCAACATTGCCAAGCCATATGGAATGGTTCTCGTAACCGGACCAACCGGAAGCGGTAAAACTAATACCCTCTATTCCGCGCTGCAGTCTCTTAATACAGTTCAGACGAACATCATGACCGCAGAAGACCCTGTTGAATTCAACCTCATGGGAATTAATCAGGTCCAGATGAAGGAGCAAATCGGACTTAACTTTGCAGCCGCCCTGCGTTCTTTCTTGCGCCAAGATCCTAACATCATCCTCGTCGGCGAAATTCGCGACTTTGAAACCGCGGAAATTGCCATCAAAGCAGCGCTAACGGGACACTTGGTTCTATCGACATTGCACACGAACGATGCCCCATCGACCATTTCCCGTTTGATGAACATGGGTATCGAACCTTTCCTGGTTGCCACCAGCGTGAACTTAATTCAGGCCCAACGACTAATTCGACGCGTCTGCAAAGATTGCCGCAAGGAACATCCCACTCCAGCCGAAGCATTAATTGAAGTCGGATTCACCGCTGAGGACGCAAAGACTCTTAAAACCTACAAGGGCAAAGGGTGCTCCACTTGTAACAACACTGGTTACAAAGGACGAATTGGTTTGTACGAGGTCATGGAGATTAATGATGAAATTCGCGAACTCATTCTGATCGGCGCATCTTCACTCGAGTTGAGAA
This sequence comes from Pyrinomonadaceae bacterium, assembly GCA_035273325.1. Classification (GTDB taxonomy): domain Bacteria; phylum Acidobacteriota; class Blastocatellia; order Pyrinomonadales; family Pyrinomonadaceae; genus PSRF01. The sequence continues at coordinate 3,717 of DATEPF010000102.1, read as the reverse complement.
AGAAGGCGATCGAGGATGGCATGATCACTCTTCGCGAATCAGGCTTACACAAGATTCGTTCTGGACTGACTACCCTCGAAGAAGTTGTTCGCGAAACAGTCGCATAATCGAAAGAAGGAAACCTTATGTTACGTATTGTCACTCTCTCGTTATTAATAATGGTTTCAGCCGGGGTGATGATCCCCATCGCGAGTTCGACGCACGGGCTTCGGCAAAGTTCGGTTTCACAACAACAGCGACGATATCGTCGTCATTCCCGTGCTTGGTGGCGGCGACATCGCGCGCGTCTTCGAGCGCGCCGAGCTGCAGCAGCCGCCGCTCTCGCACGTCGTCAGGCAGCCCTTCGCAGTGATGCAGCACACGCAACCGTCCCACTCGTTACCGGCCACCCCGAGGCTGCTGCTACCGAGCGGCTGACCGGCGTAATTCCAAAGTTGCCTATCGGCTGGACTTCGTCAGCAATCAGTCCCGGCGAAGTTAAGTTCAAGACACGAACCAACACGCCTGTTCCGAGCCACGCAAGTTTATCCGTAGTCGCAAGGAGTCGCCCAAATCCAGGTTATTTAACGCACCGTGAACAGAGCCGGATGCTGGCTGGTGTCGCCTTTTCAGACCTGCGACGAATTGTAATCGACAAGATGATCAACGCCGGTGGCTGGGTGATAAATGATTTCGAGCGTCAAGTTAACGGCGCACGCGTATTCGTCGTTATTGCCCGGACGCCTGCTGATGGACAGGCACTCGAAAAGGCGTGGAATTTCTATTTCGCTGAAGCTGACGGAAAGATTTATAGCCTGACCCTCAATTCGCCGGTAGAGTTCGGCGACCGATTACCGCTTGAGGGTGAAAAGTTCCTGAATTCCTTCGCGAAAGCTTCGAACGCAGTCAATCAATAAACTCGTTTCTCAATTAAACCCGAGGGCAGCCGCTTCATGGCACTTAACGACTCTACTCCACAGATTTCACTGTCCGAGCTTTTGCGAAAACTCTCAGAGCTTGGCGGTTCCGACCTCCACATCACCACCGGTTCTGCGCCGCAAGTTCGCGTGGATGGCCATCTACGACCGTTGGAAGGGTATCGGCTCCTATCCGCCGCAGATACCAAGCAATTGGCTTACTCAGTTTTGACAGACGCACAGAAACATCGGTTTGAGGAGAGTTTGGAACTCGACTTCTCCTTCGGCGTCAAAGGCCTTTCTCGTTTCCGAGCAAATCTCTTTAATCAACGCGGTGCTGTCGGTGCTGTTTTCAGGGCCATCCCTTACGAGATCAAGCCGTTTGATGAGCTTGGTTTGCCAGAAGTAGTCAAACAGCTTTGCGATAAACCGCGCGGCCTCATATTGGTTACTGGACCAACCGGTTCTGGTAAGTCAACGACGCTGGCCGCTATGGTTGATAAAATCAATCGCGACCGTCGTGAGCACATTCTCACAATCGAGGATCCGATTGAGTTCCTGCATAACCACAAGAGTTGTTTGGTGAATCAGCGAGAAGTAAATGCCGATACCCATGGATTTGCGCAGGCTCTTAGAACTGCCCTACGTCAAGATCCGGACATAGTACTCGTAGGCGAGATGCGCGATCTCGAAACCATCGAGTCCGCCCTGAGGATTGCAGAGACCGGCCACTTAACCCTGGCAACGCTGCATACCAACTCCGCTGCGTCGACGATCAACCGCATCATCGACGTGTTTCCTTCAGACCAGCAGGCCCAGATCCGGGCCCAGCTTTCGCTGGTACTGGAAGGCATTCTGTGCCAGGCCCTGCTGCCTCGTGCCGAAAAAACGGGTCGTGCGATGGCAATGGAAATTCTTGTACCGAATGCTGCTATCCGAAACCTAATTCGCGAAGACAAAGTGCACCAAATTTATTCGATGATGCAGACCGGACAGGATAAGTATGGGATGCAGACCTTTAACCAGTCATTGGCGACTCTTTACCACAAACGTCAAATTACATTGGAGACTGCCTTACAAAGATCTTCGAACGCCGATGAACTTAGAGAGTTGATTGAGCGCGGCTCAGGGCTTAACACTGGTAACGGAGCTAAGCACGCCAGTCCCTATGCCCAAGCCCGCCCCATCGGTACCCGACCTTCAGCAAATAGCTAACCCTGACCTCGGAGCAATCAGTCATGCCTACCTACGTCTTTAAAGGCCGCAACAAACTCAATGAAATCGTCGTTGGCGAGCGCGTCGCTGACAATCGTGACGCGCTGCGACAGATTCTCCGTCGCGAACAAGTAACTCTTACCTCTGTTAAAGAGAAGGGACGAGAGATCGGAATTCCGAAAATTGGTGGTCGCAAGAAAGTGAAATCGAAAGACCTGTCGATTTTCACGCGCCAGTTTTCCGTAATGATCGACGCAGGTTTGCCATTAGTGCAATGTCTCGAAATTCTTGCACAGCAACAGGACAACAAACACTTCCAACAGGTGCTCTTACAGGTCCGCCAGGATGTAGAAGAAGGTTCCACTCTGGCGACCGCGATGGCCCGCCACCCGAAGGTATTTGATCAGTTGTATTCGAACATGGTGGAAGCTGGTGAGACAGGCGGTATCCTGGACCTAATTCTGCAGCGTCTATCGACATTCATTGAAAAAATCGTCAAGCTGAAGCGGGATGTCATCTCCGCAATGATTTATCCCTCAGCCGTCGTTCTGATGGCTATCGCTGCTGTCGCGGTAATCATGGTCGTCGTGATACCGCAGTTCCAACAAATCTTCATTGGTTTGCTTGGGCCAGGAGAACAGCTACCATTGCCTACTCGCATTGTCGTCGGCATAAGCAGTTTCCTCGCCGGTTGGGGTGGTCTGATTATCCTGGTGTCGATCATCGCCACAGTCGTTGCTATTCGCTTCTATTACAAAACACCTGGCGGCAGACGCCTGATCGACTCGTTGATGTTGAAGATGCCGATTATTGGCCAGATTCTTCGCAAGATAGCCGTGGCGCGCTTCGCGCGTACGCTATCAACGTTGCTGTCTTCAGGCGTACCGATTTTGCAGTCGCTCGACATTACGGCAAAAACTGCAGGCAATGTCATCATTGAAGAGGCGATTACCAATGTACGCATCGGCGTCGAGCGCGGCGAAAACTTTGTTGATCCCCTGAAAGCCACAGATGTGTTTCCTCACATGGTCGCCCAGATGGTTGGGATTGGTGAACAGACTGGCGCCCTGGATGCAATGTTAGGCAAGATTGCCGACTTTTATGAACAAGAAGTCGATGCCGCAATTGCTAATTTACTAACGTTAATTGAACCATTACTTATTGGCTTCCTCGGTGTGACGATTGGTTCGATCGTCATCGCGATGTACCTGCCGCTGTTCACTCTAATCGGGAAGCTCTCTTCAGGAAACTAATCCCGCTTTCAACGCCGTTACTAAAGGAGGATCCGCTGGATCCTCTTTTTTTTGCTGTTACTTTCCTTGTGTTCTTCCCTTCACTTAGATAAAAGAATCGGCGTGGACACAGACAAACTTAAAATATCCCCAGCTTCAGAAGCCGATATTCCTTTGTTACTGACTTTTATCAAGGAGCTCGCGGTATACGAAGACTTGCTTGATAACGTCAGTGTTACCGAGCAACGTCTGCGGAATACCTTGTTCGGTAAAACACCACGCGCGAACGCAGTGATCGCCTACTCCCACGACTTACCTGTTGCGTTCGCCATTTACTTTTTTAATGTCTCATCTTTCGATGGCCGGCCCGGTTT
>DATEPF010000101.1:0-29647 GCA_035273325.1 Pyrinomonadaceae bacterium | reverse complement strand
GTCGAAGATTTAGTATGGCGGGTTGAGTGGTAGCCGAATAGTGAAGGTTGACCCTTTACCGATAGTAGAGTCTACATCGACTCGTCCTCCGTGAGCCCTGGCGATGCGACGTACAGCAGGAAGGCCCAGTCCTGTTCCTCCCATCCTGGTCGTGAAGAAGGGATTGAAGATGCGAGTTAGATCCTGCTCGCTGATTCCGCGGCCATTATCCGACACTTCAACTATGACCTGATCTTCGAAGTCTCTGTCACTATCATTTGGAAGTCGAGCGACGCGAATCCGGACCCGGCCGTTCGCATCTACTGCCTCAATTGCATTGATGATCAAATTCAATACTGCGTCTTCAATTTGTGCCGGATCGATAGAAATCGAAATCGGATCATCAGGAGTCTCGAATTCAATGTTGACGCCATCGGTATCCGACACTGTGTTAGTCAACTGCGCGCGAGCGAGGTTAACCGCTCGCTTAACGATGTCAGTGAGCGAGCTGACTTTTACCGACACCAGGCGCGGACGCGCTCGATCCAGCAACGCGCGCACGGTGGCATCGATCCGTTGAACTTCGTGGCGCATGCCTTCGAGAGCTTCGAGTTCGGGATCATTCTTGTCGCGGCGGCGGATCAGAATGTCGACACCACCTTGAATGCCCGCTAGTGGGTTCTTGATTTCATGCGCCAGACCGGCCGCAAGTTCGCCGACAAAGGAAAGCTGGGCAGCGCGTTGCAACTCGGCCGCCTGCTGGAGGACCTGCTCCTCCGCCCGTTTGCGCTGAGTGATGTCGTGCCGGATGGCTACGTATTGATAAGGTTTGCCTTCAGAATTCAAAAACGGAACTATGGTCGTATCGACCCAATAGATGCTGCCGTCTCGCGCGCGATTTCGCAGTTCGCCCTTCCATACCCGACCGGCAGCAATTGTGGACCAGAGATCTCGTATGAACTCTTTGGAGTGATAACCGGAATTGATAATACGGTGATCCTGACCAAGAAGGTCTTCACGTGAGTATTTCGAGATTCGACAAAACTGGTCGTTGACGTAGTTAATTATTCCGCGCTGATCAGTAATCGCAACAATCGTGGACTGATCGAGCGCAAATTTAATATCGGCAAGTTCCTTTAACGAACGCTCGAGGGCATCGCCGTTTTGTTCCTTACCTAAAATTGTTTTGTTTACCACCAGTGTTTTCACTTTCGTGTTATCGTGAGATTCGTGGATAGCATTTTATGCGGCTTAAAAACGATCCACGAATTACACGAATAACACGAACGGCATCGGTCAGTAGTCAGTCGGTTACAACGGCCCTCGCTTCTTCCAGCTTCTTCATGCGATACCGCAGCTGGTCGCGGGAAATGTTCAAAAGCTCGGCCGCTTTCGTTTGGTTTCCTTTGCTGCGTTCCAACGCCTGACGCACCAGAGACATCTCTACCTCCTCCAGCGAAACGCCGTCAGCTGGTAGGCGCATTACATCCGAGGGCACTGCCAATCCGGCCACACGTGATTCAACCGCGAGGCCGCGAGGCAGATATTTTGCGGTAATCTCGTCGCCGTCTTCGAGGATCATGGCGCGCTCGATAACGTTTCGCAGCTCGCGCACATTTCCCGGCCACTCATAACTGGCAAACGCGGCCAGGGCCTCCGGCGAAATACGATCAATATTCTTACGTAAACGCTTTCTGAAACTTTCTATGTAATGCTCGGCCAGCAATCGTACGTCGTCTCCGCGTTCGCGCAACGGTGGAATATCAATCTGAATTACCGACAGGCGATAGAAAAGATCGGATCGAAAACGCCCGGCCTCACCCTCTGACTTGAGATCACGATTCGATGCGGCAATGACCCGTACGTCCAACGGCAAGTCCTTGAGTCCGCCAACGCGGCGAAAGGAACCTTCTTCCAGCACTCGCAAGAGCTTGGCTTGCAGACTTAACTCCAACTCGCCAATCTCATCGAGAAACAGCGTTCCGCCTTCCGCTTGTTCGAATAGTCCTTCTTTCCGGGCCTTGGCGTCCGTGAAGGCCCCTTTCTCGTAGCCGAACAGTTCACTTTCGATCAGGGTCGCGGGTATGGCGGCACAGTTGATGGCGATGAACGGGTGGTTCGCGCGGGACGAATGATAGTGAATCGCTTTAACTACTAAATCTTTTCCCGTACCCGATTCTCCTTGTAACAGGACGGAGGAAACCTCACTCTCAGCAACTTTGTGCGCCAGGCCCAGCATCTCGCGCATAGAGGGTGACTCACCGACAATTTGATCGAAGCTGAACTGTTGAGCACGCTCGCGCCGAAACAGGTTTACTTCCTTGCGCAGGCGGCCGGCTTCGATGCCATTGCGAATTGCCACCTGCAACTCTTCGAGATTAATCGGCTTGCCGATGAAGTCGTAAGCGCCGCCGCGCAATGCTGCGATGGTTTCATCAACCAGCACGTTCGCGGTAATCATGATCACGACCGCGTCCGGCTGGCGGTGCCGAACGTGACGCAACACGTCCAGACCGGAACCGTCGGGAAGATTAATATCGAGAAGAATTGCTGCAGGTGGGTCAGCTTCAAATGCCGCTAACCCTGCCGTAGCAGTTTCCGCCTGGACAGGCTCATATCCCCATCCGCGCAGGGCCTCGCCTAGCGACCAGCGAATCATCTTCTCGTCATCCACGACAAGAATCTTTTGTTTATGATCTTTCAGGGTGCTGCTCTTCACTTTCCAGCCGCCGATCCAGGGGGTATCACAGCGACCTGATTATAGAGTTTTCTGTTATTTCGTGTAATTCGTGGGTCGTTCTAACCTCATAAGACGATCCACGAATTACACGAAACAAGGTCCTAAATAGTCAGTTCTTTTTAGGATGACATTCGACGCACTGAAACATTGAGAGGTCGCCAAGGTTTACTGGATGTTTGAAAGGTTCGTTGGCTTTGTGGCACGTTTCACATTTGCGCTCTGCCAGCCCACCGAGATCGACGGGGTGCTGAACCATTACAGTCTTAAGGGCAGTTGAAGGGCGCGCTGAATCAGATAAGACAGTATGACAGATATTGCAATCGTTCGAGATGACTTTGCCCGTACTGCTAACGTGCTCACCGTCGTGACAACGAAAACAACCTGAGGAATAGAGATGCCCAATATTGTTTGGGTGAGTCTCCCAATTTGTCTTCATCTCGGGAAAGAAATAGGTCCGGTAGATGCGCTGAATTTCGCTGATTGCTCCGCGGACCGAGTCTCCGTTGTCCCGGTACATGTCCGTGTAGTAGGAGCGATAGAAATTGTCCAGGTTTACGGCGATCGTCTTCAGCGCCTCGTCTTCAGTTGCATACGGTTTATTCAATGCTTCCACAGCTTGCCGTTTGAGATACGGCAACGCTGGATCGAGATTACCCGCGGCAAACGACTGGTCCAACGCGAGATCAGGAGGCAGATATGCGTGGGCTGGTCGATTGTGGCAATCAATGCAATCCATCCTTCGTTTCTCTGCCGTAGCTATTTGCTCTGCACTAAGCGGTCGAACACGATCGTAGTACTCCGTGACGTTTCCTTCGCGGTCCTTGACGCGAATCCAGGGAATCACCTGCCGTTGTTTATCGGTTGCTATGTAAGAGATTTCATTCGCCAGATTCATGTGCCAATGGATGCCGGCCAGTGGTCCACTGTCCGGGTTGCCACCACCGACACTAATCAGCATGCGAGTCTGGCGCAGCGAGTTTTGTTCATCGTATGCATAGTGGTTGAAGGTCTTGAGTTGAGCGCCATAAAACTTAGAGGGCCAGTGACATTGTTCACACGTCTGATTGGCCGGACGCATGTTGTGAACGGGCGTCTCGATCGGCTTTGAATAGTTGTTAAAAGCCAACGCGTAAAGCTGTCGCGCCCCAGAGAGCTTTGAACGTGCGTACGACTCGGCCCCGTGACCGACGTGACAATCGACGCAGCGGATCTTAGCGTGCGACATCGCCTGAAACGCTACGAACTCAGGCTTCATCACGGTATGGCAAGCCTGACCGCAAAACTCAACAGACTCTGTGTATTCGTAAGCCCGGTAGCTGCCGAACGCGCTCATGAAGACAAAAACCACTGAAAGGCCCAAGAGAGTAAAAGCGACGCGACGCTGACGCGGATCGTTCAGATCGATTTTTGGATACGCTGCGATGTCAGATTGGGGGAAGCGGCGGCGCCGGCGGCGCTCGATCAACATGCCTGTTGCGATAATGATCAAACCCGCGATCAGAACCGCCGGAAGAATTATGTAGGTGACGATCCCGAGGTAAGGATTTTCCGCCGCGCTTGTGAACTCGATTAAAAAAAGCAGAATGATGCTGGCAAGACTGGCGACGACCAGCACAGCTCCGCCGAAACTGATGTAGTTTCGAAAGAGGGTAGGAGATTTAAGGACTGCCTCTTCTGATTCACTCATGTATGTTTTTGCGCCCACCTCCCCGAAACATAAATACGCATGCCTCTCAAAGCTCATCCACCTTCATGGATGAACGAACATTGAGAGGTATGCTTCAAGCGGGCACCGGCCGCGAACTCAATTGAAGAGCATCTTTTTACGGCGCTGTCTTTAAACCTTTCATGTAATCAACCAACGCTTTTGCCTGTTCGGCGGTGATGCCTTTTTCACCGTAAGCCGGCATGTTTGGCGGCTTCTCTGGTTTCTTTCCATTGAGTATGGCGTCAGTAAGTTCCTGATCAGTCAAACTCGGGTTGAACTTCTTCTCCGCCTTCTGACCGTGACAAGCGACGCACTTGGCTTTGTAGGCGCCAGCTGCGTCGAACTGATCCTGGCTTGCCGCTGTGGCTGACACGAAAACTGTTGCTGAGATCAGAAATGCTGTCATTATCCCAGCGGCTGCGAGCTTTAGAGTTTGCATAAGTGCCCAATGTCCTTCCGATTATTTATAGCGAACCTTTGTGACCATTAGGTCAGCTACGTATTGGGCAATGCTCATGCCGTGTTTCAAGTACGGCTAATTCGCCAATGTGTCTCGTTACGTGCGCTGTTATTCGCACCGGGTTGCGAAACTTTGCGCACCATCGCATCACGCCCGCTTGTGACAGGCGATGCATTTCATCGAAGTGGGCGGATTCAGGTCTTTGTTCGTCTTCACAATCTCGTCATGGCAACCTGCGCAGTTACGATGAAAAGCCTGTTGATTGTTGAGCGTGACGAGTTCAGTGCCGACTTCAAGCTTTATCTGCGGAATCTCCGGCAACAGTTTGGGTTTGGTATTGGCGCGCGCATGACAATCGCGACAGGCCGCAACGCCTGCGGCACTTGGATCTTTCGTAAATAGGTCGGCGGTTAGTGTCGTCGTTCGATCGGCCGGAAATGCAGTTTTCATGGGCGGATGCTTGATCACTTCCGCCGCCGGCTGCGCGGTGTGATGACACTCAATGCAAGCGACCGTGGCTCCTTCAATACTGTAATTCTTTGTCACATGATCGGTGTGGTTAAACCTTACGCTGCCCAGTTTTGCCTCAGTGGCGAGCGTTAGCACGTCGGGTATCTTCCTGGACTCTTGTGCCGAAACACGGTCCAGGCTGGTGGACGATGCAGCGATCAATGCGAGGGCCAGCATGCCGGCAGCACATAAAACAAATATCTTCATCACTTCCTCCTAACGAACTGTTTATCTGATGTTCTGCTCTCAAAACCGCCATGACGTTCCCTTATGACAACGTACACACACCGAAAAGTCGTCGCCACCAAATGCGCGTTTCCCGTTATGACAAGACATGCAACTTAATGCGCCTGCTGACGCGTGATGGTTCAGAGGTTGTGGCGCGCTCACCTGGAGCTGACGTCCTACACCGGCGCGCACTCGATGACATTCATTGCAACTCAATCCTTCCGACCGATCGTGTTTTGCGTGGCTGAAGCCAACACGAAAAGCGGGCGCCGCAGTCGGCATGCGAGAGTGACGGCCCGGTTGATGACAAACTGCGCAGGATGAAATGTCTTTTTCGCCTGATTTCGCCGCGGGTGTGTGACATCGAAAGCAAGTGTTGTGTGCGCTTAAACCCACGGGTATGGAGATCGCAACGCCTCCACGCAATGGTTGATGACAAGTGGCACAACTAACGTCCCGCATTCGCGTGTGTCGCGCGTGATCAAACTTCATGTTGAAGCTGAGTAAGCGCGGAAATACTTTCATCTTTCCGGACTGTGCGTCGGTGTGACAGATGTTACAAATTGGCCCGGAGGACTGTGAAAACTGCTGCGCGTGGCAACCCGCGCAGGGTGCGTGATTGTCCTTTCTGGGGAGCATTGGACGCACGGCATCAGACTCCCGGCGGTGACACAGCAGGCAAGGTAATCGCGAATGATTCGGATTCGCGTGCTTGAATCGTGAATAGTCGGCGCCTTGCGGTTCAGGCATTGGGTCAAAAATTAGCGTCGTTAATTGATTAGCCTCGATTTCAAAACTGCTGAAAATCATGATGGCAATTGCGAAGATCGTTAAACTGCACACTTTTGAGTAGCGGTCTGGTCCATCGAAGCGACCACGCGGCTTTGCCACTTGATGTGCGGAAGGTCTCTGACCTTCGGATCCACTACTTGGCATCATCGTGGTTGCGCGCCAGGGTGGGGCGTAGCCCCAAGGATTTTCAGCGCTCTCGCGGAAGGTCAGAGACCTTCCGCACATCAAGCGGCAAAGCCGCAAAACAGGTTCATTTAATCTGCTCACTTCTTTGCTGTTGCAACCGCCTGTGAATGACTAACAGGCACACCTTCTTTGCCAAACGTAACGTGACATTTAGTGCAAACAAAACCTGCGTTTGACTTCTTCTTATCAACCTCGAAATTTAATGCACCACCCTCGTCAGACGTGGCCGTGATGTGACATCCCTCTGCGCCTCCGCATGATTGGACCGGGACTTTCAGTGTCACCGGTTCAAGAGTATTCATCCTGCTGATGTTGTGACATCCGGTGCAGTTCAATTCAGGATGCATTCCACCTTCATGTCGGAACGCACCGGCGGACATGCGGCTGCTCGCGCGCTGGAGCAGCGTCTGGTCGGTCACACCCATCTCCGCTGCCATCCTGGGATCAAAATCCACCTTCAACTCTCGCGACGTTACGAGCGCATGACAACCCTGGCAGTCCCTGGGCTCCGGCGGTATTCCGTCCGGGCTGTGACAGGTGAAACATGTGGTGTGACTATTAGGGCCGGTCTGAAAAGTACCTTTCTTTAACCAAAAGTTGTCACCGAGGCCGCTGGGAGGTTTAGTTACATACTCTTCGCTTGATTTGCCCTGCGGTTGATACAACTGATGACAAATCCGACAACTCCTGGATTGGGCAGATTCCTGAGATTCATTCCACGTCACGTTCACAAATTTCGGTCGGCCTGTTTGGCCCACCACGTCGATGTGCTTGTCGTGTGGAAAACCGATCGCGAACTCAGAAACAAACTCACGCGATTTAAGTTTCGACTCAGTAACGTCTCCCAGGCTTGGAAACAGGAATCGGGCTGTATGGCGTGGCGTTACGTTCACGTGGCAGTTTGAGCAAATCGCGGGCGCCGGTCGTTCTCGCGCAAAAAACTGTGGCCGGTGACAGTTGATGCAGGCAGCATGTTCCGGAAACTCTGCTACATCGGGAAATGCCGCGTCAGCCTTACGCACTTCCTTCCAATTCTTTGTGGGAAATGTGTGACATGACGCGCACGACAGCTTTTGATTCGTCACGTGGGTCGCATGGGAGAATTCGGCATAGTTGATTCGCGGACGTGGCACGGCCGGACGTCTGTTTGCCGGGCGCGACGGCGTTCGCCGTTGTGGGTTGGCTGCGTTGCTGGCCACCGCCAGGGCTGCCGGTAAAACCAGACTGACCAGTAGCAACCCCGCCCGCATCTGCAATCCCGTTTTTGCCGTCGGTTGCGTAAGCATGCAAGTTTTGCCGCGCCCAGCCGAATAGAAACAGACTCCAGCCCACCCTGAATTGAGGGGAACTGGAGATTCAATTTAGCGGGAGTTCGCGGACGGCCGCGACTACTCCCGGCGACCAAAGTAAACGCGCAACGACGTATATGGCAGATGCGCGTGATAATTCTGGGGACGCGGGCCTACCAGCGTGCTTTCGTTGTAGTTGTAGTACTGGTAGCCGATATTCCAGTCGATGCGGTTATGCAGCTTGATTGCCAGGCGCGCTTCCGGAGACTGAAAACTCATGGGGTATGAAGCGATTAACGTGCCGGGATTACCTGTAGGATCCGCGATGCGGTCGCCCTGACCGTTGTCTTTGTTTACTCGATACGAAGCAAAGAGGGTGGCCCGCGGTACGATCTGGAAAACCGAATCTACGAAGAAGAAGTGATTACGGCTGAAGTAAAGACTATTGCCTAGCGGATGCTGAATGTTATTGAAGAAATATTCGATGATCGCATCGCTGTTAATCCAATGGTGGTTGTAACCAGTGCTCAAATAGAACTTCGAGTTTGGCGTCCAATCAACTGACGACGTGAAGATTTTAGACTTTACGTTGACGCCAAAGTCCTGCAATGAAACGCCGGCAATCTCTGACGGATTCGAGTTGTTTTTAGTAATCAGCGCCAGGTTTAACGATACTGTGCGGCTTGGCTTGTATCTGGTCTTCGCGCGTATGTTGGTGAAGTCGTAGTTACCAATACGCGAGAAGACGTTATCTGCGGTTCCGTGTTCGGCGTCGAAATAGATAGTCCATTCGCTGGCAGGCCGGGCTTTGAACCCTCCGATAAAGACGTTTGTGTGATTGGTTTCTTCGTGTTGCTCAGGTACGAGCGGCGCCGGAGCATTAGTGCCGAGATTGAATCCACTGTGGGCTTCCTCCACTCGCCGGTTGGCATAGCGGTAACCCAGGTGAACGGAATATCGCGGACTAAATTGGTAATCGCCCTCGATCGTGTTTTGAATCTTCCGGTACTTCGTGAACGTGTCGACAAAGCGATTGGTAAAACCCACCGTGCTGGTTGTTGCCCCGCGCGTTACGGAGAAGAAATCGCTAAAGGTTGCGAAGCCGTCTATTTCAAAACTCTCCACCCGGAACGTGTTTGAGAGCCTCAACTTGTCCGTGATGCGCAGCGTTGCCGCCAAATCGCCAAGAGTGTTGGGCCGCTCTGAATTACCTGAAAGTATGTACTGGCCCAGGTTCAGGATATTCGGGGTTGCGGCTGGCGGGCTTGGGGGGAAACCGGTAATACGCGGGTTCCAGTTGCGGCCGGTAAAGTTCTCCGCTGATGTGAAATCGGTCGTTGCTTTGCTATGGATAATGCGCCCCGTCAGGTCCAGTCTTTCCGCTACGAGCGTTTGTAAACTCAGCCGCGTGTAGTTGACGCGTCCACGAGTCGGCTGCTCACGATCGAAGCTGGTCAAACGGGCAGCAGCCGGATTCAGGTTGATGCCGGGAGTAGGACCCAGGTCAATAAAGCTGTCGTCGCGAAACCGCCGGAACCCCTGCAGGAAAGAGAAGTTAACTGGGCCAACTCGGCCGTCCGCCCCGACACGGAAATCGTTAGCGCGTGACTCGATTTCCGATAACAACATGAACTCGTTTCCACCGGCGTGATAGTTGGTGAATGCCGGGCCGTTATAACGTTCCGGCGAGAATCCCACATTGAACCTGATGTGACGATGCTTCGGTAGGATTGTTAGATCGAAATCACCCAGTTGCACTCTGGTATCGTGGCCGTGCTCGCCGGTTACCGGGTTTGGTGGTCGACTGAATGCTGCCGGGTTGAAAACCCAATTCGGGTTCGCGAAGCTGTTCAGGAACCGAAAATACTTGAAACGACGATACGAAGCGTCAAACCGGTACCACTCACCCTTTTCGACGCTCATTCGCAGATTGCCCTGCGGATCGCTTCCCCACCCGGTCGACGTCACCAGAAGAGAATCGAAAACTTCACCTTTCCCGTCCTTCGCTTTTGCCAGGAACGAACTGTCAAATAAGCGAAGGCCTGCGCCGTAGTTTAAATCGCTCCTGTATTTATTGTGGTCGCCATCGACACTCACGCCGCGCACACCTAACTCGATACTGGAAGTGATGGTGTAGTTGCCCGCATCTTCACCCGCTTCCGTTACCTGCGGCGTGACGTCTTCAGCTTTTTTCGGACTCGGCACCGGTTGCTGTGCAATCGCGGATATCGCCGAGACCAGGAGCAATCCTGGTAATACGAAAATGCACGTTTTATTTAAGAGGCGCGTTTTCATCTCCATCCTCGCTGTAGCTGAAGGAGCCGTCATCTGAAGAAGACAGGACTCGTATGCGAGCCGTGGATCTTAATGTGGCAATTGGTGCAATTGGCGTACTGCGCGTTCAGGTTGTGCTGCGGTCCGGCGGGTTCTTCCGCGCCGACGCCGTGTGCAGTGCTATGACACGTCAGGCAGAGTTGAGCTACGCGACTCGTTATCAGTAAGCGGGGGTTAGCAGAACCGTGCGGCGTATGACAGGAAACACAACCATCTGTCTTCACCGGTGCGTGTTCATAAACAAATGGACCCTGCTTGTCTGCATGACACTTGATGCAGGCTGCGTCCGCACCGGTCGCGAGCCTCGTTTGTTTCAGTTCAAAACCGCCGTGCGGGTTGTGGCAATCGCTGCATCTCATCGCGCCTTCGAAAACTTTATGATGGAACGGCAGATTAAACTGGTGCTTCGTTTCGCCGTGACAACTGATGCAGAGCTGCGGCTCATTCATCTTCAACAACTTGGTTGTTGAGTAGCCGGGTTTTTGAGCGTTGGCGTCTGTCACGAAAACATTTGAAGTCGCGACATGTCGGCCCGTATCCGGAGTATGAGAGGAATGACATTCTGTGCAACCGATGTCGTTACGCCAATGTTCCCCCCTGCGAAAGTTGTTGTGTTCCTCGCGCCCGGCGTGGCAGCCCAAACACGTTTCGGACGTTTCTTTCGGGGACCTGTTTTTGAACGAGACAATCTTCGTCGGATCTCCTGTCTCCACGTGCTCTCGACCAGGTCCGTGACATGCTTCACAGCCGGTGACCTTTTCTTTCCAACTGCTTATCGATTCAAGCCGCGCGTGGGACGTGTGTGAGAAAGCTTTAAATTGATCTTCGTGGCAGGCTTTGCAAACTTCGGTGCCTACATAGTCTTTTGCGTTTTGGTTTTGGGGTTTTAGCGGCGGGCGCTGGGATTGTGAGGATGTGTCGCTCGCCAGCCAAACGAGCGCTGTTAAAACGACGCCGCCGATCAGCAAGCCCTTGATGCCTTTAGGTAGGTTCACCTCTGCCTCCGAGTTGCAGCATTTCAAAACCGCCAACCAGATCAGACACCCTTTGTCCCGTTAGAACGGGGCGAATTGTAATAGCACCCAAGGAAGACGGACGGTGACCGGCATCACATCTGGCGAATAACAAATAATGTATTTTTATTAAACTCTTGCGACAGATGCCAGCGAAGCTCGGTTGCGCACAATTATTTTGTGTCCGGTGAAACTGATAATGTTCCGGCGTTGAAAGTCGCCCAGCAGGCGCGTCACGGTCTCGCGCGATGTACATATCAACTGGGCCAGCTCCGCATGAGTAAGACGGGCGTTAATCTCGATTCCATCGGCTGAGCGTTCGCCCTGTTCGTCGCACCATTGCAATAAGAGTTTTGCCAACTTCTCGGCAGCAGAATCTGAAAGTAAAAGCAGACGAGCTTGATCCATGACGCGGCCAAGTTTTTCGCTGAGCGCTTGCACGACACTCAAAGACCCCTTCTGGTCTTGTTCAAACCATTTAAGAAAGTCTTTCCTGGCAACGAAATCAATTCGGCAACGCTCAAGCGCTTCGACCGTTGCGCGTGCTGGTTTCCCCGTTAAGACAGAATTCATGCCGAGTAGATCACCGGGCATAGCAATCCGCAGCACCAACGTTTTACCCTCTGGCGAAGTAACACAAACCTTCGCCCGGCCCTCCGTGAGTAGATATACGCCTTTCAGTCGTTGTCCTTCAGAGAAGACCACGGAGCCTCGCGGATATGATCGCGTTGCCCTTAAATTGCCCAACCCGCGAACTTCATTAATCAGTGAGTTAACGGGTAATCGTTCCGGCTTCAACGGTTGTTGGTCTTCAAGGCTTTTTGGGCTCAACATTTTTTTTAAGTGAACTTTGGTCCGGCGTTTTCTTTTCATTAGTCCATCGGTATCTATGAAATAAGCGGTCCATCTAAGCGAAACGCCCGGGGGTCCCCTCCGCAGCGGAGACAGCGCAATGAACGTGCCAACAGAGGTCCGATTGAAAAGGGTGGAAATGTCTGGCAGTTATTCTTTCCGAAGTTCTAGTTAGTGGAATATCACGCACGACGAGGGGGTTTGTGAGAAATTCTCCACATGTCGAATCAAGGCAAGTGTGATCGCGTGTGGTAAAGTGCGAAAAATTCACACCAAGAAGCCCTGGCTTTCGGGTTGCTTATTGAAAGCATTCGGCGCCGACTTCCTGATCGACCAACGATGACGACTCAGACAAAACATCGTCCGGCTGTGCTGATGGCCCTGGCGGCCTCCGCGGGCCTGACACTTTTGATCGTCGTCGGGTCGCGGAATCTTGAACACTATGACGCGGCGCTATTCGGATACACGGTCGCGAGTGTTGTGGCCTTCGGCGCCGTGGTTTTTCGCTACGCGATCTGGTTACAGCGTCCGGCGACGCGCGTGTACTGGCGGCGCGGCTGGAAGTTATTTCGTGATCGAAAAAATTTAATAGCCAACACTAGCAGCGCAGCAAAGACGCTGGTTGGTGGAATGGCGATCCAGAAGTTTATCTTTCGCCGCGGCGTGTCGCGGTGGCTGATGCATCAGTTAATCATGTGGGGCTGCATCCTCTCGGCGCTGATTACTTTTCCACTGGTGTTTGGCTGGGTCCACTTTGAATTGGAGGGTGAACGCGGTTACCGGGCTTACGTTTTTGGTTTTGCTCTCAACGTGATGGACGGCCGGAGTCTGATCGCGTGGGTGACATTTCATGCGCTGGACTTCACTGCCATCATGGTGATTGCTGGTTGTGCTATCGCGATTCACAGGCGTTTGCACGACCGCGGCGCTATTGCGTTACAACAGTTTCTCCTCGACTTTGTTCCACATCTGCTGCTAATCGCAATATCCGTAACCGGCCTGATGTTGACTGCCTCAAGTCTTTGGCTGCACGGTTACATGTATTCATTTATCGCGCTGTCGCATCAGGCAGTCGTGATCATGACGTTGTTCTATTTGCCATTCGGCAAACTCTTTCACGTGATTCAGCGACCAGCATCGATTGGCGTCGAGCTTTACCAGCGGCGTGCGCGCGAAATGCCGCAGGCAGTTTGTCCGCGCTGCGGCGTCGAGTTTGTAGCGGAAATGTGGCTGGACGATCTGAAGACCGTCGTTGATAAACTGGGATTTGATTACAAAATGGAGGACGGACGCGCCTGGCAGGATTATTGCCCACGCTGCAAACGGGTGATCCGCGGGCTGGCGTATTCGAATCTGCCGCAGCGTGATGCAGAGGTGTTTCGCGGGTCCCGGGTTGAACTTTCAGGAAGAGGACCAGCCGCGGATTAACGCGGATCGTCGCGGATATGAATTTAACAACAGACATAACTATCGAGGACACTAACAAGAGATTCGACCCGTTTAGTGTTCTCTGGATCAGCGTGAATCCGCGTTTATCCGCGGCTGATTAGTCATGAGCAAGGTCGAACATCTCGAAAAGATCATCGCAGACTTTGGCCCACACCTGCACGACGCGCCATACGACGGCTGGCGCGCGGATCGGGTTATAGACAAAGTCGTCCCAACACACTGTCCCTATTGTGCGGTGCAGTGTGGGATGAATTTATTAGTTGAGAACAACCACGTGGTCGGGTTTGAGCCACGATATGATTTTCCTGTTAACGAGGGCCGCCTATGTCCTAAAGGTGTAACTGCCTATCTGCAAGTTCATCACCCGGATAGACTGCTTCACCCGTTGATCAAGCGTAATGGCATGTTCGAACGCGCCAGCTGGGATGAGGCGCTGGATCTTGTCGTATCGAAATTCAAACAACTGCAAGCCCAAGGCAAAGATTCGCTGGGGGTTTATTCCGGCTCCTCACTTACCACCGAGAAAACTTATTTGATGGGGAAGTTTGCTCGGGCCGGACTAGGCACGCGGTATGTTGATTACAACGGGCGGCTTTGTATGGTTTCGGCGGCGGCAGCCAACAACAAAGCGTTCGGGATCGATCGCGCAGCAAATCCCTGGGACGACATTCCGCTTGCCGAAGTTCTCTTAATTGCCGGTTCGAATTGTGCAGAAACGTTTCCTGTCCTGAATAAGTTTTTATGGCAGCAGCGCGACAACGGTGGGCGCTGGATTATTGTCGATCCTCGAGAGACGCCAACCGCGCGGCAAGGCGACCTTCATCTTCAATTAAAGCCTGGCTCCGATGTAGCACTTGCTAATGGGATGCTCCACGTTCTGATCGAAGAAAATCTGATCGACGAGGCGTTTATCAACGGTCGTACTAACGGTTGGGAAGACACGAAGCGTTTGGTGGCCCGGTACACACCGCAAGTTGCTTCAGAAATCACAGGCGTGCCGGCGGAAAAAATTGTGCAAGCGGCCATGCTGTACGGTCGCGCCAAAACCTCAATGATGATGCACGCGCGCGGGATCGAACATCACTCGCATGGTGTCAATAACGTTTTGTCATACATCAATCTGGTGCTGGCAACAGGAAGCATTGGGTCAGCCGGACGTGGCTACGGAACAATTACCGGCCAGGGAAACGGGCAAGGCGGAAGGGAACACGGACAGAAAGCTGATCAACTGCCCGGCCAGCGTTCGATCATGAATCCGGAACATCGCAAGTATGTTTGCGATGTTTGGGGCTTGCCTGAAAACGAATTGCCGCAGGCAGGTGTATCGGTAGTTGAGATGTTTCAGAAGATGCGCGAGGGAGAGATTCGTGGGTTGCTATCGATTTGCAACAACGTGATGGTCAGTTTGCCTGATACTAATGAGGTGCGCCGCTCGCTCGAAGGTCTCGACTTCTATGTATGCATCGACTTCTTCATGTCTGAAGGCTCGCGTTATGCCGATGTGGTTTTGCCGGGTAGCACCTGGAGCGAAGACGAAGGTGTCACAACCAACAGCGAAGGGCGTGTAGTGAAGATCAATAAAGCAGCAGACCCGCCTGGCGAAGCGCGAGCTGATTGGTGGATCATCCAGGAGATTGCTCGACGCATGGGCCGGGAAAAGTATTTTCATTTTGATGGACCGCGCGCGATTTTCGATGAATTGCGCGAGGCGTCACGCGGCGGTAATGCCGATTACTACGGCATAAGCTGGGAAAAGATTGAACAAAACAACGGCATCTTCTGGCCGTGTCCCACGGCTGACCACCCCGGCACGCCGAGACTGTTTGAAGATCGTTTTTATCATCCCGACGGGCGAGCCAAGTTTCATGCGGTCGAATACGAGCCTCCGCAAGAAACGCCCGATGAAGAGTATCCATTGATTCTCACAAGTGGCCGTGTGGTTTACCAGTACCTCTCCGGTAATCAAACACGCCGGATCGGATTTCTGGTTGAGCAATGTCCAGAGCCATATGTCGAGATTCATCCGGAGCTGGCTATGCAGTTAAAGATTAATGACGGAGAACGAGTCAAGGTGATTTCGCGGCGCGGCGATGGTGTGTTTCCGGCGCTGGTGGTAAAGACGATCCGGAAAGACACGATTTTTATACCGTATCACTGGGGCGAGCAGTTGGCCGTAAACCAACTGACCAATCCAGCGCTTGATCCAATCTCGAAGATTCCGGAGTACAAGGCGTGCGCCGCCCGAATCGAGAAGATTCACTCAAGACAACTTCCAATCCTGGGGGAAAAGCGCAAGGGTGCATCGCGTAGTGAGTTCAGATAGATTTCGTTGGGATTCGTTAATTCGTGGCGCTTTTAGTTTACCGCCAAAATCGAGGTAGCTATGGAAGAAACAATGTTCATCGATCCGCAGCGCTGCATCGGCTGCCGTGCATGCGTAGCGGCCTGCCGTGAGTGCGGAACACACAAGGGCTATTCGATGATCTATGTCGACTACCTCGATCGATCAGAAACCACAGCTACCATGCCCACGGTATGCATGCACTGTTCTGAACCAACTTGCGCGCTTGTCTGTCCTGCGGACGCGATCAAAAGCACTGATGACGGCGTCGTACTTTCAGCGTTGAAACCGCGCTGTCTTGATTGCCGCAACTGTGTTAACGCTTGTCCCTTTGGAGTTCCAAAGTACAACACAGAGATGCACCTGCAGATGAAGTGTGACATGTGCTACGACCGCTCCAGCGAAGGTTTGAAACCGATGTGCGCGAGTGTCTGTCCGACCGGCGCCATCACATTCGGTAAATACGAGGACATTGTTCCGTTGCGGCGTACGAAGCCGGTGAATGCACACGTCTTTGGCAATCAAAAAGTTGAAACGAAGGTTTACTTAATGTTGCCGACCGACGCGCCTCAGGTTGAGGTGGACGGTTGTGGTGTGTTTGAAGGACAACTAAGAGTGGAACAGCAACCGGCGAAAGAATCGTGGATCGATTTACAGGTTGAGCAGTCAGACAAGAGCAATGAATTCTGAACCTTCGTGTGATGGGTGGACTGCTAACTTTACAGAACGGTCCACGAATTACACGAAATAACCTGAACAAAACGTATGTCATCAAAATTAGACCACACAATTAAGCGTGTTCTGGCTGACGAAGACGATGTGCGCGTAGCGACTGCTCCACATCAGCAGGACTTTCCCTACGACCGAGAAGAGGAAGCGCAGGTAACACGGCGGGAGTTCTGCAACTTCCTCGGCCTTACTTCTGCTGCATTGTTCGCAGGGGCCGCGGGTTTCGCCGGCAAAGCGGCGATTGATGCTCGCCAAACACCGACATTTCTGCCGGCGAGGATCGAAGGCGCTGAGGCGCTGGTCCCTGGTTCGGCGCTGAATTTCCATTACCCCTCGGCCGGCGATTCAGCGATCCTCGTGCGAACGCTGGATGGGGAACTCCATGCCTTCGGTCAAAAATGTACGCACCTCGCTTGTCCAGTTTATTTCGAGCGCGCGCATCAGCGCCTGGAGTGTCCATGCCACGACGGTGCGTTTGACGCTAAGACCGGCAACGTTCTTTACGGCCCGCCGCCGCGACCTCTTGATCCGATTAAGTTGGAAGTTCGACCTGACGGAGGGGTTTGGGCACTGGGCAGGGAAGCGAGCAAGGGGGAAGACCTAAGCTAACTGAAAATGAAGAACACTATAGACCCGAACAATCCACGACCACTTCGAAATCTTGCCGGCAAGGGGCGGACGGCCGTCGCCCAGGCGCGGCTCATTCTGCTGGTCATGGTCAACGTGGCGCAACTTTGGATTCTTGCGGCGACCGTAGAGGCGGCGTTGGCCCATCGCTTTAACGCTTTACTGCCGCTCGTTATCGCTTCCGGAATTTGTTTCGTGGTTACCATTACCTTGATTTTCTGGTGGCGGCCAGCCTCACGGCGATTCACCAGTTCCGGCTATATAAAGCGATGAACAGTTCGATTGAGGCCCTCCTCGGAGATGACCATGAGTCGTTGGCCCAGTTGCTTGTCGAACTCAACACTCAGTTAACCAGGTCCAATAGTGTCCGCGCGTTTGAGTTGCTCGATCTGTTTTGGGCCCGTCTGGCAGTTCACATACGCGCTGAAAATCTCCATCTCTTTCCAGCTCTCGCGAATACACCCGCAGCTCGCTTTACCGGCAAGGGTGGTCTGCCGACCGCCGAGGAAGCACACAACACGCTGTTGAGCTTGCGATCAGATCACGACTTTTTCATGAAGGAACTTGCGCAAATGATGAAGGTCGCGCGCGCCAAAGATGGGCGCGATGAGGTTAAGGCCCTCAAGAAACGGCTGGCGGTCATCAAGAAACGTTTGGAAGTTCACAACGATCTGGAGGAGAAACAAGTCTATCATTGGCCCTCGTTACTCCTGGATGAGAAGTCCGCAACCGCACTCAGTAAACGACTTCGACATGAGCTGGAGAATTTGCCTCCCAGGTTCGCCTAAGTGCTCGGACTACCGGACCCTTCGCGATATTTCGTGTAATTCGTGGATCGATCTTAAAAGCGATCCTCGAACTACACGAAATAACACGAACCGCTGAATCTGTTCTGCGTAGGATTCCCCGCACAGACCGCGAATTTCCCCAGTCAGTTCAACGAAGTCTTCAAAAATCCATGCAAAATAGTCGGCACGCTCGTTGCTCAAGCATCGTTGATGGATAGTTTTGTGCGCGAGGAGGCGGGCATGGATACAGCGATGAAGCTGGTACCCGGAGGTGGCTTGAAAACGGAGAAGATGCCAGGTCACTGGGTGTTGGCGCGCCTGGGTAAGCGTGTGCTGCGTCCAGGGGGGATGGAACTTACGCGCCGGATGCTGGGAGCACTCGGTATTAAGACTTCAGATCACGTAGTTGAATTCGCGCCCGGGATGGGTGTGACGGCGCAACTCACGCTCGAGTTGAACCCGAAATCTTATATTGCCGTTGAACGTGACGATTCGGCAGCCAAGGTTGTCGCCAGTCATCTGAAAGGACCGGCCCAACGGTGCGTTACCGCAAGCGCGTCAGAAACCGGACTCCTTGATCAGTCTGCGACAGTGGTTTATGGCGAGGCTATGTTGACAATGCAGACTGAAGAAATAAAACGCGAGATCGTGCGCGAAGCTTATCGCGTGCTCAAGTGCGGTGGCCGCTACGGCATTCACGAGATGTGTCTCATGGCCGACAATTTGGACGAGAGCCGGAAACGAGAGACCGAGCGCGCGTTGACTGGCGTCGTTCATCATGGCGTTAGACCGTTGTCTGTTTCGGAGTGGCGCGCACTTCTGGAATCGGAAGGATTCAGAGTTCAATCAGTTGATACTGCTCCGATGAGTTTACTAGAGCCCGGCCGGTTAATTCGCGACGAAGGTTTCAAAGGTGCGCTTCGTTTCGTAATGAACATGCTACGGGACTCGGCGGCGCGGAAGAGAGCTCTGGAGATGAGGTCTGTTTTCCGGCGTAATCGTAAACAACTCGGTGCGGTTGCGGTTATCAGTGTCAAAAGCTGAGTAAATCAAATTGAGAAATCCAGTATTATGAGTGATCAAAAAGTAGCATCTGCGGAGGTCAAACAACTCGTTGACTTGCTGCAATATCAGGATGGTTCCATCGTGAGCCGTGTGCTCCTGAAGAATAAAGGCGGCACCGTAACCCTGTTTGCCTTCGATGTGGGCGAGGGCCTTAGCGAACACACCGCGCCGTTCGACGCTCTGGTAGTCGTTACCGAGGGCGAAGCGGAAGTCGAAATAGCCGGCGAACATTTCAAAGTAAGGCTCGGAGAAACAATCACTCTACCTGCAAATCGCCCACATGCAGTGAGAGCCGTGACGAAGTTCAAAATGCTGCTCATCATGATTCGAATGTAAGCGCTTGCAGAAAGACTTATGAATCGACAGATCGTAGGCTTTGAAACTGATGACGAGGGCCACTGGCGCGCTGAGCTTGATTGCGGCCACTTTCAACACGTGCGGCATGACCCGCCGCTCACAACCAGATCCTGGGTATTAACTGCTGAGGGCCGCGCTTCCCGCATCGGGCAGGAACTCGACTGTAAACATTGTGATGATGAAACTGGCGAAGAACCAACACGGTAAAGATTTGAAATTTCGCTAAAACGAAGATGAAGCACAGCAAGATTGGCTCGGCAGCGTCCAACCTATTCCCTGGTTACTTTGCCCTGGTGATGGCGACGGGAATCATCTCAATCGCTACATATCTGCTGGGGATGACGCCGATCGCCTGGACCTTATTAGTCATTAACCTCATCGCCTACTCTGTGCTCGGCTTGTTATTGATCATTCGCGTAATAGGTTTCTTCCCGCGCGTGAAAGCTGATCTCGGAGATCACGCGCGTGGTCCGGGTTTCTTTACCGTCGTCGCCGGCACCTGCGTTCTTGGCAGTCAGTTTCTGATTGTTGCTGGTTGGCAAAATGTGGCGGGAATTCTTTGGTTGGTCGGACTGCTCCTCTGGACCATCATCATGTACTCGTTCTTCGCTGCGGTCACGGTGCGAGAAAACAAACCGCCGCTGGAGAGCGGATTGAGCGGGTCCTGGTTAATTGCCGTGGTGGCGACGCAATCAATTTCGGTGTTAGGGACAATGATTGCGAGTCGATTCGGAACGTATCGAGAAGCACTGCTTTTCTTCACGCTCTGCATGTTCCTGCTCGGCTGTATGCACTACCTGCTGCTGATTACGCTCATCTTCTACCGGTTTACCTTCGTTAATTTAAGTACAGCAGCGCTGACTCCGCCCTATTGGATAAACATGGGTTCAGTCGCCATTACAACTCTTGCGGGGGCGCGATTGATGTTGGCAGCGCCAGAGTGGGCATTTCTGGGGGAAATCCTGCCGTTCCTAAAAGGGTTTACCTTGTTCTTCTGGGCGGCCGGCACCTGGTGGATTCCTTTGCTCTTCATACTCGGATTCTGGCGCCACGTCTATAAGCGTTTTCCACTTGTTTACGATCCACAGTATTGGGGAATGGTCTTTCCACTCGGTATGTACACGGTTTGCACTTTTCAACTGGCGAAGGCAATCAACTTCGAGCCATTACTAATCATTCCTCGCTTCTTTGTTTTCATAGCCATGGCCGCGTGGCTAATAGTATTCGCCGGACTTCTTCTTAACTTGCTGCCCTGGAAGACCAAGGCCGCAGTTCCCGTGGTCAGAAATGTATAAGGCAAAAGGCCACATATCCTGTCAGTACTCATATCGGAGGTTTAAATCATGAATTCACTTGCAACCAGAACCGTACGAGAGCTCGCGCTAGAAATTCCCGGCGCGACCCGCGTGTTCGAAAAGATGGGCATAGACTATTGCTGTGGTGGAAAACGTTCGCTGGCTGACGCGTGCACTGTAGCCGGAGTGACATTCGACGAAGTGCAGAAATCACTTGAAACGAGCACTGCTTCCCACGAGGGCACTGATGAACAGAACTTTCATACCGCCACCCTCGAAGACCTGACCAACCACGTGGTCCGCACCCACCACAGTTTTACCCGGCTTGAGATTGCTCGCCTGAATGCGTTGTTGGAAAAGGTTTGTGCGGCCCACGGTGAAAACCATGCGGAGCTCTTTGAGATCAATCTTTTGTTCCGCGAGTTAGGCGCTGATCTCGAGACCCACATGGGGAAAGAGGAGCGAGTCCTTTTCCCATACATCATTAGAATGGAAGCCGCCGCAAAGCAGGGTTTGCCTTTATATAGGCCGCCGTTCGGGACTGTCGCGAATCCAGTGCGAATGATGACGTTGGAGCATGATCGAGCTGGAGAGCTCTTAAAAGAGATCCGCCTCCTTAGTTCAAACTACACTGCGCCGACCGACGGCTGCATCAGTTACCAGACGCTGTACAAGGCGTTGGATGAATTGGAAAAGGATTTACACCAGCACATTCACCTGGAGAACAACATTCTGTTTCCGAGAGCCGTGGAGATGGAAGGAAATACGAGGAAGTAACGCTTCGTGCTGTTTCGTGTAATTCGTGGATCGCTTTCTATTGAGCTTAAGGACGATCCACGAAACACACGAAAACTCCAAAAAACAAAATGACGCAAATGATGAAGGCACACTTCATCCTCTACGTTTCTGATCAACAACGCAGCACAGCCTTCTATGCTGCTGTCCTCGATAAGCAGCCAACGCTCAATGTGCCGGGCATGACCGAATTTAAATTGTCCGATTCGTCTGTTCTCGGACTAATGCCTGAAAGCGGAATTGTTCGGCTCCTCGGTAACACCATCGTCCATCCATCTCTAGCTCGTGCCGGCCCACGAGCAGAACTTTATCTGGTTGTAGACAGTGCCGCCGACTTTCACGCGCGCGCTATCAAATCTGGCGCTCGTGAAGTCAGCCCGATGGCGTTGCGAGACTGGGGGCACTCCGTAGCATATTCCCTCGACCCCGACGGTCACGTTTTGGCGTTAGCATCGGCCGATTGATGTCCGACACGCTTCAGCTTGTCGGTTAGCGAGGTAAACTCCAAGACTGTGTTACCCACACTCGGCGACAAGCTAAAGCATGTAAAACTCAGGCTCTTTTCTGACATGCGCCGATCCGTCGCTCTTCCTCAATCTGTGCGATCCGGGTACGAAGCCATTCCTTAATCCCGCGTTCGAGCTTCGCCTCGTTGCCCTCAAGTTCCAGGTCCATCACGGTGGCCCCTGCCGCATTTACAGGAATCGCGTGACACGGGATTTCATCCTGCCGGTGAGCACTGGGAACGAAGTCAATCAAGTGGCATTCGTTGCAGGGATGCGAATGGTTTGGATCAGCATAGTTAATGCAGGTCAAAGAATCCTGAAAGAGAGATTTTGGCAACCAAGGCGTGCGAACTGATCGGCCATATCCTCCCTTCTCAATGAAATCGAGTTCCTCCTTGAGCAGTTCGAGAATGTCGCGGTCATCTTTAGCCATGGGAAGCAAACCTCCAGTCTTCTCTGGTTTGAAATGGAAACAGCCTGTCGCTGATTAGGTCAGGGCTAACTGCGGCTCCTGATTACTAAGAGAGCAAGCAATGTGCCGAATCATTATTTGGCGGAACTGCGTTGAAGGAGAGGTTCGGGCGGTGTTTGTGCGAGAAGTTGCTCACGCGCTTGGGCGAAACCTCGCAACGCTGGGCGGAGGGTTTGTTCAAAAACTCCAACTGCGAATGATGATTACTTCATGTATTTCGTGTAGCTGTTATGGAGCGTTTAAAACGATCCACGAATTATACGAAATATCACGAAGAGCGACTTTATGCGTGGTTGGTCTTGGCTCGAAATTTTACCGGAGACATTGATTCGGTGAGCTGTTCCTTGAAGAGCCGGGCCGAGGCGTCGAGAAAATCATAAGAAGTGACGATCCCAACTAATAGATTATCGTCAACAACGGGAAGGCAGCCTACTTTGTTGCTCCGCATTAATTCCAGTGCTTCCAGGGTAGGAGTGGTGGAGGAGACCGTCACCGGATCCGTTTTCATGATTTCGCGAACGGTTAAGGGAACTGCGGTATGTGTTTGTGGTCCACGGCTTAGCAAACGCAGCAAGCCGCGATGAGTGATTAAGCCTACGAGCCGTCCCTGCTCGTCTTCGACCGGAACATGCCGGATGTGTCGCCAGTCCATCACACTTGCGGCCAGATCAACGAGGTCATCAGGACGTAGGGTGAACAGGTCGGTAGCCATAAACTGGCCCACGGTTTGATAACCTTGCTTCCAGTCTTCTTCCTCTGTTTCTTCAATGAGTGGCCAGGTGTGCACGGGTTTATCTTCTTTCTGCTGTCTCAACATGGACGAAATGAGTGCCCGGTAGCCCGCATCTTTCGCGCCGGCGCCTTTCGTGGATGTCAGGGATTTCAACACCCATTGTGAGCCGGTTTGCCCACTTTGCACTCTCTCATCGATGACGCCTAAATATTTGTCTACATCCGACGCGTCGACGAAGGCGCTTTGTAAGCCTTGCCTGGCCAATGGGAGTAAATGGTCCAGAATCAAGGTTGATGCTGAATAGCCCTTCCCATCGATCCAGTTGAATTGAGCACTTAAGCCGTGCCGCGCAGCGCCGAAGAAGTTTGCTTTGGCATCGTCAAAACTCATTCGACTTGAAATATCAGCATAAGCTTGCGGCATAGCCAGCATCAGTCCCGCGAAGAACGCTGCGTTCGCAATCTCATCGACGGTGGTTGGTCCCGAAGGAAGTGCGCGATTCTCGATGCGCAGATGTGCAACTCCGTTGCTGACACCGTAGCAGGCCCGGTTCCAGGGCCAAACCGTCCCGTTATGCATGCGCAGAGCTGACAGCAAAGGTATCTCGCCTCGGGCTAAAACGAGCATCGGATCCTCGTCCGGACGCGTGATCATGATCGGGCGAAACCGTGCAATCTGATTGTGAAGCAACTCAACCACCGAGTGCTTTAACCACTGTTCGCCGAACCCAACGCGCGTTGGCTGACTGCGTGCAAGCTCGGTGCGTGAGCGGGCGTCTGCGGAGTGTTGGAACAGGGCGAGACGCGTCTCCTGCCACAGGCGATGACCGAACAGAAGCGGAGAGTTAACTGCAGCCGCCAACACCGGGGCGGTGATCGCCTGGGCGATGTTGTAGGTGTTTACAAACTGCGAAGGGTTAACCTGAAAGTGGACTTGGAAGCTGGTGTTGCACGACTCCATCATCATGTTGTCGTGCGTAACGTGCAGTTCATCCAGGCCTTTGATGTGGATCGAGAAAGGTCCGCCTCTTAGCTGTGTGACGGAACGGTTCAGTTCGTGATAGCGAGGGAGCGGCGTAAGGTTTGCGAGTGTTAGATCGGAAACTCTCAGCGTCGGCAGAATTCCCGCCAGCAAAACGTCGGCGCCGAACTCCGCCGCAGCCGAGCGAGCCTTTCCCACGACCTCTTCCAACTCTTTGTGCATCAGCTGGAAGCACCGCCCGTTCAACTCCCGGGGAGTAAGGTTTGCTTCTAAATTAAATCGCGCAATCTCTGTAGTTAGGCGAGCATCGCCGGCGGACTCAAGAATCTCCAAAGCAAGAGGCGCCGGTCGCAGGCTGCGATCGACGAGAAACATTTCCTGTTCCGCGCCGATCATCTTCACTCCGCTCTCAATCCGGCCCTCCTCGAGCATGAATGCCAGGGCGCGGAGATCAGCCAGCAGAGCCTGCGTGAATTCCTGCAGCTTTCTCTCGTCGAGTTCTTGTTCAACGTTGTGTTCGCCCATAACAGTCCTTAGTCCTTCTTGACGAAGCAAGTTCGAGGCCATCGAACAGCGATCATTTTCAAGCATGCTTTATGCGCAGGAGAAACTTTACCCAGGGATCCGCGCGCGCCATCCATGCTGGAATACTGTGTAATACTGCGAAACCTGCAAAACATCTTGCGAGATATTACGCACTCGCGTGCCCGCTTCAACGATCCATGAAACGTATTTGAAGTCTTAGTCATATACCAGTGAATTGCAGAGCAGATTTCTCAAATTTCGTAGGGCTCAGACTGCCAGGAAATTGATCCCATCGGCAGGGTTCTCACACCGACCAATTCTTAAGCCGACACTCGGCTGGAGGATCAAAACATGCGCTCACGGCTTTTAATCACCATTCTCGTTGCCGGTATTGGGCTGGGAATTTCCGTGTTCACGATTGTTGGCGACGCCCAGTCAAAGAAAAAGAAACCCCCAACCCAAAAGACAATACCAACGGAAAAGAAATCACCAACGCCGGCCGCTGGGCCTCCGCAGGCGCCGGTAACAGGCCGTCAGGTTTCCTGCCCTCCCAATGGCCCGCTTCTGGACGTAAAGCCGAGCAGCGATCCTGCCGTGCAGGAACAGCAGCGAAAAGATATTTTGGAGACCATTAACAAGGAGGGCGCCACGATTCGTCTCTGGGCTGGAGTCGACCTGAATTTTGAGAAAAATGAACTCCCGCTCCTGCCTGGCCGGTGCGTCACCTTGACCAGCGTCGATGCACCGACTACACCTGCCGCACTGATAACCACCCACAACACCGGTACTGTGGGTCCACTTCCCACTACCAACGATCCTGATCCCGATACTGATCCGCAGGCTCGAAACTCCCGCTCGCGTGGCCCAATATTGAGATTTGGTAATCCACGCGAAGGTGTTAATTCGTTCATTGAAATAATCTGTCGTCCGGGCCCGGAATATCCAGTCCCCGATGGGGTCCGCATTTCCGGCTTCCAGCTATCTGGTCCGACATGGGACGCGCAGTCGACAAATGAAGTCGGGATTCGAATTCACCGGTGTATAGACATAGAAATCTCAAACATGGAAATCGCTGGTTGGGGAGAAGCTGCGATCAAAGTTCAGGACATTGGTGGTCCGGATCAGTGTCCCGATACGAATATTGAGGGCGGAAGGATCGCGAGTCCCGGACAGATACGAATCCACCACAATTTTCTTCATCACAACCAGCATCCGAGCGATGGTGACAAAGCCGCCGGCTATGGGGTTGATGTGAGCCAGGGCGCCTGGGCCCAAATCGACAGAAACGTTTTTGATTTCAACCGCCACTCGATCGCTGCATCCGGCGACAGTGGTGGTTATAACGCCGAACGCAACCTGGTGCTCAAAGGCGGCGGCCGCCATGGAGGCATAGGCAACAAATACACTCATAGTTTCGATGTTCATGGAACCGGCTGCTCGTGGAGCAAGAACCTGTGTGGCACTGCGGGAACTCAATTTCATTACATCGCGAACTCGTTCCAATTCAGAAAAGACTATGCGATCAAGCTGCGGGGAAAGCCGTTCATCAAGGCTTTCATCGATGAAAACGTTTTTCCACACACCAGGCTTGAAGGCGCTTTGCTCAAGGAAGACGCCATCCATCTGAATACGAAAGACAACGTCGAATTTGGACGGGCCAATGTCACTAAGCACGACAGCCTCGGAAAATATGAGGTATGTGATTTCGACGGCGACGCCATCGATGATCTATTTCTGGCCACCGGCGCCACCTGGTGGTTCTCCAGTGGCAGCGGCGTCCAATGGACTTATCTGAGTGCGAAAAAGCAACAACTCAACCAACTGCGGCTTGGCTACTTTGACAATGACAATCGCTGCGACTTGCTGACTGAGAACGCCAACGGCCAGTGGTTGATCTCCAGCGGTGGCTATGGCGATTGGCAAGTCCTCGGCACCTTCAATACCCCACTAAAAATTGTGGAGTTCGGACGTTTCGATCCAAACGAAACAGATCGTGTGATCGGAGCCACCCGGCCCACCACTCATGCATTCAAGCGTGAACAGGACGGACAATGGTACGTGACCAAACTCACAATTCCGGCGTCGCCTACACCTCAGTGGCTGCCGGTCGCAAGCTCAAACTATGAGATGGACAAATTTCGGTTTGGTGATTTCACCGGAGACGGTGTGACCGATGTAGTTGCGGTTATCGGTGGCCGGTGGTCAATTTCTGAATCAGCCGCGCAGACGTGGCGTGAGTTGAATCCCACCCTGGGGGACAACCTCAAAGATCTCATCATTGCCAACATGGACCATGACGACAACATTGACGACATCCTGAGACTCAAACGAAAGGAGGTTGCCCTCCCTCTAGGCTGGCGCCGCGTCACTCTTACGTGGACACGCTCAAAGAATGGCAGTGGACCCTGGCGTCCCTGGAAAACCTACACGTTTCTGGTCACCGATCTGAATGAGGAGATCGTACCAACTTACGGCTTTGCTGGCAGGTTTGGCGGAAGTCGTAAAGGCGGCATCGTGGTGCTCGATCATAAACGTTGGGGAAGGTTCTATAGCGAGACAGCAGGGGCGGGTGCGGAGTGGACCAGCGAGTTCCCGTACTGACCGCGCCGGCCACCGCTTACGGCCAGGGACTGTCGCATCATCTCGGCAGCCAGGGAAAGCTTCCCATAAGGATGGTCAGTCATCGATGCTACGCGAGAGTCACCTCGCAATACCCGGAACCGATGTAGAACAACCCGGTAGTGTCGCTGACATTCGTGGCTTTTTTTCTGGCCACGTGTAATGCCATAGCGAAGTTAGAACCATTCAGCAACTGCTGATACAACTCGATCGCGACTTGGCAAGCACTATCGTCCAGCACTTGACCACCGAAACATCCTACGAACGCACCCACGCCACTACGCGACGCGAGCCCCATAAAACCCAACGGAGGTGGCAGCGGATGATCCACCCCCGGTGGACTAGCATCGTCAGCCCGTCGTGTGTTGTTGAACACGATGCCACATGGCGCGAATGCCGTGTAATGCGAGTTAAGAACGAGGAGCACCGGGGGACGTCGATTCAAGATTGAGGCCAACTCCGAACTAGAGACGCGGCCGTCCCAAAGATAGAGCAAGCCTTCTTCTCGTTCGTACCAGGCGTGACCCGCAAAGTGAATGATGTCGTACTCTCCGTGTTCCACCTCCTGGACCAGTCGTGAGTACACCGCCTGCTCGCGGCTCAGCAACGTGACTTCGTGGCCCTTCTCTGTGAGTAAGTTGGCGATACTTTGCGCCTCCAGCGCCGCACCAGGAAGGCGGCCAAGATCGCTTTTGTCACCTGCGCCTGCGTCACCGATCACTAGCGCTCGCAGCGGCTTGCCGGCCAGTCGCAGGCCGCGCGAGCGGTCGCTGATGCCCGTTCGACGCCTGATCACCGGATTTCTTAGACACAGCGGCGACCCCTCAACGATGATCCATTCCCACGGGATCGTCTCAGTTGCCGGAGACAACGACAACATCACAG
Organism: Pyrinomonadaceae bacterium; assembly: GCA_035273325.1. Lineage (GTDB taxonomy): Bacteria > Acidobacteriota > Blastocatellia > Pyrinomonadales > Pyrinomonadaceae > PSRF01. Next base: position 1,389 of record DATEPF010000101.1, on the reverse strand, counting down.
GAAGACCCGGATCGGTAGCTTCCAGGCGGCGGAGGAGCTCGTCTGGCATGGCCCGCTCCAAGTGGGCGCCGATCGCATTAATCTCGGCAAGCCCTGAATCCCAGTCAATTCCGCTGAGCGATTGCCGGAGCCACGGCCAGTCAGGCCATTGGCTTCCACCACTCCAAATCGACTGCCGCACGCCAGATGCTTCCTCTTCCAGGTGGAGTGCAAGTCTCTCTCCGCTCGCGCTGATCTCAAGGTCGACGTGAGGGACCGGCCGTGGACGCGGCATGACGCGCACCGGTTCGGTTACGCGTGGAGCGCGCTCATCACCTGCGGCCGGTTTGACAGCTTGGGTAGCAAGCATACGCAGAAAATGGTGCACTACTTTGTGTTCATCCTTTGGGTAATTGATGACGCGCAGTTTCGCGGTGCGCCAGAGGATTTCCTTCTCGGCTTCGCTCACTGCTTCCATGATTGCGTAGCGAGGTGGTACGTACTCGTTGAAAATCGTGAGTTGGTTGTCAAGCAGGAGCCGGAAGTTGACGTCGGAGAGAGAGTATCCAACGAACAGCACCGCATACCGCTGTAGAATGCCACCAAGCATCGCTTGAAACGCGGGACTTGAATGAATGATGCGCCGGTAGTCTTCACTAGTGAGAACAACGCTGGCGTCGTCATCCAGGTCACCGTGGGCTTTGAGGATGAAAAACACCTCGTCGAAAAGTAGCGTTCCCTGTTGCGCAAGCTCAGCACCGGTCGGAGCCTTCGGCACCCCGCGACGGCTCCAACACGCGTACGCGTCTTCAAGCAACGTATCGTAGTTTGTAGTGACAATGCAGGCGTAGGGCGTGTCGACTATGGCGTGATGCGTTTCAGGAATATCGCCGGGGACCTTAAGAGCACGGCGCAACTCAGCGTGAAATTCACGACGCCCCATGAGGTCGCGGCAGTACCCAGCCAGTTCGGCAAATTTTCCGGCATCCAGGAGTGACGTGAGTTCCCTGGCGATTTTGGTGTCGCGCTCAACTCGATTGACCGCATGCCGGTACGCAGTGCTGTATGAAAGATCGATGGAACCCTTTCGGCCAAAGAGATCCTTGCAACTGGCGGTGCCAAGAATTTTGTTGAACAACTTAACCATCTCGTCGCGGGTAAGGGGATTGTCGACGCGCGGGTTGGCCTGTTCAATCCGTTTCGTTGCTGCTGATAGATCGTTGGCTTTTTCAGGGGGCACGGCAAATGGAGTGGCCTCACAGATGATCCTGGTCATCAGCCCACGCCACGTCGGGAGGCCTGCTCCCGCCGAGAGACCGGAGCCAACAAACAATGCGCACCGTCCCTGTCTGATGTAGTGGATCAGGGCAGGGAGATCTGGCGCGTCCGTGATCGTGAGGTCCGGTTCGG
>DATEPF010000100.1:0-11878 GCA_035273325.1 Pyrinomonadaceae bacterium | reverse complement strand
GCGCCGCAAATTCGTCACCGCCGCACGCGGATTGATGTGGGCGGCGAGCATAGTTGCGTAAGGCGCCACGACCAGGTCTTCGATCAAACCGCGTTTCAGTCCCAACCCGGGTACGCCGAATGGCCCATACTGGTAGTTGAGATTGATGTCCCGCACGTTATACGCAGATTCAGAAATTCCCCATGGAACACCACGTTCCTCGCCATACTCGATTTGCCGGTGGACGACGGTCCGGTACGTTTCATCCAGAAGCGTCCCCGGATAGTTACGCATTGTCAGCAACGGCATGAGGTACTCAAACATGGTGCCCGTCCAGGAAATCAACGCGCGCCCGCCATTTATCTGCGTCAACTGCCGCCCCATTCGGAACCAATGCTCCTGCGGCACATCACCCTTCGCGATCGCCATAAAACTCGCAACGCGCGCTTCAGAGGCCAGCAGGTCGTAATACGAGTTGTCTGCCTGCAAAGACGAGATGTTGTACCCGATGGGAAATAACTTGCGCTCCGAATCAAACAGAAAACCGAAATCCATCTGTTCGACGATCTGGCCGACCTGCTGTGCCAGTCGCGTGGCCCGCGACATTAGGTCGGTTGTCGCCGCGGCCGCTTGCTCAAGGGTGCGGGTTAATCCATCAAATGCACCCGCGTGTTCCGCTTGCGACGCCGACAGCTCAACTAAGGCGCTGTCGCAAATTTCGGGAATGTCAGCGACGACCGGAACCGTCAGCAGCAGTTTTTCCAACCGATCGGTAAAGCCGGGGGCGGTACTTTGGTTACCCGCGCTAAACCAACGCCCCCATGGAAGGAGCACGTCGGCGTCGCGCAAAAATGATTCAAGTTGATGGTACAGTGCCCGCACCCACCAGCGGAGTTCGTTGAAGCTGGGTTCGCCATGTTCGTGCGCCAGGGCGTTAACGATATCTTCGATATCCGAGGTTAACCGTTGCAGTGCCGCAAATAACTGATACCAGGATGACAACCTGTCACCAACCGGCACATCGAGTGAGTGCCGGCACGCCTCAATTGCATTTCGCAGTTCGCTAACCGCGACTACCTCAGTCCGTTGGCGCGCCAGGCCGAGTTTCTCGGCTTCTGCTGACATCGCTTCAATCGTGTCACGCAATCCGGCGACAGCGTTCTCATCAAACAGTTTGTGATCGGGTAATTCAATGCAGGCTTGTCGCAGGGCCAGAAAATGAGCAGCGAGATTTCCGCTATCAACCGTGGAAATGTATTGCGGCGTCAAAGGTTCGAGACTTTGCGTGTCGTACCAATTGAACAGGTGCCCGTGGAACTTCGTGAGTTTTCGGACCGTAGCGGTCGTCAACTCGAGACGCTCGACGAATTCCAACATCGACACGTACCCGAGGTCGCGGGCGGCTACCGTTGCCAGTCCCAGCAAACCAATATTGGTTGGCGAAGTGCGATGGGCTACTACGGGGACGGGATCTTCCTGGAAGTTATCGGGCGGCAACCAATTGTCTTCGGCGCCGACGAAAGTTTCGAAGAACCGCCAGGTGCGACGCGCGATCGCGCGGGCAAAGCTGATGTCGCCGGCATCGATCGTCTTTCGTACATGGGGACGAATGATGCTAACCCAGTAAGCGACGGCCGGGGATAAGATCCAGGCAATGCCAAACACAGCGACGACCGGCAACGCAGAGGGTTTTATGACCGCTGAAGTAATAAGAGCTACTGCCGCCAAAAACGCCGCCGGCCACATGAACAAAATAAAACCGGGTAAATTTTGAACAGCAGTTCTCTCCGCATCGGCCGCCGTCATCCATTCCAGCAACTTCTTTCGCGAAAAAACTTTTCTAAAGATGGTGCGCACAATCGCATCCACCATGAGATAAGCCTGGTGCGGCAGCAGCAACACAGTTACAGCGAACTGCGCTGTATTTGTTCTCACATCACCCCAGACACTCCAGAAGTGACTGGTCCATGGGATACCGCGCGGGTGAATCAACAGGCTGGTGGTAATGTGAAGGTAAACGGGAAAAGCAATGACGGCCACTGCGAAAAGGGTCCAGAGAAACGCCGAGCCGGGAAAGATGGTCCACGCTGCCATCAGCCACAGAAAAAGCGCGGGCGCAACCATGCTGCGTCGTAAGTTATCGAAAATCTTCCACCGGCCAATCAAAGGCAGCGGGTTCGGGATCTTGTTACGCCGCGCATCAGGAACAACTGGAAAAAGCCAGCGGAAGATTTGCCAGTCACCCCTCGTCCAACGGTGCTGACGGCGCGAATAGGCAATGTACGAAGAGGGGTAGTCATCAATGAGCTCGATGTCTGTGACGAGGGCGGCCCGCGCAAAGAGTGATTCAAAAAGATCGTGGCTGAGCAGTGAGTTTTCCGGAACTCGCTCCGCCAACGCGGTCTCGAACGCATTTACGTCGTACAGGCCTTTGCCGGTGAAACTGCCCTCGCCGAATAAGTCCTGATAAACATCGGAAACCGCCGTCGTATAAGGATCGATACCAGTATTGCCGGAGAAGATATTTGCAAATCGTGAACGCGATGCGCTTTCAAGCGAAATGCTCACTCGCGGTTGCAGGATTCCGTAGCCGTCGACCACCCGGTTGGCTTCATTATCAAATCGAGGCCGGTTAAGAGGATGAATTGCCGCACCAATCAGTTTCAACGCTGCATCGCGTGGAAGCTGCGTGTCAGAATCCAGCGTTATCACATAACGTATGCGTCGCAGGAGGGCGTCGTCCGCGGTTTGGACCACAAAAGTGGTTTCGCCGGTGCCCCGAACGAGATGGTTAAACTCTTCGAGCTTTCCACGTTTGCGTTCCCACCCCATCCATTTTTCTTCACTGGGGTTCCATAGACGCCGGCGATGAAATAAATGAAAACGGGCAGCATTACCCGTGGCATAGCGTTGATTCAGTTGCGCGATGGCGTTCAATGCCGCGTCGCGCAGTGACGCGTCTTCCGGCATTTCTTCCGCGTCTGCATCAGGAAAATCGCCGAGCAGTGCGAAATAAATTTCTTTGTCGTGGTTAGCGAGAAAGTGGACTTCCAATCGCTCGACCAGCTCGTTTATCTGTGACTCGGTAGAGAGTATCGAGGGCACTACTACCATCGTGCACGCATGTCTTGGTACGCCCGCGGCGATATTCATTCTTGGAAGTAATCGCGGCGGAAAGAAATGCGTGACATCCCAATTCAAGACGCTAACTGCCAGGTCAGTTGCCGGCACCACGGCCAACAACGCGGCCGCTAACAGCACCAGCCAGGACGCACCAGCCGAATACATAAGCGACGAAAGTAATCCGATGATTAACAGGGTCAACCACGCTAATGCTCCGAGGTAGGTTGCGGTGGCATGACGGAGAAAGAATCTTCGTAGTCTTTCAACGAATTCAGGCCGGTAGCCGTAGGTAGTTTCCAGTTGATGCAAACCCGCATCGACCAGGTAATAACCGACGTGCGCCTTGCGATCCTCAGAGGCCCCGGTTGTAGATTCTTTGGCAGCGTTCTTTGCCAGATCAACGGCAGTGCGTGCCACGTCTAACTCGCCGGCGCGCGTGCGTTTGCTGATTCTTTCGATGACGTGCCGGTAACGATCACGCGTCGCGAATTCCATACTTCGATACGCGCCTGATGGATCCTCACCGAGCACCGGCTCAATCAATGAAACACTTTCAAAGAAGTCGCGCCAGTCGAGCGTTGAAAGCAAACGCATGCTGGTGATGATGTTTCCTACTGTTACCTGAGTCGCCGCCTGGCGCTGATGCTCGAGATGAATTACCTCTTCCACCGTCAACCGTTTTCGACCCAGTTGTTCCTCGAGCCATTGCATCACCGGAGCGATATTCGGGTCTTGCTCGCGCAATCGCTGCACTAACTGCACGACGAATGCTTTCGGCAACTTCTCGCGCTTGCCCATACGCTCAGAAATCTGGGCCACCAGCGCCGAAGGCTGCCGTTGCGAAAGCTCCAGCAGCTTGTCCGCCAGCTTGTCGGCCTCCTCGCGTTGTTCCCGCGCCTTGATCATGGCGAGCGCGAGCCGGCGCAAATTCTCAACCAGCGCCAGCCGCAACATAATGGCAATGGCCCACAGCTCACCTATCGTGAGAGGTGCACTGCTCTGATAAGCCGCGATGTAGCGCCGCAGGGTCTCAGTGTCCAGCCGGCAATCCGTGTGGGCGATCAGTGCAACTGCGACTGCATAAATTCTGGGATAAAGTTTTAGTTCGCCTTCGGCCAGTTTCGGCAGTTCGTGATAATAGCTGCGTGGCAGATCCTCGCGAATTTCTCGCAGTTGCTCCTCGACGATGTGAAAATTATCGATCAGCCACTCTGCCGCAGGAGAGATAGCATGGCCTTCTTTGATTGAGGCTATGAGAGTTCGATATCCGGCGATGAGCTTTCGTCCGTTATCTTCCAGACGGGGCAAAAGTTCCGCGCGGCCTTTTTTGCTAACAACAGTCTTGTGTTCCTGCCCCAGTAAGCGCGCGTAATGCTCCAACCGTTCCACACTGAAAATCTCCGCGCGCAGCGGTTGCTCGTCGGCATAATTGAAAGCTTTGCCAAACTTTGCTGATAACGATCCGAAAAATTCACTCATGTGAACAAAGGCCGACCAACACTCTTTCCATCAAGGCTGTCGGTGCCGGGATACTAAGCGCAACCAGTTTGTATGTCGTCAGAATAACATGGCCGGGTCATGAGCTTGCGCGTACCAAACGATTGATCACTACCAGTCTCTTCAGATAACACACGGTCAAGTCACATTGAACACGGCATCATTTTGACGATACGTAATGATTGATCACTCCTCGACTCCGTCCGTTTTTTGTTAATAGGAATACGTCTGAGTGTCCGTGTAAGTGGGAACAGTGCTTGCTAAATAACTGACTGCAAGTGATTTCAAGGTCCCCCGGCGAATTAACGAAGAATGGATAATCAGAAACTCAGGACTCGCTACATGTATGCGCTGGCGCTGATGGGCGCGGCAGTTACGCTCCTATGCGCATATCGCTTGCCCGTTTCGGAACTTGATTCTCGGTTCCTGGTTCTCTCCCTGATCACGGTGTTAGCCGGCTCCCGCATTACCATCAAGATTCCCGGCGTCCGTGGTCAAATTTCCGTCTCGGATACTTTCATCTTCCTGGCAATTTTAATGGCCGGGGTCGAAGCCGCGGTGGTACTCGCTGCCGCGGAAGCCCTCTCATCATCAATCCGCTTCTCCAAAACAGCGAAAGTTTTATTCTTCAATATCGGCGTCATGGCGGTGTCAACATTTATAACCGCCTCGCTGGTAGGGGTCTTGTTTCCCGATTTAAGTTTGAGTCTCGGGTTTACCCCTAATCTAATCGTGGCGCTATGCGTGATCGCGCTTGCGCAGTATGCATTGAACTCTTCGTTGATAGCGGTCAGTGTGGCACTGGCTGCGAACCAAACCGTCTGGCACAGTTGGCGGACCAATTTCCTGTGGACTTCGTTGACTTACTTCGCCGGAGCGTTTGGAGCGGGAATCGTCGGCCGGCTGACCGTAGAGCTCGGCCTTTACGCGCTCATCGCCACCGCGCCTATCATCGTGATTGTTTACCTCACGTACAAAACGTACCTGAAGAACGTAGAAAATTCCGCCAGGCAAGTTGAGCTCGGGAGGCAACACGTTGAAGAGTTGAACCGGTTCATCGCCGAGCAAGAGCGCATTAAGAAAGCCTTAGTGGAAAGTGAAGAGCATTTCCGCAACGCCTTCGATTATGCTGCCATTGGGATGGCGCTGGTTTCGCCGGAAGGCAATTGGCTGCGCGTCAATCGATCGTTCTGCGAAATTGTGGGTTTCAGTGAAGCTGAGTTGCTCGTCACTGACTTTCAGGCGATTACGCATTCCGAAGACCTTGGTAACGAACTAGCGGAGATGTACCGCATGACCGTCGGCGAGATCCTGACTTCCCAGGTTGAAAAGCGGTACGTTCACCGGCTCGGTCATGACGTTTGGGTTTCAAGTAGCTTTTCGCTCGTACGTGACACCGGCAATCGTCCGCTTCATTTTATTTTCCAGGTCCAGGACATTACCGAACGCAAAAGGGCCGAGGCGGCGATTCAAACTCTATCGCTCGCCGACGAACTCACCGGGCTGTATAACCGCCGGGGGTTCATGGCGTTTTGTAAACAGCATCTGAACACTATCCGCCGGACGAACAAAGGGATCGTGATCGTCTATGCGGACCTTGATGGCCTGAAAGGAATCAACGACTCCTTTGGTCACAAGGAAGGCGACCGGGCCCTGGTGAAGACTGCTGAGTTGTTGAAGGAAACTTTCCGGACTTCGGACGTTTTGGGCCGGCTGGGTGGCGACGAGTTCACCGTCCTGGCAGCGGTTGATCCGGACGGCGGCAGAGAGAAACTGTTGGCGCGAATGCAGGAAAAGTTTGATAACTATAACGCACTGAGGGTCTGTCCTTATGATCTCTCGATCAGTGTTGGCGTTGCGCAATTAAATCCGGAAGCCAGCGAATCGATGGAAGACTTAATGGCCGCAGCCGATGCCGCAATGTACGAGAACAAACGCGGCAAGCGAAACAGAATCTGGCGCCAAACTGACCGCGAACCCGCCGCCGCGCTTGCGTAGATGTAGTATTCTCTGCGGTCACTTATGGACCGCGTATCCCCTAACACGGCATTCGAAGGCGCGCTGCCATCCGCACGATGGCGCGCGCTCTTTTTATTATCGGCAGCGGAACTATTGAGCATGTCTCTTTGGTTCAGTGCCGCAGCGGTGGTCCCCTCCCTCCAGACTGAATGGAAACTAAGTGACGCGCACGTTAGCTGGATGACGATAGCGGTGCAGCTTGGGTTTGTTTTCGGCACGTTACTAAGCGCTTTCCTAAACCTTCCCGACATCATTCGCGTCCGCTACCTATTTGCCGCGTCGGCTTTCGCCGGGGCAATGACAAACGCAGCATTTGGTCTATATGCAGAAGGCCCTAGCAGCGCCATCGTTTTGCGGTTTCTCACCGGAATGTTCCTCGCGGGAGTGTATCCGCCCGGAATGAAGATCATGGCCACCTGGTTCAAGCGGGGGCGAGGGATGGCGCTGGGCGTTCTTGTCGGAGCTTTAACGTTGGGGAAGGCGTCACCATATTTGGTCAACGGGCTGGGTAGTGCGAACTGGCGTCAGAACATCCTGTTTATTTCCATGCTCGCGATTATCGGTGGGTTGATCGTGTTGCTGTTTGTCGGAGACGGACCACACGCGGTGGCCGCGGCCCGCTTCAAATGGAACCAGGCATTCGAGGTTTTCAGAAATCGTGGTGTCCGCCTCGCCAGTCTCGGATACTTCGGTCATATGTGGGAACTGTATGCAATGTGGGCCTGGATTCCGGTGATGATCCGCGCGAGCGTGGACATACGCGGCGATTCGTCCGTGGCGGCCGAGATTTCTTCGTTCCTGGTGATAGGATGCGGTGCGATTGGCTGCGTAGTTGCCGGGCTGTTTGCTGATCGCATTGGCCGCACGACGGTGACATCGGGGGCCATGGCAATCAGTGGCAGTTGTTGTTTGATCATCGGGTTCTTATTTGGATCGAGTCCGGTACTGTTGTTGGCGGTTGCGGCCATCTGGGGTGCCACCGTTGTAGCAGATTCTGCACAGTTCTCAGCGTGCGTGACCGAGCTTGGCGATCCACAATACCTCGGAACGGCGCTGACAATTCAAACATGTGTCGGATTCCTATTAACGACTGTCTCGATCGAGCTAGTGCCATACGTTCAAAGAGAAGTTGGGTGGACATACGCATTCGCAGTGCTTGCGCCCGGTCCTTTTCTGGGCGTCGTGGCGATGTTGCGACTGCGTTCGCTGCCCGAAGCAAACCTGATCGCGCACGGTAACAGGTAAACTGTTTTTGTGAATTTCGTGGATCGTTTTTCTGCGGCCTATAAATCACGAATTAGACGGGACAACACCAACGTGCTGATGAAGTTGGAAGAATCGTGGAAACACTAACCGCACTAAAAGAACGGACGAGGAAGATCATTCGCACACTGAAACGCGCCTATCCCGACGCCAGGTGTTCACTTAATCATTCGAATCCATTTGAGTTGTTAATCGCGACAATCCTTTCGGCGCAATGCACGGACGCGCGCGTCAACCTCGTCACCCAGGATCTGTTTAGGAAATACCGTAAACCGGAAGACTACCTGAACGTGCCCGAGAAAGAATTGCAGGAAGACATTCGCTCCACCGGTTTCTTTCGCAACAAGACAAAGTCAATTCAGGGAACTGCGAAAGCTCTCAGTGAAAGCTATCGAGGCAAAGTGCCGCAGACAATGGATGAGCTGCTTGAGCTCCCGGGTGTGGCCCGTAAGACCGCGAACGTTGTGCTGGGTAACGCGTTCGGCATCCACGCGGGTGTCGTTGTTGACACTCACGTCACGCGGCTTTCGCGTCGGCTTGCGCTGACGTCCGAAAAGACGGCGGAAAAGATTGAACAGGATTTAATTGCTATCGTCCCGAAAAAAGACTGGGTGATTTTTCCACACCTGCTGATCGCGCATGGCAGGGCCATTTGCAAGGCGCGGACACCGTTGTGTGCCGAGTGTGTAGTCGAAAAATACTGTCCCTCGTCGTACCTGAAAACAGGCGTGATGCCCGGGAATTGACCCCTTCCCTCACCCTATAACCCTCGCTAGCAGATCATCGGGAACGTCGCTACAATGCACGCGTTTCCAGAATTCAAATTCGAATCGCCGCCCTGCCCAACGGATGCCGCGCCTCTGTCTGTCAGCAGCTCAATTGCTTGAAACCGCCTGCTTTTTATGGGGGTTTTCCTTCGCGTGAGCTACCGCTTTCCCTGGTACCGGTTGAGTGACGAGCATCTGCTCGACATGCGTGTCTGTGACCTTAATCTCACGATTCGCGGCTCGTTTCTTGAGCCCCATATCCGCAGGCTTTACAGCGAATTAAACGAACGTAGTATCAGATTCAAGCCGCACGTCTGGTTGTCGGACGAGTGGTTTTCTCCGGACGGCGTCCCCGGAATTGCTATTCCGTTTTACCTGGCCCATCCGCGTCTGATGAAACTCGAGCGCAAGCAAATGTTGGAAGTAGAGGGCGGCACCGATACGGAGTGCATGCGCATACTCCGTCATGAGGCGGGACACGCTCTCGACACGGCCTACCGGCTTCACTTCAAAGCTCGATGGCGGGAGCTCTTCGGTTCTTTCGCGCAGCCATATCCTGATTTCTACAAACCAAAACCGAGAAGTCGAAACTATGTTCTACACCTGCCGGCGTGGTACGCGCAGGCACATCCGGCTGAAGACTTCGCGGAAACGTTCGCTGTCTGGCTAAGCCCGCGCTCGCGTTGGCGTCGTCGTTATAAGGGTTGGCGCGCGCTGCGGAAGCTCGAATATACGGACGAGTTAATGACCGAGCTCGCCGGCGCAAAACCAAGAAACCGCACGCGGACTAAAGTCGAACCGTTGTCTGCGATCCGCACTACTCTCCGCGAGCACTACCGGCGCAAACGCGAGAAGTATGACTTTGATTGGCCGGCTAATTACGACCGGGAGTTGCTTCGTATCTTCTCAGACGACCCGCGACATAAACACAAACCGAGCGCAGCTAGTTTCCTGCGCGCGATCCGCCGCGATGTGCGTCAACTTGTGGCTGATGGAACAGGCGTGCACCAATACACCATCGATCACGTGCTCGAAAACATGATCGATCGCTGCAAAGATCTACGCCTGAGAGTCGCATCACCCGCGCGCGAAACGCGAAGGAAAGTTATGATTGTTTTAACGGTACAAGTCATGAACGTGCTGCATTCGGGTTATCATCGCATTGCGGTATGAACAACCTATGACGTTTGAACCGAAGAAAAAACTCCGCATCATCGTCCTGGTCCATCAGGACCTGGTCCCCCCTGACTCTCTGGACGGGCTTAGCGACAAAGAAAAACTCGAAATCAAAACTGAGTTTGACGTCACTTCAACTCTGAAGAAGATGGGTCATGAAGTGTATCCCATCGGCCTTTACAACCAATTGAACGTGATTGGCGATGCGTTGATGCAACACAAACCTCACATTGCCTTCAACCTGCTGGAAGAATTTCATGGTTATCCTCTTTACGACCAGCACGTCGTTAGTTACCTCGAATTGATGAAGCAGGCATACACCGGCTGCAATCCGCGTGGGCTTACCCTGGCTCATGATAAGGCCCTCACCAAAATGATCCTGGCCTACCACCGTTTGCAGGTGCCTAACTTCGCCGTCTTTCCCATGAATCGCAAAGTCAGACGTCCCAAGCGGCTAACGTTTCCTTTGCTGGTCAAATCCATCAGCGAGGAAGGCTCGGTCGGCATCTCGCAGGCTTCCGTCGTTCACGACGATGAAAAACTAAAACAGCGCGTCGAATTCATTCATCGTCAGAACAAGACCGCCGCCATTGCCGAACAATACATTAAAGGACGCGAAATCTACGTGGGCGTCATTGGCAATCAGAACATACAGACATATGCGCCCTGGGAATTGGTGATGGAGAAGCTGCCGGACGGCGTCGAAAACATCGCCACTCTGAAGGTAAAATGGGATCCCGCGTATCAGGAAAAAGTTGGTGTGGCGACCCGCGCCGCCGAACTCACTCCGGAACAGCACAAGACCCTGGAGCGACTGTCTAAGCGCATCTACCGGTACCTGTTTCTAAGTGGATATGCGCGTTTGGATTACCGCCTGACAGATGACGGACACTTTTATTTGTTGGAGGCCAATCCAAATCCCCAGATTGCTGAGAATGAAGACTTCGCTGACTCCGCCGCTCATAGCGGGCTTCCCTACGATCAGTTGCTCCAGAAAATCATGTCAGCGGGCCTGAATTACTACGCGGTAAATCAAGGGGAGTAATGGCCTTGCGCAAAAAACCAGCTGTCGCAGGGGCTTAGTGGTATTCGAGGTTGGTGGGTCGACAAATGCAGAACCCCGATGACGCTGAAATTCCTTTCTTGTGCAGACGCGATTGAATCCTAGTTGTGCGACTTCACTTCGATTAGTTGTTTTCTGTTATCACAACCAATTGAAGGAGCTTGTCCCGTTGACTCTCATCGTAACGTTACTTTTCGCGGTTACGCTGTATCGTAATCTCGTATGTGAGCAGAGATAATCGGTTCAGTTTGACCGTTTGTGTTTTAACTCCAAACGCGTTTCCCACTTTTCCACAGGCGAACAGTTGAACGACGCAATATCGGCGTGACCTCTTTTGGTTCGTACGAGCCAAGTGTTGTGTGATTCGTCACGAAACAGTCACATTGCGCCTTGTTCAAGTGTGTACAAGCATCTACACTCCGTCTCGCCTCCCGGTATTACCCCTCACCGCGAAGAAGCAAGAAGAAAAAATTTTAAGGAGAGAGTTCCCCTTTGTCTTTTAGAAAACTGTTCCCCTATGCGCTCGCGGCCTGCTTTGCGCTTAGCTTTAGTCAAAATTCATTCGCACAAATTGAAGAGACACGCCCACGCCAAATGACGCAGGCGACCGCCTCTTTGGTGCTATCGCCAATCGATGCCGAGGAAGTAATTATTTCGCTGGCGTCGGAAGAAGATATCAAACGCGCGAATACTCACGCGGCCACCGGCGGAAGCGGCGGCGGCTTGCCGTTTCGTCAATTGATGACGGCGGCGATTGACCAGCGCCTCGGTACGCGTTACCTGTGGGGCGGCACCGGTTTTTCAGGGATGGATTGCTCGGGCTTTGTCTGGTCAACTTTCCGTTCTGCGGGAATTGAGTTTGAACGCGCCAGCGCGCGTACGTTGTGGGGCCGTTTTGCTGAACCAACTCCGGAAGAGAAATACAAATTTGGAACACTCGTTTTCTTTAGCAATCTAACACACATTGGTATCGTCGCTGACGAGCATGGCT
>DATEPF010000099.1:0-8319 GCA_035273325.1 Pyrinomonadaceae bacterium | reverse complement strand
TCCACCGGTCGTCGGTTGGCAGGCGAACGAAAACAGGAATGTGGCGATTAGTCCAAGGGAAAGCAGAATTCGTTTCATAGGATCCTCACAGGCGAATGGGTTTTGAACGTCTGATTCGTAGCGTAAAGCTGCGCGAGAGACGCGTCAGCCGCTTCCGTCAGGGATTGTCTTAATTGAAAGTCAGAAAAACGAGGCTGAATAATAGCTTTGACCGCGTTTATGCGCAAATATTAAACCTCAGGCCAGGATTCAGCTCCTTCGTGTTATGTATTTCGTGGATCGCTTTTTAGACTGCAATAAAAACGATCCACGAAATACACGAAACACACGAACGACCGCCGGTCATTACTGATTAGTGCGAACCAAGCTGGAGTTACCCCCTATTCCTAAACTAGACTCTCCCGCCATGACGGAGCCAGCACAACAAACCGCGCCCACGCTGGGCGACATGAGTACGGAAGAGTTTCGACGCCATGGTCATGTCTTAATCGACTGGATTGCTGACTACTTCGAGCACATCGAAGAACTGCCGGTGCTGGCCCAAATCGCGCCCGGCGATTTAAAGGCGCAACTTCCCACGGCACCACCCGCGCAAGGTGTAGCGATGACGGCGATCATGGCTGACATCGACAGACTCGTAGTTCCGGCGTTAACGCAGTGGGTCCATCCATCCTTCTTTGCGTACTTCGCTACCTCCACATCCGCGCCCGGTATTTTTGGTGAACTGCTGGCCGCCGCCTTCGATAACAAGGCAATGCTCTGGCGCACGTCACCGGCCTCAACGGAACTGGAGGAAGTGGTTCTTGATTGGCTGCGGCAGATGATGGGACTCGATAAAGGTTACAACGGAATTATTTATGATACGGCTTCAGTTTCCAGCATGCATGCAATCGCGGCGGCTCGCGAAGGGGTTGAGAAAAGAATTCGGGAAGAGGGAATGAGTGGCCGGACTGATCTTCCGTTGCTGAGAGTTTACGCTTCAGAACAGGCACATTCATCGATCGAAAAGGCAGTAATCACTCTTGGACTGGGCCAGCGCGGACTGCGCAAGGTTCCAACCGACGCAGAATTTCGAATGGACGTGCGCGCACTCGAAGCGGCGATTGATGAAGACAAACGAAATGGGTTTGTACCCTTCTGCATTGTGGCCACGGTGGGGACAACTTCCACCTCGAGCATCGATCCCGTAGCGGAGATGATTCCCGTAGTTGAACGCGAGGCAATGTGGTTACACGTAGACGCTGCTTATGCCGGTTCCGCCGCGATCGTTCCCGAGTTTCGTCACATCCTCAAAGGCTGCGAGCGCGCTGATTCGGTCGTGGTTAATCCACACAAGTGGTTGTTCACGCCGTTTGACCTGTCAGTTCTTTATTGTCGTCATCTTGATCTACTGGGCCGTGCATTCTCGCTGGTTCCGGAGTATTTACGAACGCCGGAGCAGGAACAGGTGCGGAACGGCTCGGACTATGGAATTCAACTGGGGCGGCGGTTTCGCGCGCTTAAACTTTGGATGGTGATTCGCTACTTTGGCATTGACGGGTTGACGGCGCGGATCCGTGAGCACTGCCGGCTGGCCCAATTGTTTGCCTCATGGGTCAAACAGTCTACGGACTGGGAGCTGATGGCGCCGGTTACGCTGGCGTTGGTTTGTTTCCGCGCGCGCCCTGATCTCGGTATCACTGACGACCCGGCGTTGCAGCGCAGACTGGACGTTCTCAATGAAGCGATCATGCACGGTGTAGCCGGCACGGGAAAGGCGTTGTTGTCACATACGAAGCTCAACGACAGGTTAGTGTTGCGGCTTTCAATTGGAAACATACGAACAACAGAGCAGCATGTAAGACAGGTTTGGGAATTACTTAATGACCAGTTAAAGTTGCTGCGCTAATTTCGTGTGTTTCGTGTGTTTCGTGGATCGTTTTTATGCATCCAAAAAGCGATCCACGAATTACCACGAAACAATTTGTGTACTCAGGAGGCGCTATGAAAATTTTGTTTCATTTGTTGGCTGCGACCACTTTGTTTGCCTTGTCGACTGTGCCGGTGTTTGCGCAGTCCCCCGCGGCCGACGCGAAGCAATTCGCCAAGGACGGGTTGAGTTTTAGTTATCCGAATGGTTGGACTCTCAAAGACGAAAGCAACGAGGACGCACAGAACTTTAATATCGGACGTGCCGACAGCGAAGCGCAGTTCCGTGTCTTTGTATACCGCACGCCAGTCAACAGTCCGGCTCGTTTGGCGGAGGCGCGAAAAGTTTTAGTCGATCCATACGTCGCTTCGACGGTCCGCCAGTTTGAACAGATGGGGGCGAAACCGCAGAAAACGCCGGGTACAGTTGAAATCGCGAAAAGCGCCGCTGAAGGCGTGCGCGTGGGGGCGTCATTAGATGGTATTCCCGGCGCTGCCGAGATTTATTGGGTCGTGGTCGGCAACCGGCTAGTGGTTTTGACGGCGCTGGGCCCGGATCGGGCACTGAAGCAGGCTGCGCCCGCCTGGGAATTAATTCGCAGCTCGATCGCCGTCGCGGAAGAAAAACCGAGTCCCAAGCCGACACCGACGCCAGCCCCAACGCCCAGCCCGAAATAGGCTCGGTTGGTAATGAATATAGGTGCAATTCACCAAGCAAAGCGTCATCCGCGCGACGCCTGAATGCGTTTTCCAGTTTCATGAACAACCTGACGCCCTGGCTCAGTTGACGCCACCGTGGGAGCGAGCGCGAGTAATCCAGCCGGCCAGCATTTCTGATATAGGCTCACGCGCGGTTGTTGAACTGGTCGTGCTGGGCTTCTTTAAAAGGAAATGGGTTGCGGAACACACTGTTTACGATCCGCCGAATCAATTCGAAGACGTACAAATCGAAGGGCCGTTCAAAACCTGGCGTCACCTTCACATTGTTGAGCGCCACGCCGACGGAGCTCTGCTGCGTGATCAGATCAGTTATGAACCGCCGCTCGGTTTCATCGGTCGACTAGCAGCGCCCCTGTTGGTACAGCCGCGCCTGGAAAAAGTGTTTAACTATCGTCACGAGATCACACGTCGCTGGTGTGAAGCGAAGGACCAGCACTTAAAACCATGATTACCCACATTGTTATCTGGAAATACCGCGCTGACATTGAGCAGAAGCTGCGCGACGAACACATCGCTATGCTCAAGCGCCTCCCGAAGACTACCAGCTTCATTAAAAGTCTCTCGGTCGGGCCCGACGTACTTCATTTACCGCGTTCCTACGATACGGGCCTGGTGGCCACCTTCGATGATCGAGCTGCGCTCGAAGCCTACACAGTCCATCCCGAACACATTAAGGTCGCCGATTTCGGGCGAAATATCAGTGAGCACGTTGCCTCTGTAGATTTCGAGAGTTGATTTCCGGCTTATGAGTCGATGGAAAAAACTCTTACTGGCCCTCGGCATCCTGCTCGTCGTTTCACAAATCCCTTTCGCCTATCGCCGCTATAAGCTGGGTCAACTCAACGCCCGCATCCAGCAAGTAAACTCGGAAAGAGTTACTTCGCTTGATGAGTTGGCTGAGTACAAGGGAGTGGTCCATGTTCATTCCTTTGTCGGTGGTCACAGCAAGGGTGGGTTTAAAGAAATCATTTCAGCAGCGCATACAAATCAACTCGACTTCGTCGTGATGACGGAGCACGCGTTGGCCGAATACGACACCGCCCTCATGACGCTCAAGGGATTACACGGTGGTGCTCAGTTTATTAATGGAAATGAAATCAATACCGGCTCAGGTCGCATGCTGATCATTCCCGGAGATGAACTCGAGATGCTCGGCTCCTTTAAGACCCTCGAACAGATCGAGCCGGAGAGAAATGTGTTGCAAGTGGTTGCGTATCCGGAAGAATTCAAAGCCTGGCAGGATCACACGTACGAAGGTGTGGAAGTCTATAACCTTTACACGAATGCGCGTCAGATCAACCCCGTCATCATGTTTTTTGATGGTTTGTGGTCCTACCGCAGCTATCCACATCTGTTGTTTGCAAACTTCTATGAGCGGCCTTCAGCCAACCTGAAGTTGTGGGACCAGGCGATTGCAGCCACCGGCAAAAAACTCGTCGCTTTTGCCGGTAATGATGCGCACGCAAATATTGGCTTCGAACTTACAGACTCAACCGGGAAGAGGTTGTTGGGCTTGAATCTCGATCCATATGAACGAAGTTTCCGTCTTGTTCGTATGCATATTGTGACTCCGTTGGTTCATGATTCGGTGGCAACTCCGGATCGATTATTGGCGGCGCTGGCCGCCGGTCATTGTTTTATTGGTTTCGATGTTTTCGGAGACACAACCGGATTTCGTTACGGCGCGCAGGACGCAGACGAGTCGAAGATCATGGGCGACGAGATCAAGCTAGAGAATGAAGTTCGACTGAACACGACTTTGCCCGTGGCCGGCCGGATTGTTCTTTTGAAGGATGGCGTAATGATTCATGAGACGACAAACGCTCGCTCGATGGAATACGTTGCGAAGGAGCGGGGGAGCTATCGCGTAGAGGCGTATCTACCGCAACTGGGAAAGCCGGTCGGCGAGCAGCCCTGGATCATTTCGAATCCAATTTACGTGCGGTAGTAGGACAGACATTTCCTGTCTGCCCATTGGGTAGGACAGACATTTCCTGTCTGTCCATTGGGTAGGACAGACATTCCTGTCTGTCCAGGTAGTAGACAATTAGCGGGACAGGCAGGAATGCCTGTCCTACAAACACGACAACGCCCCACAGGGTTGATTGTAGGGCCGAGTGGGGCGAGAAGCCTGGAAAGCTCCAGGTTCAAATTATCGTTGGAAGCGGTGCTTACGTTCACCAAACTACTGTAGAGAGCCGCAGTGTTGGACTCTTCTCTCGCTTAACTCCCTAGTATTTGGGAGGGCGAGTACAGCCTTCCAGATTCTATTTTCAAGTGGCATCAGTCTAGGCAGCCGGCAATTTTGTGTCAAGTTTCAGCTTGACTGCAGCCGAAACGTACAAGAGCCGAAACCTGTGAAAATATCCATTAAAACTCCAAAAGATTTTAGCTTTCGGCGCACCATCTTTAGTCACGGGTGGTATGGGTTGCAACCATTTCATATTAACGATACCAGGCAGCAACTTACTCGCGTTTTGGATCTCCAAAATGGAAAGCCGGTGACCATCACAATGCGAGGCGTCAGGAATACAGTAGAGATCACCACTTCGCGCGCTGTCGGAAAGCCGGCAGAGCAAAAGATCGGCAAAGACGTGCGGCATATGCTCCGGCTGGATGACGATCTCAGTGCCTTTTACGGCCTGGTATCCGCCGACCCTGAGTTTGGATGGATTCGCAGTCAGGGCGCGGGACGACTGCTGCGTTCTCCCACCGTCTTCGAGGATTTAGTCAAAATGATCTGCACCACCAATTGTTCGTGGGCGCTTACCGTAAAGATGGTAACCGGCCTGGTCGAGAAACTGGGACGCGAGTCAGACGATGGCCGGCGTGCGTTTCCCGGTCCTGAAGCGATGGCCGGGATGCCCTTGAAGTTTTATGTCGACGAAGTGCGTGCTGGTTATCGTGCCCCCTATTTCAAAGAACTGGCCGATCGCGTTGCGTCAGGAGAGCTGGATGTGGAAGCGTGGCTTAGTAGTCCACTTCCTACCGCGGAACTAATGAAGGAGATGCGTGGCGTTAAGGGAGTTGGACCATACGCCGCGGAAAATGTCTTGAAGTTGATTGGCCGCTACGATGGGCTGGCGCTCGATTCGTGGACCCGCGCAAAATTTTTTACGGTGCGCAACAGCGGACGCAAGACCAACGATAAAAAGATCGCACGTTTCTACTCGCGCTTCGGTGAATGGCGTGGTCTGGCGCTCTGGTGCGATATGACGCATGACTGGTTAGACGGATAACGATCCGTAGTTCCGTACATCGGTTCCTCATAGTCCCACTTTCGGACCACCGCTCCCAATTTCGATCAGCTGAAGATCGATCGATGAAAAGTTTTTCACACCGAAAAATACTTTTTGGAACTTACGCATTCTGGAGTCGTATTAAGGTCAACTCCCCCGAGGAGTAATTGATCCGATTCAACCAAGGAGTATTGACATGAAATTCATTAATCGCGTTGCAGTTGCTCTTCTCATCGCGTCACTCGCGAGTGTTGCAGCTTTCGCCAAGACCCACAAAGAGAAAGTAACTTTTATTGAAGACATTAAGGTGAACGGCACACTCGTCAAGAAAGGCACCTACGATGTGAAGTTTGACGACAAGACCGGTGAAGTCACCATTTCGAAGAGTGGCAAAGTTGTCGCGCGTGCTAACAGCACCACGGAAAGCCGTGCCAACAAAGCTCGTGACTTCGAGTTTAGAGCCACCAACGCCGAGTTGACTCACGTAACGTTCGCGGGTTCAGAACAGAACGTCGTGCTCAACAGCGCTGCTGCCAGCAAATAAGCGGGCGCAACTAAGTAAGCCTGTCCAGATTTGAGCTTCGCTCCCGGACCATCGGTCCCGGGGGCGTTTGCTTTTTTCATCCTCATATTCACACCTGATCGTTGACAACGCTGAAGTGCATCGGCGAATCTAACCGCAGCGCTCGCCCGCATTGTTTCTAAATTAGCTGGTTGCATTTCAAATCATGAAAAAAGATTTTCTGGCTTATACATTTCTACTCGTCTTCATTAGCTTTCAGAGTGCACAAGGCCAAACAGTGTTGCCGTCGCCGTCTCCTGCGCCAGATGATCGGCCGCGCACCTACTATCCACCCGTTCGAGTGCAGACACCGGCCCCTGCTACGGAAACGCAAGGATCTCCGGCTGGACAAGCGGTAACACCATCGGTTGGAGTAACACCGCCACCGCGCCCCCCAGCGGCAGGACCAACTGCCACCGAGCGACATGAAACAACGCCGGGCGTGACCGCCGTTTTACCCCCTTCCGTAATTCATTCCAGGATCACGGAAGCCGTCCGGTTGCTCCGCTCGCGCCCCGTGCCCACCGCGTTTAATTCACCCGCAATCGATGTGGTGACGGTGGCGGCGCTGGACCGTTCCACGTCTCGAATTCACCTGGTGCCACTGTACAAACCGACGTTCCTGAAGAAGGGCGCGGAAGCAACGATGACGAGTTCGTTAGGCGTGCAGCTGAACGTTCGCATCCTGCGAGCGAATGGAGTTAACACGGCGGTCGCGATATTCGATCCGCAAGGCCGCGCACTGGTGCCGCTGGTGGTGCAGTATCCAATCGAGAGAAACGGCGTGTTTCGCGAGATGGCCTATTACACGTCGGTCCACCCTGCGTTGTTCTCGCCTGAGCTGGCCCGCTCGGGTCAGGCGTATGTGCGAACGATGCTGGACCTGGCAGTGAAGCGTTTGCGCGAAAGAGGAAAGTTTATTTCCCCGCAGATCGTCGACGTAGCTGAGCGGCTCTGTCTGGTCGAGCATGTGGACCATGACCGCTTTCGCAATGAAAACCGGCTGGCGTTATACCAGGAGATCTTTTCGCTGTTTGCACTGAATCAGCTGGAGACTTATCGCTATTCAGTAAGTTCGGCCGGCGCGGGCGGCATGGTGCAGATGATTCCCTGGGCCTACAACTTAATGAAGACGCGACACCCGGGCGTTGGTTTGATTCCGGATTTCGTCGTCGGCATGCGCACTCACTCAAACGCGCTGCAGGCCATGCTGTTGTACATGCAAGACACCTGGAATGACTTATCGGCAAACGAAGACGTGCAATACGCGTTGCGCGCGAAGTTAGCGACTCAAACAGAACTCCTGGCCGCAGGTTATAACTCGAACGCTGCGCGTCTTCCGCTTTACATCAGGCGGGGTGGCGCGTCATGGCGATATCTAATTCCGCGCGAAACACAGATGTATCTTCAGATCTACAAATCCGTGGAGGGGTTGATTCCACAAAAGCCCCACGCGACTCCTGTAACGCAGACGCGGAGTGCCAAAGCAAAACGCAATTCGTGACGCCAAGTCGACCAGCCGCAAAAGTCAAACTACAAGACGTTTCGTGTATTTCGTGGACCGCTCTTTGCCGCGTAAAAAACGGATCCACCAATTACATGAATTAGCACGAAACCTCGCAAAGCAGTCCGGTGCAGTAAAAACCTTTCGCTTCAAGGGAAATCTTCCGGCGCTTACCGTCAATTCCGTCTGAAATCACTGAAAATACACTTCTCATGTCGGGAACGCACCTTGCCAGGCTTACCCGCTGGAGGATTTGTGTTTTGCTAAAAAGAACTTTTTCAATTTTGCTTTTAGTCATCATTTCAACAGCCGGGTTCAGTCTCACGGGTGTCTCTGCGCAGGGCGCGTCGGGTGTGCAAACCGCGAAGGTTCGCTCAAAGATCGAA
>DATEPF010000098.1:0-13904 GCA_035273325.1 Pyrinomonadaceae bacterium | reverse complement strand
GACATCGATGGGCGAATCCAGTTCCATCCACGCGACGTCGCTGGCATAGTAGTCGTCTGTACCAAAAGCCTCGGCGCGCTTATTCAGGAAATTTTTCAGAGTTTGATTCGTCGTAAGAGCAGCAGCTTCGCGCAGGAGTTTGGCTGCCGGCACGAGATACTCAGCGTACGCTTTGCTGTAAGGCACAGTCATGAGTTTGCCGTTGGCATCACGACGAATCAGGTAGAAGAAACCAGTGGCTTTTTGTTTCTCCGGTTCGGGCAGGGATTCGACCCACGCATTGAACTCTTCTTTGGTCACGTCCTCCGGATAGTGATTGGCCATAGCCGGCTTCTCGTGCGGCACACCGTCGATGAACGGCTCCTTGTTGTCGATGCGTGACCATGGACCATCGTTGATGAGGAAATAATGGAGACGCAGCTGTCCGGCAGGTGTTTTGTCAGCTTCCAGCTTTTTCTTGAGTGCTTCGTTACCACTCCATACCTGGTGGAGAAACAACGGGTCCATCAGTTTGGCAGCCTCGATGATCTTCGCCAGCGCCTTCTTATCGTTGGGTGAAAGATGGGCCGTGCTGGCGGTTAACTCCGTCGGCGCGAAACGTCGAATTTTCCGGGCCAAATCAGTATCTCCCCCTGCCGGCTTAGTCTGCGCCTGGATTGCCGGAATGTTCATGAACAGTAGGGACGATAAAAGCAGCAAGCTAACTACAACCCGCATAGCAACCTCCTCGGTTCGCGAGACAATGTTCAGAGTCCAGCCTTTAGGCTGCTGTATTACGTCACCGAGCAAGCTAAAGCTTGTACTCTGAACATTGTCTGTTCCGCGTTGAATATGAAATTAACTCTAAACTCCAAACTTCAAACTCGAAACTGTCACTAAAGACTCTGTCTGTTCTTCAAAATCCTCACAAAAGAACCTGAACGCAGCTCAGCGACCGTCAATCCGGACAACTCCACTGCTTCTTCTTCTGTCAACGCGCCGCAATTGAGGGCGCGCAGGAAATAATTGAGCAGGCCTTGACCAGTCGCCGCGTCGTCAAATACATCGCCGACGAGGGTAGCTTTCGCCGCCTTGTCGACAAAATTGCGCAGCCGTTCGGACGCGGCGTCCAGACTCTGCAAAAAGAATGAATAAACCGCCGCATAACGTGTCGGCAGTTGGGCTGGATGTAAATCCCAACCCTGGTAGAAGCCGCCAACCAATGAATGTTGAATGTGATCGTAATGCAGTTTCCAGGCTCGATGGACCACCTCGCGGTTCTCGGCTATCTGTTCAGCGGTCAGCGGCGCAGCACCTTCGGCAAAACGATGCGGCGCCACCGGCATGATGTTGGTCGCGCCGTCGGAAAGCCAGACGCCGCTGCCCGCGAAAGAGACCTGCATCATGTGCTTCGCGAAATCACACGCGGGATGCATCATGTGCTGGTGTGCGGCAGTGATGCTGCAGCTCGCTGTGTAGTCGTAAGTCCCGAAGTGTGCGGCCACGCAGCGCCCGCGAGTTGCATCGAGCATCAGCGGCAGGTTGATTTCTCCGCGGCTGTTGATGATCGATTGGGTGGTTTCGATCATCATCTCCATCTTCAGCGATCCGTCAGCCAAGCCTGTTTGACGCTCAAGCAACTCAAAAATATCCGCGAGCGCGGCCGCCTGTTCCGGCACCGTGATCTTAGGCAGAGTCACCACAAAGTTTGCCGGCAGTTGTCCACTCGTTTCCTGAAGGACCGTGGATACGAAGATGTCGAGTGTGCGCATGCTGCGGGCCCGCAACTCTTCATTGAACGGTTTAATACGAATACCGATGAATGGGGGAAGAGTTTTGTTCTGCAGTCCGGTAGCGACTTCCTTGGCAGCGGCCTCCGCATGGCCGTCTTCTTCCGTATCCGGCCGGTTGCCGTAACCATCTTCAAAGTCGATGCGAAAGTCTTCGACCGGCTCTCGCCGCAATTTATCGGTGACGCGGGTGTAAATCGAATGGGCCAACCAGGCGGATCTGTTCTCGAGGCGGACGCCATCAAGATCGGCGGCGAGGCGCGCCGCGAGTGCCGCATCGTGTTCGAGCGAAGCCGGCAATTCATTTGCGCCGGGCAAATCGATCGCCTTCGCAAACGTTAAAAAGTCCGGGGCAAACTGATCTAGTGAACGACGCGCCAGTCCGCCCAGCCGTTCGGCTGAGTCTGACTTAAACAAGTGCGCGCCGCCGTACACGGTATGTACGGGCTGTCGACGTCCTGTCTCCCCGGGATATCTGTCGTTGAAGGCGCTATTTGCCTGACTGAGTTTGGCGGAAAGGTCTTCGAGCGCGCTGTTATCTAGCGACGTTTTCATCGCGAACTCTCGCTAACTATTTGGATTAGTTGTTGCGGAGTGACTGTAATACAGCGAGCGAGAAACTCAAAGAGAGACAGCGAATTGCAGGAAAACTGGTAGCGCATACGGGACTCGAACCCGTGATCTCTGCCTTGAGAGGGCAGCGTGTTAACCAACTACACCAATGCGCCAAGGTTGGGTTTGGATTATAGGTTCGGCCAAATGCCTTCGCAAGTTATCCGCAGATTACGCAGATTACACAGATTCTAAATCACAAAACGGAACGGACATGACGTCTAGCGGGTTTGCAAGACACAGACAACCCTTGTTAGAACAGAACAACTTTACTGATTCACACTTGAATCTGTGTAATCTGCGGAATCTGCGGATAAGCCAGGTTGCGGATGGTATACTCCGCCGCGTAGTCCACGCTCGAATCCTATTTGTCGCACTTCATTCGGAGAGTAGATGAACATCGTTGTGTTGCGGGAAACCGGAGCAGGCGAAGCGCGCGTGGCGCTGATGCCCGAGTCGATCAGGAAACTCGTTGCGCTCAAGACATCGGTGTTTGTCGAAAGTGGCGCAGGTCTCTCCGCCGCGCGCACCGATTACGACTTCACTGAAGCCGGTGCGCAAATCTCACCCGACCGAAAATCATTGATCGAGTCCGCCGACGTTCTGGTTACTGTTAATCGTCCCGAACCTGCCGTCTTCTCTCAACTAAAAGCCGGGGCCGTCGTGCTGGGCTTTCTGCGCCCACTCGACGAGCCGCAAGCTTTAGCGCCCGCAGTCACCGCGCGGCTGACCACGTTTGCGATGGAGTTGGTCCCACGCATCACGCGCGCGCAGGCAATGGATGCACTCTCGTCGATGGCGACAGTGGCTGGTTATAAAGCCGCCGTCATCGGGGCCGCGCACATCCCGCGCATGTTTCCCCTGCTGATGACCGCGGCCGGTACAGTGCCGCCGGCGCGTGTGCTCGTGCTCGGAGCGGGTGTCGCCGGGCTGCAGGCGATCGCAACTGCACGCCGCCTCGGCGCCGTGGTTGAAGCGTATGACGTGAGGGCGGCGGCGGGTGAACAGGTGCGCTCACTGGGCGCTAAGTTTCTGGAAGTCGATCTCGGCGGCATTAAGACTGAAGACGCGGGTGGCTACGCAGTTGAGTTATCAGAAGAGGCAATGAGCCGTGGTAGAGACTTGATTGCTGAAACTGCGAAGAACGCCGATGTAGTGATTACCACCGCGCAAGTGCCCGGTCGGAGAGCTCCGCTGTTGGTGACGGAAGAAGCGGTGGCTGGCATGAAACGCGGGTCGGTGGTGATCGATCTAGCCGGCGCTACCGGAGGCAATTGTGCGCTAAGTAAAGCTGATGAGATTGACGAACAAAACGGCGTGACAATCATGGCGCCGACGAATTTGGCGGCAACTGTGCCTGTGCATGCCAGTCAACTTTATTCGCGCAACGTTACTGCGTTTCTATCTGAGTTAATTAAGGACGGTGAACTTGTAGTTGATTTGAATAACGATGTGGTTGGTCCATCGTGTGTGACTCATGATGGGCAGGTAGTGAATCAGCGGGTCGCATCTTCATTAGGGGCGTAGCTTTGTGTTATTTCGTGTGTTTTTCGTGTGTTTCGTGGATCGCTGTTATACAGCTAAAAAACGATCCACGAATTACACGAAATAACGCGAAGGCCTTAGGCAAAGCAGAAAATAAAGCTAATGACACATGAAAATTTAATTACCGCGCTCTACATTTTTGCGCTCGCAGCATTCGTTGGCTACCAGGTTATTTCCCGCGTGCCGCCCCTCCTGCACACGCCGCTTATGTCCGCTACGAATGCCATCTCAGGTATTTCGTTGGTGGGCTCAATCGTGATCGCCGGCTCGGGACATGGAACGGTGGCGACAGTTCTCGGTTTTATCGCAGTTTTTTGCGCCACTACTAACGTGGTCGGCGGATTTGTGATCACGGACCGAATGCTGCGGATGTTCAAGCGCAAACCAAGTAAAGAAGTGAAGAAGTGAGAAAGCGTTCGTGTTATTTCGTGTAATTCGTGGATCGTTTTTCCGGACGGGTAACAATGATCCACGAAACACACGAAACACACGAAATACTGTGAGATGAATCTCCGCGTTTACTTCATCGAGTTTAGTTACCTGCTGGCCTCGATTCTTTTTATCTTTGGCCTCAAGGGGCTAAGCCATCCCGAAACTGCCAAGCGCGGGATGCACCTGGCCGAGTTTGGAATGCTGATGGCCATCATCGGCACCCTGCTCCACCTCGAGATCGTCACTTATACCTGGATCATTATCGGGTTAGCTCTCGGCTCTTTGCTGGGATTGGCAATGGGTTTCTGGGTGCCCATGACCGCAATGCCACAGCGGACCGCACTGTCGCACGCTTTCGGTGCCTTCGCTGCCGCGCTCGTTGGTGTCGCTGAATTTCTACGTCACGACGGACACCTCGACAAGATCACGATGAGCGCTCTTGGTTTTGAAGTGATGCTCGGCGCGCTCACGACCACCGGAAGCTTGCTCGCGTTTGCCAAGTTGCAGGGGATGGTACGTGGTCAACCTATGACCTACCGCGGGCAGAACATTTTCAACATGGCTGTACTCGCAACCACGGTGGGCATCTTCGTCTACCTGATTATTTTTCCCGGATCCATACCATTGTTTTTCGCCATGGCCGGTTTGGCATTTGTCTTTGGAATCCTCCTGGTGATGCCTATCGGATCCGCCGACATGCCCGTCGTGATGTCTTTGCTTAACTCGTATGCAGGCTTGGCGTCGGCAGCAACCGGGTTCGTCTTAGGAAACAACGTACTGATCATCGCCGGCACTCTCGATGGGTTCTCCGGCTTTATTCTCTCGGTCCTGATGTGCCGGGCGATGAATCGCTCGATCACAAACGTGCTGTTTGGCGCATTCGGCAGTGCCGCGACGTCAACGGCAGCAACGGAACAGCACGGCACGATGCGCGAAGTAAGTATGGACGACATCGCGGTGCAGTTGGCTTATGCAAAACAGGTTGTGTTCGTGCCCGGTTATGGAATGGCGACGGCCCAGGCGCAACACGCGGTGCGCGAATTGGCAGACACACTCGAGAAGCGCGGAGTTTCGGTGAAGTATGGAATTCACCCGGTGGC
This sequence comes from Pyrinomonadaceae bacterium, assembly GCA_035273325.1. Classification (GTDB taxonomy): domain Bacteria; phylum Acidobacteriota; class Blastocatellia; order Pyrinomonadales; family Pyrinomonadaceae; genus PSRF01. The sequence goes on along the minus strand of DATEPF010000098.1, from coordinate 8,446 downwards.
TGGTCGCATGCCGGGCCACATGAATGTGCTGCTGGCGGAAGCGAATGTACCTTACTCGTCGCTTTACGAACTTGAACAGATCAATCCGGAATTTCCGGCGACGGATGTAGCCGTAGTGATCGGTGCAAATGACGTAGTTAATCCTGACGCGCGAGACAATCCGAGCAGTCCGATCGCGGGTATGCCAATACTGGAAGTGGATCGGTCCAAGTCAGTGGTGGTGCTGAAGCGTGGGCAGGGAAAAGGATTTTCAGGTTTGGAGAATCCGCTGTTCTTCAAAGACGTCACGGGAATGCTCTACGGAGACGCGAAGGAAACGCTGACGCGTCTCGTCCAGGCAGTGCAACAAGCCTAGTGGATTCCAGCTATCAATACCCCTCACCGTTCGGGGCCGATTCAAAGCGCTTACTGGGACCGCGGGCGTCCCCGCCCGCACTGAGCGCGAAGCGCGAAAAGATTTTAGGCCGGACTGCGCCACGATGGTTCTTGGAGGTGTTTTAGGGAATGCAAAGGGAAGTTTTCGCTTCGCTCAGTGCGGGCGGGACGCCCGCGGTCCCAGTAAACGCGTCTGCCGTATCCTTTAACGTGATTAGGCATTCCACGATCGCGCTCAGTACCAGCTAAACTAACTCCCAATCAACTGACCAACTGGAGCAATATGCGTAGAACTTTGTTTTCAATCTTCTTAACTGCCGTCCTGGTTTTTAATTTTTCAACCGCACTTAATTACTCGGTTTACGCGCAACGCCGCCAACCACGCGCGCCAAGAACCGCGACTTCCCTGGCTACGCAACGAGGTGCTGAGAAGATCACTGCCGGTCAAATTCGCGACTACTTAGCCTTCATCTCCTCTGATGTATTGGAAGGACGTGACACACCATCGCGCGGTCTGGATATCGCGGCGCATTACCTGGCGACCAACCTTTCGCGTTGGGGATTCAAACCCGCCGGCGACGCCGGCTCTTTCTTCCAAAAGATCGCGCTCACCAGCGACGTGGTAGACAAAGAGCAGACCAAAGTGTCACTCAACGGACAACCGCTGACGCTCGGTGAACACTATCTGCCTTTCACGGGCACGCTCGACGCAAACGCTTCGATGGTATTTGCTGGCAATGGATGGTTTGTGAAGGCCAAAAACATCGATGCCTATCGCGGTATCGACGCTCGCGGAAAGATCGCGATCATCTTTGGACCACCGGCCGGACTTCCACGAGGCGTTACACGGCAGGACCTGCAGGGAACCCGCGGCGTTGACTACATGAATGCATTCGAGTATGCCGAGAAACAGGGCGTCGCGGCCCTGGTTATCGTTCCCGATTTTCAGTTCATCGCCAACTGGGAGCGCAACCGCCTGCGCATGGTCGAGCGGGGAATCCTGCAAGTCGAAAAATTCCAAATGCCGACCCAGCGCGTCATTGCAGGCGTCATCGCCTCACCGCAACTTGCGAACACGTTATTCCAGGGTGAACGCGCCACGGCCACCTCGTTGTTTGAATCAATCTATGGCACGCAAACGGTCGAACCTTTCGAGTTAAGACCGGAGAAGAAACTCTCTATTTCTGTCAGGAAACAAGCCAGTAGTGCCACATCGACCCAGAACGTGGTGGCGGTTTTCGAGGGCAGTGATCCCGTGCTGAAGAACGAATACGTCGCACTCGGCGCGCATTACGATCACGTCGGGATCGGCATTCCGGTAAATGGCGACTCAACTTACAACGGCGCAGACGACGATGGTTCGGGAACGACGGCGCTGCTGGCTATTGCGGAAGCCCTGGCCCACACAACTCCCCGGCCGAAACGATCGGTGCTTTTTGTCTGGCACGCGGGCGAGGAGAAGGGACTGTGGGGCTCACGTTATTTCACCGACTATCCAACTGTTCCCCTCGACAAGATCGTCACGCAAATCAATCTGGACATGATTGGTCGAAGCAAGCAGACTGGAGATACTAACCCGCGAAATGCCACTCTATCCGGGCCGGAAGAGATCTACGTTATCGGTTCGAAAATGATGAGTACGGAGCTTGGTGAGCTTACGGAAAGCGTCAATCGCCAGTATCTAAACCTGAGTTACAACTATCGCTACGACGACCCGTTAGATCCCAATCGGTATTTCTTCCGCAGCGATCACATCAACTACGCGCGCAAGGGCATTCCCATCGTTTTCTTTTTCGACGGCGAACATGTCGACTATCACCGTCCCAGTGATTCTGTCGAAAAGATCGACTTCCAAAAAATGGAAAAGTTAACGCGCACGATCCACATGTTGATGTGGGAAATTGCCGACCGGCCGACGCGTCCCGTGGTTGATAAGCAACTGCCTCCCGGAATGGGTGGCCGAAACTAAAACCAAAAAGCGATCCACGAAATACACGAATAAGAGGCTACTAATTTCGTGTAATTCGTGGATCGCTTTTAGGTATTCCCGCGTTCAGCAGCCAGCCGCCGATACGCTTCATCCCTTGATAGACCGAGCTCACGAGCGACTTTCTTGAGGGCAGCCCGGTGGTCCATTCCTTCGGTCTCAAACGATTTAACGAGGTCCGCAATATTTCTGGTAGCTGATACAGCCTCAGTTTCCGCTGACCCCCGTTCGATGACCAATACGATCTCTCCACGTACGTTTTCAGATTCATACCGCGAAGCCAGTTCTCCCAGAGACCCGCGGGCGATCTCTTCATGGAGCTTGGTGAGTTCTCGCGCCACCACCGCGTCACGATGTCCCAGAATCTGGGCCGCATCGCGCAACGAAGCTGCCAGACGATGAGGCGCTTCGTAAAATATCAGCGTGGCCGGCAGCGATTGGAGCTCTTTCAACTTTGCGCGGCGCGCAGCGGTGCGTGAGGGTAGAAACCCCGCAAAGAAAAACTCGTCAGCCGGAATCCCGGAGGCCACGAGGGCGTTAACGAATGCCACAGCCCCAGGAACCGGGACCACGCGGATATCGTTCTCATTGGCCAGCTGGACCAAACGAAATCCAGGATCACTAATTCCAGGCGTACCTGCGTCCGTTACCACCGCGATGCTTTCGCCATGCTGCAGGCGCTCCAGTAGTTCAACGGCTCGCTCGCGTTCGTTGTGTTCGTGATAGCTAATCGTGCGCGTGCTTATGTTGTAGTGGTTGAGAAGCTTGCGAGTGTGACGCGTGTCTTCGCAGGCAATCAGATTAACGTCGCCCAACACTTTAATGGCGCGCAACGTAATGTCGTCCAGGTTGCCAATCGGCGTAGCAACCAAATAAAGCGTTCCGGGCATGGGCGCTATTCTGGCATCGCGGCCAGACATGCGAAAGCCTCGCCCTGACTCTTTCAGTAAGGCGAGGCTTTCGTTTGCAAGATGCTGGTCGCGTAGTTAGTTGTTAGGCCAGGGAATTCTGCGCAACCAGTCGTTATTGTTGCTCCGGTTCCGATCATTACGTCGCCAGTCGTCGTTTCTACGGTAAGTGCCGCTGCCATAACCGTTGTAACCGAGACCGTAGGCGTCCGAAACAACCCGCAGCTCCTGCCGAATCTGGGCCCAGTCGTTCGCCACTTCGTTGCTCATACGACGTGCGCCGGCGATCCGATCAAGGTTCTGCGCTTCCTGAATCACTCGCTGCGCCTGACTGCGGCTGCGGTTTAAATCGCGTCCATTACCAAAGCGCGATCTTAGATTGCCTACCGCATTCCGAAACTGGCGGGCTTCATTGTTGATTCTGTCTTCCCGCCGGGTCCCGTCCTGGCGGCTGCGATCGAGCGCACGATCAACGTCTCTTTCAAACTCTTTGGCCAGCCGGTCCAGGCGATGAATCGAATCACGAAGATAACGTTCATCGTAGCGACCGTAACCGCCGCGATTACGGCCATATGGATCGTAGCCACCTTGCGCAGATGCCATCACGGGCAAGAACAGGGCGACCAGACCCACTATTAAAATTGAAAACCTAAGTGTACGTCGGTTCGTCATTAGCATCCTCCTCAAAGTTCTCGATGAGCCGACCAACTCTGTCGAGCCTGGTCGCCCTTTGCAACGCTCGTTTCTGGGGACACTTTTAGCCGAGCGTCTTACCGATCTCAGGCATTGGCAACCGACGTGCCTCGCGGCCTCTGGCTCAGGGACCGGCGGTTCACCGTGTACAATGCGCCTATTTTTCTGAGTGAATTGTTTTGACCGAACTGTGTTGGTTCGAAAACGTGCACGTCACTGCCGAAAACGTCAGCCTTTTCTGATTTTGATTTGAGATCTCAGATTTGAATTTCAAATTTGAGATTTCAGATTCGCTTCGGAGGGTTGCGGGAGTCTGTCAGGAGTACTGACAGATGATGTTTGATGTCGGCTTCGTGAAACTCTCCGCGTTCACCGTTATCGGAATGTCTCTGCCAATGAGGCAAGCCCTTGCGGTCGACTTCCAAACGCAAGTGTTCGCTTGCGTTCTTCATGCCAAAGTGATGAATGTTGGCACATGCTAATCCGCCTCCGCGTACGAAGCCGTCGGTGGGAGTGCGCGGCCAACCCACCTCGACCGCGATGGACCTGATGCCGCTGGTGAGAGTTAGCAGCCGGCCCACCATGGTCGCCGATCCAACTTTAAATCGATGACCGTCCGTGGTTGCGGTTTCAAGAGATGCCCCGGCGCGGTTAACTTCACCTGCCGCTACTGTGAACGCTTTGATAATCCAATCAGCCCCAAACTTTCTCTTGCGATCGTTTGAGTTGCGCAGGGCAATGTACTCGCCGATATCCGCACGACCGGAAGCACGCGCGCGGTTTTCAGCTTCCGCGAGTGCCAAGGCCCATGCTTCATCAAGTTCACTCATGGTTTTATTTCGTGTGTTTCGTGAGGTTCGTGGATAGTTTCTTAGCAGCACAAAAAGCGAACCACGAATTACACGAAACCACACGAAGTAACACTAAAAAAGGTGAATCCTCCCTGGAGTTCGACTTATGAGGCAAGGCCGATGTTATCATGCAGCCGCAAACGTTCCCCCTGAATATGTAGTTCCGAAGTTACGGAAAGGCGCTTCTCCCTCGCATCCAAAAACCTATAAGAGTTGAAATAATGAGCTTAAAAGATCTCAAGTGGCCCCTCTTTGCTATCGCCGGTGTGGTCCTGCTCTCCTTTTTTACTATTACGCAGCTTGCGCAAACAACGACCCAGTCGAGAACAGGTTACGTCAACGACTTCGCTGCCGTCCTCGATGAGCCTACGCGGAGCGAGCTGACCACCATACTCGAGAACCTAAAACAAAAAACCGGCATTGAGCTGGCGATCGTTACTGTGGATTCAACCGCAGGCCAGGACATTTTCGATTTCTCGCAAAAGCTCGCGCGCGAATGGAACGTGGGCGCGCGATCCAGCGCGCGCAAGAGTTTATTAATGGTGGTGTCTGTTGCCGACCGCTCATCGTTTGTGCAGTTCAGCAGGGCCGTGCAGCCCGAACTTCCTGATGGCGTACTTGGGGACGTGGCCCAGCGAATGCGCGGGCATATTGAAGCCGGGCGCTTTGGAGACGGCGTCAACACGGGCGTTAAATACTTTGTTGGTTCGATGGCTGAGAAGCTGTCGATTCCAGTCGAAGATTTTATAACTGCTACCGCCGCCCAAACTGAACAACCGGCGTCCACGCCTGGCGCGAGCACTTCACCCACTATCGAAAAAGTAGAAACAGCAAAAGTTTCAGAACCGGAACCAAGTCCTGCGGCCACTCCTACTGAATCGCCGGCATTGATGACCAGTTCGGCATCTACAACCGTAACTGCTCCGACGAGATCGAGACGCGTCACTTCTTCTGCGAACGTCACCGCGGACGACGAATCTGAAGTAGTGGAGCTTACCCTGACGCTGCCGGTAGAAGAGCGTGTAGTTAAGCTGAAGGAGTTTCTCGCACAACACCCGGAATCAAAATCCCGCGCACGCGCTACCGAAGTGCTTGTTAGCGCATACGCCGCGACCGGGGACGAACGTCTTAAGCGAGGGGACACGGCGGGAGGTATCGAGCGCTTGCAACTGGCGATATCGGAGGCGCCGCTGAATTCCTCTGAGCGACTGTTCAATGGTGTTATCTCCCAGATACCACTGAACCTGTTTGTGCGTGGCGAGCGTGACGCGGCTTTCGCAGCCGCAAAGACTATCGAGGAGAAGTTTGGCAGCGACGCCAAGCGGTTGCTGGCGGTGGCAAATTTTTATTTAACAACCGAACAGGGCGCGGAGGCGGCCCGCGTGGCCGCGCGCGCTGTGGCGTTGGCGCCTGAACTCGGTGAAGCGCATCAGGCTCTCGGGTTAGCTATGCACATTTCGCTTCGTCTCGACGATGCGATTGGGAGCTACAAACGCGCGGTTGAGTTGAATCCGAATTTGAAGAGCGCACAGAGATCGCTCGCAGACTTGCATCGAGCCCAAGGACGTTCGGATGAAGCACTGGTGCTTTACCGGCAGCAACTCGCAGCCGACGCTAATGACAAAGCTGCGCGCGCAGGCATGATTCTTTCCTTGTTGGATTTAAAGCGGACGGAGGAGGCCAGAACAGAACTCGAGGCGGCGTTGAAGACGGACCCCGCCAACCTGCAGCTACTCGCCGGTACAGCTTATTGGTTTGCCGCGCACAACGATCCACGAAAAGCACTTGCACTCGGGACCAGAGCATTGGCTATAGAACCACGATATACGTGGTCACAAGTCGCAGTTGCTCGAGCACTCATCGCGCAGCGTAACCCGATGGCGGCTGAACGCGCCGTGCGTTACGCCAAACAGTATGGAACGTTTCCGACGCTCGACTACGAACTTGCTACGGCCCTGGTAGCGTCAGGACTTTTTGACGAGGCTGCTGAAGTATTAATGCAGTCTTTTAGTTTGAAGGACGGACAGATTCAAACAAGTCTCGGCGGCAAAACTGTAGCCGTTGCGCCGAACTTCATTGAATTGCTGGCGCCGGAACGCCGCGCAAGTATCTTCCAGTCAGTCGCAGCGGACACAGAACAAAACGCCGGGTCGCTGAAAGACCTGCTTTCATTTGCGACTGTTTTGAATCAACCGACCGTCAGCGAATCACAAGCTACCGCCGCGGCCAAACAGTTTGCAGCGGGTCAGGATGCGTGGCGCGCGCATCGCCAGTTGTACGCCGCCTCCAGGTTGCTGCAAAAGGGAATTGGCTATGAGACCGCCTACGAGCTGGCTGAGGCAGCACGCGGGAGCGCGGATGCCGGTCTCACCGTTCCAGCTCTAACACTGGCGGTCCAGGCCGACGAATATCGAGAAATTCGCGCGCGGGCAATCTCTTCAGGAGGCACGCCGAGTATTGAAGATGCGCCGGCAAACGTTCTCTCCAACATCTTGCGCGGCCGCATCGAGGACATCTCAGGCTGGGCACTCTTCAATCAGGACAAGCCGGCGGAAGCCCTCGAAAACTTGAAGCGCGCTACGAACATTTTGCCGCCGGGAACCCCATCGTGGCGCACTGCCGTTTGGCACCTGGGCGCCACACTGGAACGGCTGGATCAGAAAGACGAAGCGCTGCTGCATTACATCAAAAGTTATAACGCGGGCGCTCCGGATCCGCTCAGGCGCACAGTGATTGAACGGCTTTATCGTCAGATCAAAGGTTCGCTCGAAGGACTCGACGAACACATTCGCGGCGTTGCCACTGTGCCCGCAATTGAAACTCCCGTCCCACAGCCAAGTCCGTCTCCTGAGATCGCACCCGTGGATGCGGGGGCGACTACGGCCGCGGTGACTGTTCCAGCTCCGGAACAACCTACGGAAGTATCTCCGCAGCCCCCGCCCGCAGCTACACCTGAGAGTTCGCCTGAACAACCTTCGAGCGAACCATCTGCTACACCGGCTCCGAGCGCGACGCCGCCGCAACGGTCTTCTTTTGACCCTCGGCCCGACGTGGAAACGAAAGCCGCAACGCCTGCAGCCAAGCCGGCGCCGGACGTAGTGACGATTACCGGTCAAGTAATGGATGTGAACAGCACGCCGGTGGCAAACGTGGTCGTGGTTTTGATTAGTCCGCAGGGCACCGTATTGGCTTCGACAACAAACGAGCAGGGCATCTTTACGTTTAAGGTCGCGCGGTCAGAGCACAGTTACCGATTGATCCCGTCGAAGGATGGATTCACGTTTGACCCGGTTGATAAGGTGCTCGCGAGTGCAGCGGAGGATACAAAAGGATTGAATTTCGTGGCCTTGGTGAAGTCGCCGTAAGAGGCAGAAAGCAGAAGGCAGAAAGCAGAGAGCAGAAGGCAGAAGGCAGAAAGCAGAAGGCAGAAGGCAGAAAGCAGAAAGCAGAAGGCAGGAGGCAGTAGGCGCATACTCTCTGAGTTCTGCCTACTTGCTACTGCCTACTTCTTTTAGTTCGCGGGCGGCTGCTTGGCTACGGCACGCTTTCGCGGTTTTGGTCTAACAGCGGTTTGTGGCTTTGGTGACCAGAAGGCCGAATCCATGGCGGCGAATTCTCGATCCACAAAGCTC
>DATEPF010000097.1:0-14447 GCA_035273325.1 Pyrinomonadaceae bacterium | reverse complement strand
ACCCAGTTGTGTTTGGTAAGAGGTCTTTCTGAACCGCCCGCGACTGAGACTTCCACGACGGTGGCGTGGACGTTACCGCGAAACGTTTCGGCGCCACATGCGATTGTCTTTCCATCCGGCGACCACGATGGTCCACCCTGCGGCGGGAAGTGTTCGGGTAGCTGGCGGGTAGCGATAGTTCGTTCCCCGGTCCCGTCTGCATTGGCGATCACCAGTTTCGATACTTCCGGTTCAGTTCGCACGAATGCGATCTGTTTTCCGTCTGGTGAGAACGTGACGGCGCTGGTTACTCCGGGCATGAGGCGCTGCGGCGTACCGCCGAGCACCGGAACCTTATAGAGCGTACCGCGAGGATCGCTCTCAAACATTGAGAAGAAGATAAATTCGCCGTCGCGTGAAAACGTTGTGCCGCCGACCTTGCCGGGCAGGTCTGGAACGATTTTAACCAGGCTGCCGGTAAGTACTTGTCTAACCCACAGACTATCCTTGCCAAGCTCCGTAGTTCGGAAAACGACATATTTACCGTCAGGCGAAATCGACGCATAACCTTTGATGGACGCGTTTCCGACCTTGCCACCCGTCGTCAACCTTGCGATTCGCATTTCGCTAAACGGTTCAGTGCGACCGACTCCTGAAAACTTCCACCAAGCCGCGACGAGGGCCGCTGCGATCACAACTAATCCAAGCAGCGCGAGGACCACACCACGTTTGTGTTGCTTAATTTCTCCAATGATGATCGAAGTGCTCGATGTGGGTCGGGCTTCGAATTCAGTACTGGTTGCCGTCCCGTCGCCGACAGTCGGTAAAACCGAAGAACGCACTGACGACCGCTGGCCCATTTCGCTACCGATGTAACTGGGCGGTATCGTCACATCGACATTCGTATCGCCTTCGAGTTCCCGGCGTAGTTCTTTCAACTCAATAGCGACATCTTGTATCGATTGATATCTTTCATCAGGATCTTTTGCGAGGCAGCGACGCACAATGCGCTGCAGATCCAGCGGCGCGTTCGGATTAAAATCGCGCAAGGCCGGGGCCGGCTCGTAAACAATTCTGTAGAGCGATTGGACCTTCGACTCCCCATGAAAGGGACGTTGTAGGGTTATTGCCTCGTAAAGCATGCAGCCGAACGAGAAGATGTCTGACCGGTGGTCTATCTCATCAACTTTTCCCTGCGCCTGCTCCGGCGACATGTAGCCAATCGTTCCCAGCAACTTGCCCGGAAGCGAATGCTGTTCATATTCGACGGTAGCCACGTCACTCGCTGCCGTTTCGCTTCCCAAGCCCGCTGGTTCAACAAGTTTCGCGAGTCCGAAATCAAGAATCTTGGCATAGCCGTCCTTCGCAATCATGATGTTGTCAGGCTTTAGATCGCGATGGACGATGCCGGCCGCGTGGGCCTTGGCGAGCCCGCTCGCGACCTGCTGCAGATACTTGAGCAGCTTACGAAGATCCGCCCGTTCCTGATGGATTTTGTCGCGCAGAGTTTTCCCTTCGACGAACTCCATGGCGATGAAGTTCAACCCGTCCTGTTCGCCGATCTCGTAGATGTGCGCGATGTTCGGGTGGTTGAGAGCGGCCGCCGATTTTGCTTCTCGGACAAAGCGGGCCATCCGTTCTCTTTTTAACGCGAGGTCCGGAGGCAGGATTTTGAGTGCGACGCGGCGGTCGAGTTGCGTATCGTCAGCGAGGTAAACCTCACCCATCCCTCCCACGCCCAGCTGCGAAGCGATTTGATAACGGCCAAGTTTTGTCCCTCTCTCCAGTGGCATTTATTGTTCTGTATTGTCCCTCATCGGTAAGACCTTTCGAACACTGCAGTTGTCATCGCTTGAAGTTCGCTGCCCAGTTCAAGACAAAAGTAATTGGGTTTCTGTTGCCCCCATCAAGAAGGTTGTTTACCAGAAATCGCTGACCGTCAGCAGTAACCATGAAATGATTCCGGTCGCCTGTAAGACTGCCCGATTGAACGCGTGTGGAGAAAAGCGGGCCAGGTGCGCCAGGTTCTAAAGAATCCGCTGAAGCAATTGGCACAGCCATCAGAGTCTTGTCGGGCGCAACATAGAAGAGTTCCTTACCGTCACCCCGCCACTGCGGCTGATCTCCTCCGCCGTTGGAAATTTGCCATTTGCCGCCGGTTGCCGGAAACGTTTGCACATAAATTTCCGCACGCCCCGACTCATCCGAAGCATAGGCAACGAAGCGCCCGTTCGGTGAAAACTGCGAATGGGTCTCGTTGAACTCGGTTTGCAGGAATGGATAAGGCTTTCGCTCGCCAGTTAACGGCAATACCCACAAATCGAACCGCGTCTTGGGACTGTCGCTCTCAAAAATGAGAAATTCGCCGGCGTCTCCCGAGATCCAGTCATTGGCGAACTTGTTGTGGTCCGTCGTCAGCAGCAACTCGTCGCTGCCTGCGCCGGTCGAAATCTTTTGAAAGAGATTGAAAATACCGCCATTGCGGCTCGAGGAGAAGAAGATGCGGTTCCCATCCGCAGACCAAACAGGGCAAACATCCGGCGCCGCATCAAACGTGAATCTCGTAGTTGTGCCGCGCGTGAGGTCAAGGAGCCAGATGTCCGTAGCCGACGAGTCCGTACGTCCAAACGCAACACGTTTCCCATCGGGTGATTGCGAAGGCTCATACCACAACCCCTGTGAACCCACGTCACCGAGCGATTTGCCCGCTCGATCGAACCAGCCCGGTTGGAGCAGGGTTATGTTTCCCTGCAAGTAAACCAGATGACCGTTGGTTGATGCAGAGAAAGCCGCGTAGCCCGTTGGTCCTCCCTCCTCAGGAAAGCTCAAAACGCCCTCAGCGACGATCGAGGGCTCACCCGTCAGTTGTGAGCTTGCCGGATCGAAGGACTGCGCCATCAATGTGTTGTCGCGCATGTACAGCAAATAACCAGGGTTAGTTCCGTTTGGTCCTGATGCGTATGTCGCGCGCAGATTGGTGCTTAGGAGAAACTTTCCCTCTTTTGAATCCAGCGACCCTATGTAGATTCCTTCCGCTTCTTTCTTTTTGGCGCGGGCAAAGTAAAGAAACCGGCGACCATCTGGCAGGAAAGAAGGCCATCGGTGTGAGGTTTGTTCGCGCGACGCATCCAGTTCGGTGGCGGGCTCGACCGTCCCGCCGTCCGCTGAGACTTTTAACAGCGGCACAGTAAATCCCGGAGTAAAAATAATAGTACCGTCCGCCCCCCACGCCGCGCCGCGTGCGTCTGTCGTGACTTCGGCCAAGGTTTGCGGCGCGCCGCCGGCTATCTCAGTCTTCTTGAGTTTATTGCTCGCGAAGAAACCGATGGAGTTGCCATCGGGCGACCAGAATGGAAGGCTGGCGTCAGAAGTGCCCGGCAGTTCCCGCGCTTCGAGTGAATCCACCGAGCGCACCCAAAGAGATTTTCCTCCGACGCCTGTCACGACAAATGCAACGTGGCGTCCGTCCGGTGACAGGGCAAGTTCACCTCTGAAATCCAGCTTTTCTGGCGCCGGCAACGGAAACCGCATCGTCTGCGCCGGCTGTTCGGTCCGCCGGAAATAAAGACCGGCAAGCACAACCGTCGTGACGAGAAAGACGGCCGCCGCAATCCAACCCAGCAGATCTAACCTCTTCTTGCGGGATGCGGGGATTGCCGCAAGGACGGTATCGGAAGAACTGGAGATGCTCGCCGACCCGGACACGGCTTCGATTGCGAAGGCGAGATCTCGCGACGAGTGAAAGCGTTCTTCCGGGTTTTTCTCCAGACAATGGTTAACGACGCGCTCGAGGGCCGGAGAAACCGCGCGATTTGTTTGAGACAGGTCCGGCGGGTCCTCACGAAGAATTGCACTCACTGTGTCGGCGGTCGATTCACCACGAAAGGCCCGGCGACCCGAAAGCATTTCGTAAAGGATGGCGCCGAATGAAAAAATGTCGGAACGATGATCAGCCGGTTTACTGCGCAATTGTTCTGGGGAGATATACCCAATTGTTCCCATCACCACGCCTGGATCTGTATCAACGCGCCTCGTTGGTATGTCGGTCTGGGCCTGATCGGTGTCAACTCGGATCAATTTAGCCAAACCGAAGTCCAGAATCTTTACCCGGCCATCTTTAGTTATAAACAGGTTCTCCGGTTTCAGGTCCCGATGGATGATTCCTTTTTCATGAGCCGCCGCTAATCCGTGCGCGATTTGCAAGCCATAATCGATCGCCTTTCGCTGCGGCAAAGGACCACCTGCCATTCGATCACGCAATGTTTCACCCTCAAGCAACTCTGAAACAACATACGGCGCACCGTCGTGCGTGCCGACGTCGTAAACGACCAGAATGTTCGGATGATTTAGAGATCCCGCCGCCTGGGCCTCCTGCTGGAAGCGCCGCAGTCGGTCGGCGTCCGCCGAGAAAGCTGAAGGTAATAGCTTGATAGCTACGTCACGATTAATGTGTTCATCGCGCGCAGCATAGACTTCTCCCATTCCGCCTTCGCCGATTTTGGCGCGGATTTCATAACGGCCTATTCTTTTACCCTCGGGGACGGGAGAACTCATAAGAGTCTGGCGTTACTGAGCTTCGGGCAACTTGTCCGCGAATTCTAGCTGAGTGGTAAGAGTTGTGGCTAGAGTTCATGATATGTGTGTCAGGGCTTATCTTGTTCAGAGGGTTGATTTCTTCGTATTGTTCGATGAAATTCGTCGATAGGATTTCGTTTAGGAAGGGAAAGAAGCGGGGGACTACTCGAAACACAAGGCGTGCCTGAACTTCCTGACATCACTGTCTACATCGAAGCGCTGGAGACACGTGTGCTGAATCATCAACTTGAAAGTGTGGCCGTTGCTTCCCCGTTTCTGCTTCGAACGGCAGATCCACCAATTGGCGCGCTCGAGGGAAAAACTGTTCGCGCGTTGCTAAGATTGGGCAAGCGCATCTGTTTCGGTTTTGACGACGAGTTTTGGTTGGTACTGCATTTGATGATCGCCGGACGATTACATTGGAAACACGATACCGGCCATCCCAAATCGGTGCGCCCGCCAAAGAATCAATTAGCGACCTTCTTTTTCGAGAATGGCACACTGACCCTTACTGAAGCGGGCGTGAAACGGCGCGCCTCCGTTCACATCGTCAAGGGCGACGCAAACCTGGCTACCTTCGACCGTGGCGGCATCGAAGTTTTGGAAACTGATCGCGACACTTTCGCTCACACCCTCCAATCGGAAAATCACACACTGAAACGATCCCTTACCGACCCGAGGTTTTTCAGTGGCATCGGCAATGCCTACTCAGACGAAATCCTTTGGCATGCTCAACTCTCTCCGGTTGCGTTGACTCAAAAGCTCTCGTCCGACGAAATCGACCGGTTGTTCGCCGCGACCCGGTCGACCTTAAAACTTTGGATAGACCTGCTGCGCAAGGATTTGCAGAGTTCCAGGTCTGGTTTCCCCGAAAAAGTCACGGCGTTTCGGCCGGAAATGGCTGTCCATGGTAAATACCAACAACCGTGTCCCCGGTGTGACGCAAAGATCCAGCGAATTCGGTATGCCTCCAATGAAACGAACTATTGTCCCAATTGCCAGACGGGCGGCAAACTGCTCGCCGATCGCGCACTCTCGCGGCTTCTGCGCTCGGATTGGCCACGCACCGCCGAGGGTTTCGAAGATCTTTCATTACGTTGAGTTGTGCGAGGAATCTGACGGTAGACGTCGCGCGCTGCAGACTGTTAAAGTATGCGCGAGCTCGCCGCCTTCCTGGCGAGCTTTCCGTTAACCCCAGAGGTTTGGATTTACGTCGTTTGTTCCCCGGCACTTCGTATTCTTCCCAACCACATTTGAAAACAAAGCACGACCGGCCACGGGTCGTTAGCCCTGCTTATTAGGTCAAGCAGGCTACTGGAGTTTTTGTATGCCTTCCCCCATCAGAAAAATTGTATCTAGTTCACAAAAAGTCACGCTCGCATTAGTCGTGATGTTCGCTGCCCTTATGATAGCGGCGACCGACATCGTGATAGATCAAAGCCGTGTGCCCGGCGCGACCGGAATTAACTATTCCGAACTCTTTAAGATTGCCGAAACCGGTTCAGCTGTTTCATTAGTCGTCGAAGGCGACTTGGTGAGGGTCGTAGACTCTCAGGGCGCCATTATGGAAGCGACTGTTGCTGGTGATGCAGTTCGGCAGGGTGTCGTCGAAGAGTTTAGAAAGAAAAATGTGCCGGTTGAGTTTCGGGCAGTAGAAGCTAGTTGGGCCACCACGGCGCTGACGTGGGGAACTCCTATTCTTACTGTGCTGCTCCTCGGGTTCATTGGCTGGCGCGTCTATGCCAGCATGAACGGTGGCGGTAAGTTTGAGACCGCTAACCAGGACAGCAAGAATCGCGTTTCATTCGCTGACGTCGCCGGCGTAGACGAGGCTGCTTCCGAGCTGGCAGAGACGATTCAGTTTTTGCGGGACCCGGAACGTTTTGGACGACTGGGAGGACGTGCACCGCGCGGGATTCTTCTGTATGGACCACCAGGAACTGGCAAAACCTTGCTTGCGCGTGCAGCGGCCGGCGAAGCAGGCGTACCTTTCCTGCTCGCGTCTGGTTCCAGTTTTCAGGAAAAATTTGCCGGCGTCGGAGCGGCGCGAGTTCGGAAGTTATTCGCTCAAGGTAAGAAGTTGGCGCCCTGCATCATTTTCATCGATGAGATCGACGCTTTGGGCCGTCAACGGGGACGCGGAAACGACTCAGCCACCGCCGATCAGGATCAAACGTTAAACCAACTGCTAATCGAGATGGACGGGTTTGATCAAAACGCATCCATCGTAGTGATTGGATCGACTAACAGACCGGACGTGCTGGATCGCGCGCTCACCCGACCCGGCCGTTTTGATCGTGAGATCGCTGTTAACTTGCCGGACTTACGAGGCCGTGCAGCCATTCTTGGCATTCACGCTCGCAAGATGCAGCTCGATCCGCAGTTGGATCTGAACTGGGTGGCGCGCGGCACTCCGGGCTTTTCGGGAGCCGACCTCGCGAACATTTTGAATGAAGCTGCGATCGACGCTACCCGTGATGACTCGCCCAACGTTTCCCGCAAAAACATTGAGTTTGCACGAGACCGCATGCTTATGGGCGCTGAACGTCATGGTTTCATGATGGATGAAGATGAGCGATACGCGACGGCCGTCCACGAAGCGGGGCACGTTGCGGTCGGTATGACGGTTAAACATGGCGACCCGATCTATAAGGTTTCGATTCTTCCTCGGGGACGCGCGTTGGGCGTAACACAGTCTCTGCCTGAACGCGATCGGTTGATGAAGAAACACGAATACCTTGAGGATCAGATTGCCGTGCTACTGGGTGGTCGAGCGGCGGAACAGATACTGCTTTCGACAATGACTGCGGGCGCTTCAAACGACATTCAGCGCGCGGTTGAAACTGCACGTGCAATGGTTAGTGAGTATGGCATGAGCCCACTGGGACCAATATATTTTGGCGATCCGCGTTCTGAGCCAATCAGCCAGAATCTTCTCGATCGAGTTGAAGAAGCTGTGAATGACATCATTAACACGCAGTTGACGCGTGCGTGTGAGATGGTGACTGCGCAGCAGGGCGCAATCGCGCGTTTAGTCGAGTTGTTGATGGAACACGACACGGTGGAAGCGGACGATATTCAGCGCTGTTTCGCACCCGCGCCGCCAGTAGTCGCGTTTTCCAACCCTTCGGCTCCTATGCCGCAGCCTGTCCAGGCCTAGGATTCGGTTCTTTCAAACAAGAACGCCGGCTCGTTCCAGGGCCGGCGTTTTCTTTTTTGGAGTGCGCCGACTCGTCGGCGCTTTTGTCGGCTGCGACCTGTCGCAGCCGCCTGGTGATGCTTGGTTTCTTGCAACTTCTGAACACCCGCACTCCGTCACGCAGCATTGAGAACCCTACCGGTTGGTGGTTCAATCACCAAGCCTCGCCAATTCCAAAAACAGGAAATGAATCATGTTTACGACAAAGGATTGGCCTCATGCTCCCGTACATCGCTTCGATTCTGATGGAATCTATTTCGTTACCGGAGCGACCTTGGGAAAAGAACATGTTTTCAAGGGCGAGCAAAGACTGTGTTTGTTGGAGCGTGAACTTCTCGCGCTCGCTAAGCAGTACCTTTGGCAACTTGAAGCATGGGCGGTCTTCGTCAACCACTATCACTTTGTTGCGCGAACCCTTCCCGGTGGGCCAGCACTCAATAAATTTCTTAAACACCTGCACTCGAATACTGCGCGGGAAGTAAACTCAATGGATTGTTCCGCGGGGCGCAAGATCTGGCACAACTTCTGGGACAAGAAATTAACTTACCAACGTTCTTACCTTGCGCGTCTTAACTATGTTCATCAGAACCCTGTTAAGCACGGTCTTGTAAATCTGGCGAATCAATATCCATGGTGCTCTGCAGCGTGGTTCGAACGCAGTGCCGAACCCGCAATGGTGAAGACGATCTATAACTTCAAAACGGATCGTTTAAACATTTACGATGACTATTAAATGACGGCGGCGACAGGTCGCCGGAAACCAAAGCGCCGACAGGTCGGCGCACTCCAACATCAATTCCGGAAATTCTGCGTCACCATTAAGCCCCGCATACCTCCGTCCATAATTCCGACTCCGAGGCGCCCGAATTGACGATCCAGAATGTTCCGACGGTGACCCGGCGAGTTCATGAGCCCGTTGTGAGCGACCTGAAGTGAGGGAGCCAGGGCCAGGTTTTCGCCTGCGGCGAGGAATCGCACGCCACCTTCCCTCATCCGATCAAACGGACTCAGCCCTTCCGGCGTTTCGTGAGCGAAGTAAGCGCGCGCAAACATATCGGATGAATGTCGACGCGCAACCTCAGTGAGTTCGGGATCAGGCGCCAAAGCGGCCAGCCCGGCCGCCACCCGTTCGCGGTTTACGAGGTCCAGCATCCTCGCTTCCAAATCCGGACGCGGGCGGGTGTTGGTGACCTTGTAAGGGAGGTTGACTCGCTCGTGCGATTCCGGCTGAACAGTTAAGAGGTTAAGCGTCTCTGCGACCGCTTCACCAAAAACTGGATGCAGCGCTGCCTCGAGCCGTTCAGCATAAACAGCCAGCCGATTTGCCAGACTACTTTCGCGTGCCTGGCCATGCAGTGTTTCGTTAATTGGAAACGACAGCAGTAGCGCTGCAATCAAAGCTGCAGTGATAGCGCCGTTCGCGAGACCCGGAAGAATTCCAAGCACTTGATTCGACTTATGCTCATGAACGTCTTCTGACATCCGACGAAGCAAGAGCTGGCCCACAGCCTGATAGACCACCATGACAACAATTGCAATCAGAATGAAGGCCATCGGCTGGTCCCAAACGTCCGGCCACAGATTAAGGCTGCTGAGGATCTTCGCGATCGGCTGATAAAAGCGCAGCCCCGCAATCAGTACCAAACCCCATCCCAACAGATCAAGCAACCCGAAAATGAACCCGCGTCTGTAGCCGTTATACGCGCTAAGCAGAACAACAATAATCAGAATGATGTCGACGAGATTGATTGACATTGAATTACTGGGGCGCCAGGGGGAAGGAGATATTAGCATTGAGTCTGATGAGTTTGTATTTCGTGTTCGTGGATCGATTTTTCCAAAAAAACAATCCACGAATTACACGAACCGAAGTCCAACCCCTATCGTATAATCACGTTATGGATTTCATTCAGACACTTGCGATCGGAATGGGCGCGTCCTGGGTTTCGGGAATTAATCTTTACGCGTCTGTGGCCACGCTGGGTCTGCTCGGGCGTTTCGCGAACCTTGAGTTACCCGGTGAGTTGCAGGTGCTGACGAGTTGGCCCGTGATCGGTGTCGCAGTTGTGCTGTACCTGATTGAGTTCTTCGCAGACAAGATCCCAATCGTGGATAGCACCTGGGACGTGGTCCATACGTTCATACGCGTTCCAGCGGGAGCTGTCTTAGCAGCAACTGCATTCGGCGATTTTGATCGAAGCGTGCAGGTGATTGCATTTCTGCTCGGCGGCGGATTGGCGCTTAGCTCTCATGGAACGAAAGCGGCAGCGCGGGCTTTAATCAACACAAGTCCGGAACCGGTGACTAACATCGTCGCCAGTACATTGGAAGACGTGCTCGCCGTAGTATCCATCCTTGCCGCGGTTTTTCTTCCGGTGCTGCTGTTCATAATTGTCGCCGCAGGCCTGGTCATATCGGCATTGCTTTTGACAAGAGTCATCCGGTTTTTCAGGTCCGTATTCCGTACGATTCGAAATTTATTCCAACCAGCAACAACATAGCTACAGCGTGAAGTCAGTACCACCTGCGGTAGCGGGTGGGTTCGCCGTACAAGACCCACCCGCTACCGCAGGTGGTACTGACTTCACTATCCGTCCTTGCTATCCTCTCCGGCGATGTCTAACCCCGAAGCTAAACAAACCAAATCAGCAAACCTGTACGCGCGAGCGCTGGAGTTGATGCCTGGTGGGGTGAACTCACCTGTGCGCGCATTCCGCGGCGTGGGGGGCACTCCCCTGTTTATCAAAAGTGCGGCCGGCGCATTTATCACCGACGCCGACGGCCGCCG
Source organism: Pyrinomonadaceae bacterium (assembly GCA_035273325.1). GTDB lineage: Bacteria > Acidobacteriota > Blastocatellia > Pyrinomonadales > Pyrinomonadaceae > PSRF01. The sequence goes on along the minus strand of DATEPF010000097.1, from coordinate 3,906 downwards.
CTTCATCGATTATGTTGGCTCGTGGGGTCCGATGATCCTCGGCCACGCCGACGCAGAGATAGTCGATGCTGTTGCCAGCGTCGCCACACGCGGAACAAGTTTCGGCGCGCCGAACGAATTGGAAATAGAGTTGGCCGAAGAGATTGCTGACGCCGTTCCATCAATTGAAATGGTCCGGATGGTTAATAGCGGCACTGAAGCAACCATGTCCGCCATCCGTCTCGCACGCGGCGCCACTGGTCGCGACAAGATCATAAAGTTCGAAGGTTGCTATCACGGTCATGCGGATAGCTTGTTAGTCAAAGCCGGCTCTGGCGTCGCCACGCTCGGGTTACCTGACAGTCCCGGGGTGCCCGCGTCGCTGGCGCAACACACCATTACTGTCCCGTTCAATGACGCAGAAGCGGTGGAAAAGGTGTTTAGTCTCCACAATGACATCGCGGCAGTTATTGTTGAACCCGTGGCCGGCAACATGGGCGTGGTCGCCCCGCGCGCAAACTTCCTCGAGAGACTGCGGGACATCACCCGCGAAAAAGGTGCACTGCTAATCTTCGATGAAGTGATGACGGGCTTTCGTGTAGCTCGCGGGGGTGCACAGGAGCTTTACGGTGTGACTCCGGACATTACTTGTCTCGGCAAGATCATAGGTGGTGGCCTGCCAGTGGGTGCTTACGGCGGCAGTCGAGAGGTAATGCGCAACATCGCTCCGGCTGGATCGATCTATCAAGCGGGGACGTTGTCCGGCAATCCCCTTGCGATGGTGGCCGGTTTGTTAACGCTGCGCCGGCTAAAGGATCCCGAGTTTTATGCCGTGCTCGAACAGAGGTCTGCGAAACTCTGCGAAGGATTGGGCAACGCTGCACACGCTGCCGGCATTACCACCGAAACTAATCGTGTAGGTTCGATGTGGACCACGTTTTTCACCGATCATCCGGTGACGAACTGGACAACCGCTGGCAGGAGCGATCGCAGTTTGTACGGACTGTTCTTCCACGCCATGCTCGGCCACGGTGTCTATCTCGCCCCATCACAATTTGAAGCTGCGTTTGTGAGCATCGCACACACTGATGAGGTGATTGACGAAACCATCGAGGCCGCGACCAAGGCGTTTGCGACTATGTAAACGCGTTTCGTGTTAATTCGTGGATCGCTTTCTACCAATCTGTAAAAGCGATCCACCAATTACACTAACTAACCCGAATGAATACTCACAGCGGCAGGTCAATCGTAAATTTCGTCCCCTTGTCGCTCTCACTCTGCACGCTAATCGTTCCGCCGTGCTGATCTACAATCTGCTTCACTATCGCTAGTCCCAATCCTGTGCCGCGCTTCTTTGTTGAGAAAAATGGTTCAAACACACGTTCGACGGTTGCAGTGTCCATTCCCTTTCCCTGATCGGCGATAATCAAACGCGCGCGCCTGCTGGCCACACCCTTGGGCAGATCAATAGAAACGATCTCAGTTGAGATCCTGATCGGCGCGTGCCTCTCGCTGGCGTCAATCGCATTTCCAATCACGTTCACCAGCACCTGACGCAACTGATCCGGATCCCAGTGCCCAACTACTCTTCGTTGCAACAGGTCCTTTTCGACGACGGTATCTTTTTCCTTGATCTTGTCCGCAACCAGCTCCAGGCTGCGATTGATCAACTCATGCAAATCAACATCGGACGATTCCAAAGCCTTACGCCGTGAAAACTGGGCCACGTCAACCACCAGCTTATTCAAATGTTTGATCCCACGCTCTACAAGATCGATTGTGTTCAACCCTTCCTGGTCTCGCACGTTGTCTCGCAACATCGCCACACCTAAACGAATGCTTCCCAGGGGGTTGCGAATCTCGTGTGCGACCTGCGCTGTCGCCTGTCCCACGGCAGCGAGGGACTCCTGCCGCCGCAGGTCTCTTTCGGATTCGGCGGCTTCGGTCACGTCGACCAACGTCACGATTTGCCCGCGCGATCCGTCGATCGCCAGCGGCGAAGAGTAAATATCGAACACCTGATTTACGACGGGATTTTCGCCCGCCGGAGCTTCCCAGCGCCCGCGATATTCGGCGTGGTCCACTCGCGTCGCGGCGGCGCCTTCCAGCATTTTCATTGCGCTTTCATTGCCTAACTTTTCATAAATCGACGCCCCGATGCTGGCGCCGGGGAAAATTTTGAAGAACGCAGCATTGGCGCTTCTAATGCGATCGTTCTCGTCGATGGCCGCCACGGCACTCACCAGGCCTTCGAGCAATTGGCTGGTAAACTCGCGTTCGCGCCGTGCCTCATGAGTGGTCCGCTGTAGCTCTTTGAAGCGCCTTTGAATTTCCCAAATCGTGCCCGCCGCCACGAGACCGCCGGCAATCAAAGCGATGATGGTCCATAAGCGAATCGACCGGGCCGCCTCCTGTTGATAACTTTCTGCTTCAGTGGATACCTGCGCGTGTTGGCGAGTAGCCTGCTGAAGCAGCGTGTTGAGTTGCGAGTCTACAGACTTGAAAGCGCTAAACCCCTCGAGCGAGTAACGTCTCAAGTCTTCGGTTACTGCGAGATAGTTCGCCAGATCTTTTCTAAATGGTTCCCAACTGTGGTCCGTTCTGAGTCCATCGAACTGAGGCAGAAGCCGGCTGAATTCATCGCGGGCCGTGGTCAAACGCATATCGAAGGGTGGTCGCAACTCATCCCGTGACTCAGATTCCGCACGCGCGCGTGCTTCGTTGTTTAATCTCGTCAGTGCGAGGCGTAACTGTAGGAGAAGGTTTAATCTGTTGGCGTGCTCCTGTTGGAGAGATAACACCTTGATCCTGACTTCGTCCATTCGACGGACGCTGAGTAGTCCGAGCACCGAAATCAGAATCAGTAATAAGGTGAAGCCGATGACGACCGGCGTAACGGCCGGGGCCAGGTCGCGTGTCCAAAAATTTCCAGGCCCGCCCTCGCTCGCGGCGCGTTCTGATTCAGTTTCCGTGATGTCGGCACGACGATAGACCACCGTGGGATCATCGTCCGTGGGAGGTGCTACGGGCGCGGGCGATGGATCGCCGTGAGTATCTTCAGCGGCGACGCGATCCGGTTCAACTTGTGGATCCTTATCCATGATGGTGTGTGATCCGTAGTTCTCACAAAGGTCGGGAAGGCCGTAAATTAAGGCTTGGCGTCCATCCAGTTATCCGCAATTCCGACGTCAACCACCAGCGGCACATCCAGCGAGACTGCATTTTCCATTTCATGCTTCAAGATTTCAGCCACCCGGTCAGCGTCTTTGGCAGATGTTTCGACTAACAATTCATCGTGTACCTGCATCAGAAGTTGTGCTTCCACGTTCTGGCGTTTGAACTCTTCGTCCACCTTCAGCATTGCAATCTTCACGATATCACTCGCAGTACCCTGTATCGGCATATTGATCGCTTCGCGTTCGGCGGCCTTACGAATATTTGCATTGCGATCGGTTATTCCCTGCAGCGGGCGGATGCGGCCGTAGATGGAACGCACGTATCCGTGTTCGCGCGCGCGCACCGGCACTTCTTCCATGTAGCGGCGCACACCCTTGTAGGTGTTGTAGTAATCATCAATAACTTTTCGCGCTTCCTGACGCGTAATGCCGACACGCTGTGAGAGTCCCCACGGTTCAATGGCATAGGCGATCGCAAAGTTAACTATCTTCGCAAAACGTCTCGCCTCCTTAAGCTCTTCTTCAGTCTTCGCGTTAAACACCAAACGCGCCGTCCGCGAATGTATGTCTTCGCCCTTCTGAAACGCTTCCAACATCACTTCGTCTTGTGTGATGTGGGCCAATAGCCGCAGCTCCAGCTGCGAATAGTCGGCGGAAATAATTTTATTTCCTTTTTCCGCAACAAACGCGCGCCTGATGCGACGCCCGAGCTCAGTGCGGATGGGTATGTTTTGAAGATTTGGATCGCTGG
>DATEPF010000096.1:0-9559 GCA_035273325.1 Pyrinomonadaceae bacterium | reverse complement strand
TGTTGCTCGACGTAGGCGCCAACGCCGAATGCAAAGCTGAGCACCTGGTCCAGTTTGCTATCATGGGCGACGCTTATTCACGTTCAGTCCTGGGTACTCGCGCTCCCGTGTTGGGACTTATGAGCATCGGCGAAGAGGAAGCCAAGGGAAACGATCTGACTAAAGAGGCGTTTCCTTTGTTGCGCGAAATGAAGAGTTTGAACTTTGTCGGCAACGTTGAAGGGCGGGATGTTTTTTCCGGAGCGGTGGACGTCATAGTGACGGACGGCTTTACGGGCAACGTAATGTTGAAGTTGTCGGAAGGTTTAACTGAAGCGATGCTGTCGATGATTAAACGGGAGCTAACGGCGTCCGCAGTTACCAAAGCCGGCGCCATGCTAGCCAAGCCTGCATTTCGAAATATCAAAAAGCGTTTGGATTACTCGGAACACGGTGGCGCGCCGTTGTTAGGTGTGCGAAAAATCGTACTGATTGGCCATGGCAGTTCAAACTCGCGCGCGATTCGCAACGCCATTCGTAGTGTTAAAGAGTTTTCCGAGAACCGTGCGGGCGAACGGATTCAAGAGGGAATCGAACAAACGCAAGCGCTGCTGGTGTAGCGAGTTTCGCTTATTTCGTGGGTTTCGTGAAATTAGTGGATCGTTTTTAGGCAGCACAAGAGCGATCCACGAATTCCACCAAATACACGAAGGAACACGAAGTAAAGCCATAAATTTTGTTATATCGCAGTTCCACGACAAGCTAAAAGCATGTCGTACATAGGACAGTTTGCGCTACATCGGGCTAGTGGATAGTATTAGCGCCTTATAAACAAACAACTTGAGAAACTTGATGGCAAACATGCGCGCGCGCATAGTCGGTACGGGACACTCTTACCCTGAAGGCATCCTGACGAATGCTGATCTGGAAAAGATCGTGGAGACGTCTGACGATTGGATTACTACGCGCACCGGTATCAAGCAAAGGCGCAAAGCGGCGCCCGGCGAATACACTTCGATGTTTGCTGTGCGCGCGGCGAAGCAGGCAATTGAACGTGCAGGGCTGGAACCGACGGACATCGATTTACTCCTTTGCGCCACCGTCTCACCGGATCAAATTCTTCCCTCGACAGGCTGCATCATCCAGGCGGAGTTGGGCGCGCATAAAGCTGCGGCCATGGATATTGTCGCCGCGTGTTCCGGGTTCCTGTACGGCGTAACCATAGCCGACACAATGATTCGAACCGGCCAATCCAAAAACGCTTTAGTAATCGGGGCTGAAGTACTGACTCAATATGTTGATTACACCGATCGTCAAACCTGCGTGTTGTTTGGCGACGGGGCGGGAGCGGCAGTGCTTTCCGCCGGAAATGGTGAACGCGGAATTTTGGCCTCACGCATTCGCTCCGACGGAAGATACGAAGAACAGCTTTTTTCTCCAGGCGGAGGCACACGCCGGCCCGCTAGCGCACAGACGCTTGCCTCCGGTGATCACTTCTTCAAAATGAAGGGCAATGAGCTCTTCAAAGTTGCGGTGCGATCGATGGCCGACATCTCAAAAGAAGTTTTAGAAGAAGCCGGATTAACGGCGGCCGACGTCAAGCTGTTTATTCCGCATCAGGCGAACCAGCGCATTACGGATGCGGTGGCAAACAAGCTGAATGTTGAGAGCGAGCGCGTCTATTCAAACATCTCGATGCACGGCAACACCTCTTCCGCGTCCATTCCAATTGCTTTGGATGAATGCATTGAGGCCGGTCGGATTAAGGAAGGCGATCTCGTACTGCTGGCATCATTTGGCGGCGGCGTCACCTGGGGTGGCGTGCTGATGAGATGGTAGGGAGATTGCCGATTTCCGATTGCCGATTGCCAATTGTTTGTCTTTCGCTATTGTAGCTGCGCACTAGAAACAGAATTCTGGATAATGGGTTGAAAAATCGGCAATCGGCACTTGGCAATTGGCAATGACACTGGCTTACATCTTTCCCGGACAAGGCTCGCAGTATCCGGGGATGGGAAAAAATCTGGTTGAGAATTTTCCCGTAGCAAAGCTGCTCTTTGAAGAAGCTAATGACGCGTTGCGCTTCTCGATTTCGAAGCTTTGTTTCGAAGGATCGGTTGAGGATTTGCAGCTCACTCAGAATACACAGCCTGCAATTCTGACGACGTCAGCCGCGGTGTTTCGCACCATGCACTCGGAAGGATTTCCCAAACCAGACTACGTTGCCGGACACAGTCTTGGTGAATACTCTGCTCTATTCGCTGCGTCGTCTGTGACTATCAACGCGGCTGTTCGCACAGTAAGATTACGCGGCCAATACATGCAGGAAGCGGTGCCGGTGGGTACCGGCGCGATGGCCGCGGTGATTGGCGGAGATTTAAAGAGAATCGAAGAGGCTTGCGCCGAGGCTGCACAGAAACAGATCTGTGCACCGGCGAACATTAACGCGCCGAATCAGGTCGTGATAGCGGGTCATGCCGAAGCCGTCGATCGTGCCGGCGAGTTATTAAAGGAACGCGGCGCCAGGAGATTTGTTAAGTTAAATGTAAGCGCGCCCTTTCACTGTGAGCTAATGAAACCGGCGCAGGAACGTCTGGAAGCAGACCTGGAAACAGTTGAGTTTCAAAATTTATCGACGTCTTTAGTCACCAACGTCGATGCTGCCGAAATTGAAAAAGGGGAACTGGCCAGGCAGTCGCTGGTGCGGCAGGTGACCGCGCCCGTGCGTTGGTTGCAGTCTGTCGAGCACATGATTGCAAGTGGTGTGGAAGCTTTCGTCGAAGTGGGCCCCGGAAAAGTCTTGTCCGGATTGATGCGACAAATAAACAGAGACGTGAAGTGCTTTAATGTTGAGGACGCAGACAGTTTAAAGACTACTGCCGCGGCCTTGGGTCTTAAGTAGCAGGACATTACAACCGCAGAGGAGCAAAGAAAATGCCCGATCAAGAGATCGAGAATAAGGTTAAGCAAATCATCGTTGATGAACTCGGTGTAGATGAAAACGAGGTTACGCCTAACGCCAGGTTCATTGACGACCTGGGCGCGGATTCATTGGATACAGTGGAACTGGTGATGCGGTTTGAAGAGGAATTCGGCATCGAAATTCCCGATGAAGACGCTGAAAAGATTCAAAGCGTCAGGGACGCTTACAACTACATCGATCAACACAAAAAGTGAGGAGAGAAAGACTGTAAAGCGTGAAAAGTGAAAAGTGAAGAGCAAGAATTGCTATTGCTCGCCTGGTTGCGCCGACGCTTTGCTTTTCACTTATCACGCTTCACTTTTCACCGCCTTTTAAGGAGCGTTGACTTTGGAACGACGTGTAGTTGTTACAGGCCTCGGTCTGATAACTCCGGTTGGCAACTCAGTTGAGGAAACGTGGGCCTCATTGATGAGTGGACGCAGCGGCGTCGACTACATCAAGAAGTTTGACACGGAAAAGTTTCCTGTGAAGTTTGCCGCCGAGGTTAAGGACTTCGACCCGCTCAAGTACATTGCAAAGAAAGAGGCGCGCAAGATGGGCGCCTTTATTCATTACGCCATCGCCGCCGCCACCGAGGCCATGGCGGACGCCGGATTTTCGTTGACCGACGAGGGAAAGTTCCCGGACGACGTGGCGCTTAACGCGGGCACGTACATCAGCAGCGGTATCGGCGACTTCTGGGCAATTGAACGCGAGCATTCCAAGCTGCTTCAGGATGGACCTGACCGTGTTTCACCATTCTTTATAGTTTCGGCGATCGTTAATCTGGCAGCCGGACAGGTGTCTATCCGGTACGGAGCCAAGGGCCCCAACTCTGCAACTGCGACGGCATGCTCCGCAGGCGCACACGCCATCGGCGATAGTTTCAGGATTATTCAGCGCGGTGATGCCGACATAATGATTTGCGGCGGCGCCGAGTCCGCGATTACGCCAATGAGCGTGGCGGGATTTGCCTCGATGCGTGCACTGTCAACACGCAACGACGACCCGTTACACGCGTCGCGTCCGTTCGAACGCGATCGTGATGGGTTCGTCATCGGCGAGGGCGCCGGCATTATGATTCTTGAGGAGTTGGAATCAGCGAAACGTCGTGGTGCGCGAATTTACGGAGAGCTCGTCGGTTACGGCATGACTGCGGACGCGTTTCACCTGACGATGCCCGACGAAACGGGTTCGGGCGCAATCAGGGTCATGCAAAAGACTTTGAAGGATGCCGGCATCGAGCCTAATCGCGTGGGGTACATTAACGCCCACGGCACGTCCACGCCCTACAACGACAAGTTTGAGACGCTGGCGATCAAGAAGACGTTTGGCGAGCACGCTTATAAACTTGCGGTCAGTTCAACAAAGTCGATGACTGGGCACTTGTTGGGTGCAGCGGGCGGGATTGAAGGCGTTTTTTCAGTGCTCAGCATTCATCTCAACAAGTTGCCTCCCACAATTAATTACGTTAATCCGGATCCCGAGTGTGATCTGGATTACGTTCCGAACACACCGCGAGACGCCGCAGTCGAATATGCGCTGTCGAACAGTTTTGGTTTCGGCGGCACGAATGCGTCATTGTTGTTTAAAAGATACGACACTTGATCCGTGTTATTTCGTGTAACTCGTGGATCGTTTTTATGCTGCTGATAATGCGATCCACGAAGTACACGAAACACAATTAAACCGATTTTATGAAACTCATAGTAATGATGAAGCAGGTCGCTAACAAAGATGCGATTCTGCGAATAAATAAAGAAGGCACCTGGATCGAAGAAGGCGACCTGTCGTTTGAAGTTAGTGAGTCTGACGGCTACGCGCTCGAGGAAGCATTGCGCGTTCGCGAGAAACTCGGTGGCGAAGTCATTGTTTGCTCGATGGGTCCGCAACGTGTGAAGACTGTAATCAAAGATGCGTTGGCACGCGGTGCAGATCGCGCAATCCACGTCGTGGGCGACAATCTCGGTTCGCTCACGCCTTATGCAGCTGCCGAGGCATTGGCAGACGCGGTCCGTGACGAGCAGCCGGATCTGATTTTCACCGGGCTGCAATCAGACGATTATGGTTACGGTCAAACTGGAGTGATTCTCGCGGAGTTGTTGGGCCTACCGCACGCGACAATAGCTATCGAGGTTGACGCTTCGGGCGACCAACTGCGCGTCAAGCGTGAATTGGAAAGTGGTTGGTATCAGTGGTATTCGATGCCCAGGCCTGCGCTGCTGACGATTCAGTCAGGCATCAGTCAGATCCGCTATGCGACTTTGAAAGGCATCATGGCCGCGAAGAAGAAGGAGATTAAAGAAGTCATTCCTTCCGCAGATATTGTCGGCCGTCCATCGCATCAGCGAGTTGAGAAAGTTTATCTGCCGCAGAAATCGAAGCAGACACAACTGCTCGGTAATGGCGATGCCAAGGCCGGCGCAGTCGCGTTGGCGGAGAAGCTGCATACTGAGGCACGGGTTTTTTAGTGGGTCGACGTTCGTTCAGAGTACAAGCTTTAGCTTGCTCGGTTGGAACGGAAGCAACCTAAAGGTTGTACTCTGAACATTGTCTGGCGTGAAAGGTTCATATGAGTAGTGGGGTTTTAGTTTTTATCGAACATCGCGACGGGGTCTTAAACAAGACTTCGCTGGAAGCGATTGCGGCGGCACAGGGTCTGGCGTCGCAACTTCAGCAACAGGTCACGGCAGTTATTCCCGGCGCGAACGTAGACGCGCTGTCGAACGACATCGCCGCCTATGATCTGGCGAAGGTAGTTAAGGTTACCAATCCTAAACTCGCTGAATATACGCCCGACGGTTATAGCGATGCGATGGAAGCCGTCGTCCGTCAAATGGATCCTCAGTTAGTCGTAATGCCGCACACATACCTGGTGCGCGATTTCGCGCCGAAGCTGGCCGCGAGGTTCAAAAAGTCACTGATTAGCGATTGCATACGGGCGCAGGTTTCTGGCAGTTCGATTACTTTCACGCGCAGAATTTTTCTGGGCAAACTCGACGCAGACGTGGTGTCAGACGGCGAGCCGCCTGTATTTGCGACGTTCCAGTCAGGCGCGTATCGACCCGATCAAGCGAAGAAAGGGAGCGGTGCGCCGGTTGAGTCAATTGAAGTTGAAGTTGGCGAGGTGCGCATGACGCCGGAAGCACCATTCCAGGAAGTAAAAGCAGCGGTCGATCTGAGCAAGGCCGACATCATTATCGCTGTGGGGCGGGGCATCAAGAGTAAAGACAACCTGGCATTGGCGGAGAAACTCGCGGAAGTGCTGGGAGCGGATCTCGCCGCGTCTCGTCCCATTTGCGATGCAGAATGGCTGCCAATCGATCGGCAAATCGGATCGTCCGGCCAGACCGTCGCGCCAAAACTTTATGTGGCTTTGGGAATCTCAGGAGCGATTCAACACCTGGTAGGAATGAAAAACTCCGGAACGATTGTCGCTATCAACAAAGACCCCGAGGCTCCGATATTCGATATCGCTGACTACGGCATCGTCGGCGATTTGTTTGAAGCCGTGCCAGTATTGACGGAAGAAATTCGGAAGATTAAGACCGGCGGGTAACTCGCCACAGATGAACACGGATAAAACCGATCAGAACGAGAACAATAATTAGCCGCGGATGAACGCGGATCAACGCGGATCAGAACAAATCAAAATAAGAACAAATCAAAAAAAGGTGACGGTCTTCCCACATGTGAAGAGACCGTCACCTTTTTTAATTTGATCTTATCCGCGTTTATCCGCGTTCATCCGCGGCTAAATCTTTTCGCCAACTTAAGGAGCTGCGGCTTTCAGATCTGTAAGGACGTTCTCAGGCGTCCATTCATTGCCCCGGTAAATCTTGACCAGCTTACCGTCCGGTCCAATAAGCGCTGTAGATAGCGTGTGGATCATCTGCTCTTTTCCTGCCTCGTCCTTGTGGTAACGCATGCCGAAGTACTGAGCAACATTCTTCACTTCTTCCTGCGTGCCGGAGGCAAACTCCCAGTGATCAAAAGTCTCGTCGGCATACTTACCGGTATATGCTGATCCGTAACTGCGCAAAACTTTTGGTGTGTCGTATTCGGGATCAAAAGTGACACTCAACAAGTGTGTTTTGTTCCGCAGCCCGGGATCTTTCTCAAGTTCCTGATGGACGTTGGCGAAGTTGCCGCTCATCAAGGTGCATTGGTTAGGATCCTGGCAGCGCGTGAAAATAAAGGTCAGGAGCAGGGCTTTGCCTTTGTAGTCATGTAGTCTGATGGCATCGTTGTCCTGGTTAACTAAACGGTAGTTGGGCACTTCGTCGCCGGGCTTCGGTTCGGCTGTTCCGGTCTGGGATCCCGCTTCAGCTGGACCCTCCTGGGTGATTACCACTTCCTCGAGCCATGAGTCAGTCCCGTCCACCACGTATGCTGCTGCAATACGATCGCCGGGCTTAACTACACCAAAAACCCAATCACCACCTTTGACGGTAAACGGCATCGTCATCGCGGGCATGTAATCTTTGATCTCTTCATGCGCGACGGTGATGATGTGGCGAGGCGGCTCAACTGAGACGACCTTGCCCGTCAAGTCGAAGCGCTTAGCATTTGCCGACGGAGTGTCTACGTTTTGGCAACTGCTTAATAAGAGACACAGGCCGAGGCCGATACGTGCAAGATTAGCTTTAGGACTCATAATGGTTGGACGTAAGTATACAGAAAGCAAAAACGATCCACGAAATACACGAAGGAACACGAAAAACTTCAATCTATTTCATGTAATTCGTGGATCGCTTTTGCGTGTTTCTCAGTGTAACCTAGCATCACAGAATGCAGACCCCATCAGCAGAAACAACTACAAACAATAGCAAGCGCGCAGAACTCCTTGATGGTGCCGTAATCGCCGATCAGATCAAATCTGAAGTGGCAGCGGAAGTGCAGCGTCTACAGGAAGCGCATAACGTGCAGCCGTGTCTGGTTGCCGTTCGCGTGGGTGACGATCCCGCGTCTGCCGTTTACGTGCGAAACAAAATGCGCGCATGTGAAGAAGTGGGAATACGCTCCGAGCACCAGGCATTGCCGGGCACAACAACCACCGCCGAGCTGGCCGATCTTATTGAGTCATTGAACCGGCGCGCTGATGTGGACGGTATTCTGGTGCAACTACCGTTGCCGAAGCAGATCGATGAAGCACAGATCATCGAGGCGATCGATCCGCAAAAAGACGTCGACGGATTTCATCCGGTTACCGTCGGGCGTCTCGCGATGGGCAAGCCAACCTTTGTGCCGTGCACGCCTGCTGGAATCATTGAGCTGCTGGTACGTTCGAACATTTCAATCAGCGGCACAAACGCGTGTGTTGTGGGACGAAGTCAGATCGTTGGGCGGCCGATGGCGCAGTTGTTACTACAGAACGATGCAACTGTGACCATCTGTCATTCGCGGACTAATGATCTGGCAGCAGTGACGGGTCACGCCGATCTGCTCGTAGTGGCCATGGGCAGACCTGGTTTTATTGGCCGCGAACATATCAAGCCAGGCGCGACCGTGATTGATGTTGGAATGAATAAGGTGACTGACGAAGCGACGGCGCGCCGGCTTTTCCACAACGATCTGGAAGCAAGACTTGAGACGATATCGAAGCGCGGCTACACGCTGGTTGGCGACGTTAATCCCGCAGAAGCGGATGACGTTGCGGGACGGCGGACACCGGTGCCTGGCGGCGTCGGATTGCTTACCGTGGCGATGTTGATGCGCAACACCTTGACGGCGGCCAAGGTTCGCCGCGCAATCGGTGATGGGTGATTCGTGTATTTCGTGTAATTCGTGGAACGTTTTTAGTGAGGAAAAGGCGATCCACGAATTACACGAAACAACACGAATAAGAATGCTACGGGTAGGCTTAACAGGCTCGATTGGGGTCGGTAAAACTTTCGTCACGGGTGTGCTCGCTGAACTTGGTTGCCACGTGCTCGATGCAGACGAACTGGCGCGTGAGGTTGTGTTACCGGGTTCGCCTGCACTTGAGAAGGTCCTTTCCGCGTTTGGCGCGGACGTGCTGCGCGATGACAGAAGTCTCAATCGCGAGAAGTTGGGCTCAATCGTTTTCGCCGATCCGGCGAAGCGACAGCTTTTGAATTCAATACTTCATCCATACATCATCGCCGAGCAGGACCAACGACTGCGCGAATGGGAGGTCGAAGATCCGAATGGCATCGGTGTGGTTGATGCGGCCTTGATGATCGAGTCGGGCGGCTACCAGCGTTTTGATAAACTGATTGTTGTTCATTGCCGGCCCGAAGTTCAGTTGGAGCGCTTAATGAAGCGTAATGAGTTGACGCGCGAGCAGGCCGAACAAAGAGTGAGAGCGCAAATGGATCAGGAGGAGAAGAAGAAGTTTGCCGACTATCTGATCGACACGTCCGATGGATTTGAATCAACGCGCCGTCAGACGGAAGCTGTTTACAAGAAGTTGCTCTCAAGCGTCGCGGTTTAGCATGTTCGAGTTATTTCGTGTCATTCGTGGATCGTATTTTTACGCCAACTAAAAACGATCCACGAATTACACGAAACACACGAAAGTCTAAATTGTACTTTTGAGACAGATCTGAAGTTGGTCACCGCAGCATTCATTCATGAAGACGAAACCAGGAAAAT